>NZ_AP024849.1:4728750-5060000 GCF_019977655.1 Clostridium gelidum
ATAAGAATTTGAGATTTGCTTATTTCATTTGCAAGTCTTTCTATTGATTCATTAAGTGCTTCTTTAGTTATATTTCTAAATACAACTTGAGTTACTTCTGCTCCTTCTTTCTCAAAGGCTCTAGCACAATCATATTCACAATTGTTTCCTGGGAATACTGGAATTACAACTCTTGGCTTAGCTATTTTAAGCTTAGGAGAAAGCACACATTTATGATCATACAAAACTGTTTCTATTTTTTCTTTAACATCTGTAGTTTTAATCTTGAATACTGAAAGTAATTTTTTCTCATAAGTTTTTTCTAAATCTTCAACTTTTAAGTTGAAATCATATTCTTTACTTACTATAGCTGCAGAATCTATTGTCTTACCAACCATTTTGTAAAGACAATTCTTAAATTCTTCTTCTATATTAATACCCTTTTTAACTTCTAATATTATAGTTCCATAGTTGAAAGCAAATAATTCATCTTTTGTTAAGTTCTCAAATTCTATACCAATTCTATTTCCAAGTGCCATTTTAGTAAGAGCTTCTGAAACTCCTCCAAATTTAATAGCTGATGCAGAAATTACTTTTTTATCTTGTATTAATGTATACAGAACATCTAAATTCTTTTTAAGCTTATCTATGTTTATAGTTCCATCTTCTAACTTTTCAGTTTGTAATAAAACTAAACTTGAGCCTATCTTTTTAAATTCTGGTGATATTATATTTTTAGCTTTTTCAACTCCTACGGCGAAAGATACAAGTGTTGGAGGTACATCTAAATCTCCAAAACTTCCTGACATTGAATCTTTACCACCAATTGCTGGAATCTCAAATGCCATTTGTGCGTTATATGCACCAAGTAATGCTGCAAATGGTTTACCCCATCTTGAAGCATCTGTACCTAATCTTTCAAAATATTCTTGAAAAGTTAATCTAGCACGTCTATAATCTCCACCCATAGCTACAAGCTTTGTAATACTTTCAATTACTGAATAATATGCCATATGATATGGACTCCAAGTACCAAGTTCTGGATTAAATCCAAAAGTCATCAAAGTTGCATCTTTGCTTTCACCATGAAGTACTGGAATTTTAGCTGCCATACCTTCTGCTGGAGTTTTTGCATACTTACCACCGAATGGCATAAGTACTGTTCCACCGCCAATTGTTGCATCAAATCTTTCTGCTAATCCTTGCTTAGATGATACATTTAATTTCTTTAAGTTATTTATCCATTCTTCTTTAACATTTATATCTGCTACTGTATATGGATAATCACTTGGTGCTTTAACTGTAACGTTTGTTTTTTGAGTAGCTCCATTTGTATCTAAGAAAGTTCTCTTTAAATCAACAATATTCTTACCTCTCCAGAATAACCTTAATTTATCTGTATCAGTAACATTAGCTACTAAATTAGCTTCTAAATTCTCTTCATTACAAAGTCTTATAAATTCATCTGCATTTTCTTTTGTTACCACAACTGCCATTCTTTCTTGTGATTCTGAAACTGCAAGTTCTGTTCCATCTAATCCATCATATTTCTTAGGAACCTTATCTAAATCTATATCTAAACCTCTGCAAAGTTCTCCAATTGCTACTGAAACTCCACCAGCACCAAAATCATTACATCTTTTAATCATTTTTGCTACTGTTGCATTTCTAAATAATCTTTGAATTTTTCTTTCAGTAGGTGCATTTCCCTTTTGAACTTCTGCTCCACATTCATTAATTGAATCTACTGTATGTTCCTTAGATGAACCTGTAGCTCCACCAACACCATCTCTTCCAGTTCTACCACCAAGTAATATTATTACATCTCCAAGAACCGGCTCTTCTCTTACAACATTTTCTTTTGGTGCTGCTGCTATAACTGCTCCAACTTCCATTCTCTTAGCTGCATAATTGGGATGATATACTTCTTCAACTTGACCTGTTGCAAGACCAATTTGATTTCCATATGAACTATATCCATGAGCTGCTCCAAGTACTATTTTTCTTTGAGGAAGTTTACCTTCTAATGTATCTTCAATTGCAACTGTTGGATCTGCTGCGCCTGTAACTCTCATTGCTTGATATACATAAGTTCTTCCTGAAAGTGGATCTCTTATAGCTCCGCCAAGACAAGTTGCTGCTCCACCAAAAGGTTCAATTTCTGTTGGATGATTATGAGTTTCGTTTTTAAACATTACTAAATAATCTTCCATGCCCTTATCTGTTTCAATTTTCACATTAATTGAACAAGCATTAATTTCTTCAGAAATGTCTAAATCCTCAAGCTTTCCTCTTTTTCTAAGTTCTTTCATAGCAATTACTGCCATATCCATAAGAGTTTTGCTCTTTTCTTTTTCCCCATAAACATATTCTCTTGATTTTATGTATCCTTCATAACTTGCTTTTATAGGTTTTGTATACTTGTTATCTTCTATTTGAACATCTTCTAATATTGTAGAAAATGTTGTATGTCTACAGTGATCTGACCAATATGTATCTATAACTTTAATTTCAGTTATACTTGGATCTCTCTTTTCTTCTTTAAAATAATCTTGAATCATAAGAAGATCGTCGCTGCTCATAGCTAAACCTTGTTCACTATGAAATTCTTTTAATTGTTCTAAAGTCTTTTGGGTAAATTCATCTAAGATTTGAACATCTTTAGGTATGTTTGAAAGTGATGATAAATCTTTGCTATTTATATCAACTTCTCTTGAATCGACTGGATTAATATAATAATTCTTAATTTTTTCAATATCATTTTGTGATAACTTTCCTTTTAATATAACTATTTTAGCTGATTTTATTTCTACCTTATCTTCAGCAGTTAATAGTGCTAAACACTCTGATGCTGAATCTGCTCTTTGGTCATATTGACCTGGTAAAAATTCTACGCCAAACGCTACTTCTCCTTGATTCATTGATAATTCTGATTCGTAAACTACGTCTACTGTTGCTTCAGAAAAAATTGTATGTAATGCCTTTTTATAATATTCTTCAGATATATCCGCAATAACATATTTATTAACAAGTCTTACCTCATCTAAATTTGCTACTCCTAGATTGTCTCTAAAATCATTTAATAAACTTTTAGCTTCTACATTAAATCCTTTTTTCTTTTCAACGAATACGCTTCTAATATCTAACATCTTAATTCCTCCAAAAAATATTATGAGATTTAGCTTAATCACCACTTTTTTCAATGGCGAATGTTTTCTAACAGTACTCTATTAACTTTCGTATCTATACTCTAAGATTATCATCTAACACGTATGATGTCAACTTTTATTGTGTTAATTTTTCATTTAATTTGTGTTTTTCCGAATTATGTAGTGATTGTTTGCTTTTATAATTCGTCTTATTTTTTATTCACAAAAACTAAGATTCCTAATATAAGCAAAAGTTCAGCTTATGCTAGACATCTTAGTTTGTATTTATTAAAGAAATAATATACTCATAACATCACAATGAGAATAGGTTATTTAGTTCTACCAAAAATATTTCTTAATATTTATGAACAGCAATATATGATTTATCAACAGTCTGCACCAAGATTATTGCCATAAAAACTTTACATGAATGTTGGTTTTAAATCCAAAGAAAAATATTACAAGCAAAAAAGGTCATAAGATTGCTCTTATGACCTTATTGTTTACTATCTGTCGTAGTTTCTTTGTTGTTTTCTAGCTCTTCTACAATCTAGACATCTAACTGGATCATTATCCAATCCTTTTTCCTTGCAGAATCCTTACATACAAATTAGAACTTTTCAAAATACCTATTCTTCAAAAATTAAACCCTCTTGAAGTTTCCCTGCATTCATAGAAACTATTCTATCAGCTACATTTTTAGCAAAATCCATATCGTGTGTTATAATCATCATACTCATACCTTTTACACTTAAACTCTTTATTAAATTTGCAACCTCTCCAGTAAGTCCTGGATCTAATGCAGAAGTTGGTTCATCAAAACACATAATTTTAGGTTCTAATACTAATGCCCTACCAATAGCAACTCTTTGTTTTTGTCCACCCGATAACTCAAAAGGATAATTATCCTTTTTTTCTAATAAATCTAAAAATCCAAGAGTTTCTTCTGCTTTTTTAATTGCATCTTCTTTTTTCCATCCAAATACTCTTTGTGGTGCTTCAATTAAATTCTCTAAAACAGTCATATGTGGAAACAAGTTAAAATTTTGAAATACCAATCCTATATCTTTTCTTATTTCTTTGAGGTTTTTTTTATCTACATACTTGCCATCCTTACATAGAATTTTTCCGTTTATTTCTATATCGCCTTCATCACAATGTTCTAATGCATTTACGCATCTAAGTAATGTAGTTTTTCCGCCTCCAGAATGACCTACAACAACTAATATTTCACCTTGTTTTATTTCAAGATTAACACCTTTCAAAACTTCTGTACTTCCAAATTTCTTTTTTATATTATTAACTTTAAGCATATAAATTCCTCCACTTAGGCGCATACAATAATATAACAAACCAAATGTAAGTATACTGATCTGTTATTTTTTGAATGTGCTTACTTATAATAGTCATATTTTTCTTCAATTTTCTTTAATACTTGAGTGAAAATTGCTATTACAATTAAGTATACAACTCCAACTATTAAAAGTGGCATTAATGAAACATCTCTATTGGCAGCCATTTTTCCTATCTTTAGCATTTCATCTAATCCCAATACATAAACCAAAGAAGTATCCTTCACTAAAGTTGTTATCTCATTTGCAACTGGTGGAATAACTCTTTTAAATGCTTGTGGAAGTATAATTCTAAAAAATATATTTTTTGAACTTAAGCCTAAAACTTGAGCGCCTTCAACTTGTCCATCATCAATAGACATTATTCCCGATCTAAATATTTCACCAAAATAAGCTGCATAATTTAAAGTAAATGCAAAAATTGCAGCTGGAAACCTATCAAAGGTTATACCCACTATAGGCAAACCAAAAAATATTACAATAATTTGTAACAATAGAGGAGTCCCTCTCATTATAAGAACATATAGCCCACTTATTTCTCTTAGTATTAGAGATTTAGATGTTCTCATCACAGCAACTACTATTCCAAGGGGAATAGATAATATTAACGTAAGTGCAAAAATTTCTAATGTGACTTTAAGCCCCTCTAGTACTTGAGGCATTATTTCTAAAATATAAGTCAAGGTCATTTCCTCCTCTTTATGGTTTCCATCATTAGTCATATTCAAAATTGCATTAAAAATATTCTATCTAATTAACATTCAAAAAATATAAATTTTCTATTTAACAAGTATATCTTCTTCAAACCATTTCTTAGATATTTCTCCAGCAGTTTTATCTGCTATTACTTCATCTAAAGCTTTATTAAAAGCTTCTACAAATTTAGTATCACCTTTTCTAATTCCAACACCATATTGTTCTTTACCAAAATTTTCATCTAGAATTTTATATTTTTCTGTTCCTCTTGCTTTCATATAGTATCTAGCTAAAATCTCATCTACAACAATGGCATCTAATCTTTTTGCTTCTAAATCCATTAATGCATCATTATTATCTGCAAAAGTAACGATCTTTCCACCATCAAAACTTTTCATTATATTTCCATCAGCTGCTACAGCATCAACTGCAGTAGATTCATTTTGAGCGCCAACTTTTTTACCTGCTAAATCTGATTTAGATTTTATATTCGAATCTGCAAGTGTTACTATAACTTGAGTATTGTTTAAATATGGTTTTGAAAATTCAACCTTTTCTTTTCTTTCATCACTAATTGAATATCCGTTCCATATTAAATCTATATTTCCATTATTAAGTTCTGTTTCTTTCATACTCCAATCAATTGCTTGAAATTTTATTTTTTTATTAAGTTTTTTAGCAACTGCCTCTGCTAGTTCAACATCAAATCCAACTAATTTTCCGCTCTCATCTTTAAATCCCATTGGAACAAAAGTATCATCTAAACCAATTACTAATTCATCTTTATCCAAAGTGCTCGCTACCTTCTTTGTTTCTGATGATTTATTTTGAGTAGTTCCTCCGCATGCAACTAAACTTATTCCTAGTGTCGCTACAATAGCAACTATTGTTAATTTTCTTATTAAATTATTCATTTTCATAAATTATCTCCTCCTAAAATTCACGTTTCTCTATTTATCACTTTACCATACTAAAGCAAAATATTCAAGTATTTTTTATTCCCACTTTTAACTATTTGTAAAGAAAATGTTAGTCAAAGATACTACTAATATCTATAGACTAACACACTAAGTTTTTATCTAGTTGAAGATGCCCTATTTAATGCTCTTTGTAAGTTATCTGAATGTGATGTAAATTCATCTATTGTATCTGTAACTTGTATTTTGTCAATAGGATCTTCAAATGTATCTGCTTTGTCTTTAGCGTCATTAACATTATCTTTTAATTCATCTAATTTGTCTGATATATCATCAAATTGCTTCTTTATATCTTCACTTTTTCCTTCAAAATCAGCACTATTTAAGGTATCAGTTAATTCATCAGCTTTATCATTTAATTCTTGCATTGTTCTTGTTGTATCACTATCTACTTCATCTAATTTATCTGAAACTTCTTTAGGCGTAGTTTTTAATTTATCCATTAATTCGGCCATTTTCTCTGAATCAAACACTTCATTGACTTTATCACCCGATGGTTTTTCATCAGTATTCTTTTTCGTTTCAATTATATAATCATCTTTAATATTACATCCAATCATAGAAAAAGATATTATACTGCATAATATTAAACTTATTATATTTTTCTTCTTCATCTTTTCACCCCGGCTTAGGCATATGCCTGATATTTTTGTACTGCTTAGTATATATTACTGTTTTTTCATTAGTATTTCAACCTTTAATGATAAGACGATTGAAAAAGATAACAAATAAGCTTGCTAATTTATCTGATGTCTAGCCGCTGTAACACTCCCACTTTATATGAAACTCCTCCTCCTGAAGTCGGGTGAGTAATCGATTCACACTAAATCATAGATTTAGGTTCTCTGCTTAAGTGAGAGTTAACAGCGGCACGACCCTAGATAAGTTCAACTAAGATTCACTTTATTTTATAATTTCAATAATAATCTTTTTTTATACTTCAAACATGCCATTTCACTTATATCTCTTATTAATATATAATTTGAAATTCCACCATATACGCCTATTATAGGAACACCCTGTATAATTTTAGATAAAATTATATTTTCAGATAAATTTCTAGAAGTTATTTCTATCATCTTAGTAATATTTACTTTATTATGAAAACCGTTATCGATACTATATCCAATTTTATCTGCTTCATTAGAATATATAATTCTTTCTTCTGTTTTATTCACACTTGCACAAATTATATTCAAAATAAAACCTTTCTCTTCTTCTGAATCATAGTCAAAACCATAATTCAAACAGATTTCATATACAGTCTTTAATATTATCCCTATAAATACTGGTATATCTGGAAGTCCTATTCCGAGTACTCCAAGTACAGTTCCCTCTGCCGTTGTAATACCTTTGTTTATAAGCGAACCTTTTTTTACAGTTTTATCAATTCTGTCTAAGTTTTTATTATTTATTTGCTTAGATAAAATATTTTCATTTATATCCGCTTCATTTTTTAATTTTTTCGAATTATAACTTTTCTCTATTATCATAGTTCCTTTTTCAAATACATAATAAAATCCTTTTTCAAAAGCTTTTTGAAATGTATCCATCATTTTAGTTGGAATCTTTTCCTCTAGTTTTTCTTTTACTTTAGATATCTTATTTTTTATATAAATATTTTCCCTTTTATTTAAAAGTTTATCTTCCATTTTCATTAGTTTCTTTTTTTGATTAAGTATAACTCTTTCTTCATTAAAACCTTTATATCTCATATTCTTTTATGATACCTCCATTGTAAACTTTTTTGGTATTGTTGTATATTATATTATATATTAATTCCATAAACATCAATATTTAAACTTTTTATATTTAAAATCCAAAAAGGAGCAAGTCTCCCTGCTCCTTTAATTTTTAATATTTTATTATTTATTGCCTTTAAGTAAGTCTCCAATTGCTGCTATACTTCCAAAAGATGATAATGTTTCATTTGGTAATATAAGCTTATTAGCTGGATTTTTAGACATTTCTATAAGGGCTTCAACTTGCTTTAAAGCTATAACAGTTGCATTTGTGCCTGATTCAATAATAGCTTTATTAACTTTTCTAATAGCTTCTGCTTCTGCAATAGCTATTTGTTCAATAGCCTTCGCTTTACCTTCTGCTTCTAGTAATTGAGATTCCTTTAACCCTTCAGCTCTTCTAATATTAGCTTGTTTTTCTGCTTCTGCTGTTAATATTTTAGCTTGCTTTTCACCTTCAGCTTTTTCTATTTGAGATTGTCTTAAACCTTCTGCTTGAAGAATCATAGCTCTTTTATCTCTTTCAGCTCTCATTTGTTTTTCCATTGCTTGTTGAATTTCATTTGGTGGAACTATGTTTTTAATTTCAACTGAAAGTATTTTTATACCATATGCATCAGTAACTTCATCTATAATACATAAAAGATCTTGATTTATAGCATCTCTTCCTGATAATATTTCATCTAATGTCATATTACCAAGTATATTTCTCATATTTGTTGTTGCTGAATATACTATACCTGATTTAAAATCTTCTATATTATAAACAGCATCTCTTGCATTTAATAATTTATAAAAAATAACATTGTCTACTAAAATTTTAACATTATCCTTAGTTATAACTGATTGTGGTTGTACATCTAAAATTTGTTGCTTTGTTGAAACTTTTCTTCTAACAAAATCTACAAATGGTATTATAAAATGCCAGCCTGGCTCTAATACCTTATCAAACTTACCAAATCTTTCTACAACATATAAATAACCTGTATTTACCACTTTAATTGATGATACTACTACTGCCAATATACATAGTAATATTACACCTAAAATTATCATTAAAACCATTTTGTATCCCCCTACGCTTTCTTTATCTTTAATTTTATTCCTTGAATACCTGTAATTACGAATTTTTCTCCAACATGAATTATATCGTCTTCATTTATTACGGTCCAGTATTCTCCATTAACCTTAACTTGAGCTTGGCTAACAATTTCCTTTTCACTTTCCATAATTTTCCCAATATAGGTTTCTTCCATAAGCGGTATATTTTTTGACATACCTTTATATTTTTTCTTTAACCACGGATAACCAATTGCTAAGGATATTATGCTTATTATAGAAAAAATCACTACTTGCATTACAAATGGTACACCTAAAGCTCCGCATATTGCAGCTACAACAGCTCCTATAGAAAACAACATGAAACAAAAATTACTTGTTAAAACATCTATTGCAAATGCACAAATTGCAACAATTAACCAAAATACTGCTGACCCCATGTTATCCACCCCTCCAATCTTATTATACTAATTTTTTCTATTTTTAGTATATAACTTTTCTTTAGTTTTTACAAGTACTTTTTATCACTAAATAAGTTATTTGTTAACCCTTATCTTTAATTTTGATTTTATTACTATTTGGTTTATAATTATTAAAACATATTTTTATTTAAAACTAAAAATATAATTACTTATATATTCATTTATAATAAAATTATACATATACAAATATACATCATCTTAGAAAATTCAATTAAAAGTTTATAGGGAGTGATTACATGGATTTTATTAAAGTTGCAGCAGCTTGTCCTAAGACTAGGATTTCTGATGTTGACTATAATGTTGAAAATATTCTACTATGCATAAATGATGCTTGTGATAAGGGAACTAAATTTATAGTTTTTCCTGAACTTTGCATTACGTCTTATACTTGCGGAGATTTATTTTTACAAGAATATCTAATAAACAAATCTTTAAATGGCATTAATCAAATACTAGATGCAACTTGCGATTCTGATATTTTAATTGCAGTTGGTGCACCGCTTCTTTCTGGTAGTGTTTTATATAATTGTGCTTATCTTTTATTTAAGGGAAGAGTACTTGGAATAGTTCCAAAATCATATATTCCAAACTATAGTGAATTTTACGAAAAAAGATGGTTTAGTGAAGGAATCTCTATAGAAAATGAAAAAGTAACCTTACCTTTTCAAAAAGATGTACCCTTTGGTACTAATTTAATTTTTTCATCTAGCATTGCAACTTTTGGAGTTGAAATTTGTGAAGACTTGTGGGTAACAATTCCTCCTAGTTCTTATCTTTCTCTTATGGGTGCACACATAATCGGAAATCTTTCAGCATCAAATGAGCTTGTAAGTAAGATGGATTATAGAAAAAGCCTTATCTCAAATCAAAGTGCTAGATCAATGTGTAGTTACATATATTCTTCTGCTGGAGTTCATGAATCTACCACTGATGTGTTATTTAGTGGTCATTTATTAATAAGTGAAAATGGTTCATTATTAAAAGAAAATAACCGCTTTCAAAGAGATAATGAAGTAATATCTTCTATAGTTGATATTTTTAAACTCAAAGCTGAAAGAATGAAAAATCTTAGTTTTAGAGATTCATATAAATTTATCAATAAAAAGCCTACTATAATTAACTTTGAATTTAGTGATACTGTTCTTAAAGGTTTTGATAGATTTGTAGATAAACATCCTTTTGTTCCTTCTTTTGAAAAAGAAAGAGAGATACGTTGCAAAGAAATATTCAATATACAATCAGCAAGCTTAGCTAAGAGATTGGAACATACTAAATCACAGAAAGTAGTTATTGGAATTTCAGGTGGATTAGATTCAACCT
The DNA here is from genome assembly GCF_019977655.1 of Clostridium gelidum. NCBI lineage: Bacteria > Bacillati > Bacillota > Clostridia > Eubacteriales > Clostridiaceae > Clostridium > Clostridium gelidum. The sequence goes on from NZ_AP024849.1 coordinate 4,739,507, forward strand.
TAGCACTACTTGTAATAGTTAAAACCTTTGAATTACTTAACTTAGATAAAAAGAATATTGTTACTATTACTATGCCTGGCTTTGGTACAACTGATAGAACTTATAACAATGCAATTGATTTATGCAGAGAACTAGGTACAGACCTTAGAGAAATAAATATAGTAAAAGCTTGTATTCAACATTTTGAAGATATTGGTCATGATAAAAATATTCATGATGTTACTTATGAAAATGTTCAAGCAAGAGAAAGAACTCAAATTTTAATGGATCTTGCAAATAAAGAAAGAGGACTTTTAATAGGTACTGGTGATTTATCGGAACTTGCCCTTGGCTGGTGTACTTATAATGGCGATCATATGTCAATGTATTCTGTAAATCCATCTATACCTAAGACTCTTGTTAGATATTTAGTAAAATACGTAGCTGAAAATGAATCCACCGATGTTGTATGTGATACACTTATGGATATATTAGATACACCTGTTAGTCCTGAGCTATTACCTAAAGATAAAAATGGTGAGATATCTCAAAAGACAGAAGATATAGTAGGGCCTTATGAACTTCATGATTTTTTCTTATATCATTTTATAAAACATGGCTCTACAAAAGAAAGAATATTTTTCTTAGCTAATGTTGCTTTCAAAAATGATTATTCACAAGAAGAAATACAAAAATGGTTAGATAAGTTTATGTTTAGATTCTTTACTCAACAATTTAAGAGAAGTGCTCTTCCTGATGGTCCTAAAGTCGGAAGTATTTCATTAAGCCCTAGAGGTGATTGGCGCATGCCATCAGATGCTGAACCTTGGAAATAGATTTATAATCATATTAATTAACTATTGTTTTGTGATAATTACTTAATGTTTATTGTTAATCCTTTATTTTTCATTGGAAATACTTAATGATTTAATAATAAAATTCCACTTTTTATGATGAATTGTGGAATTTTTTTTCAAGTAGTGCTACAATAGATGTTATTAAATAAACAATGGCAATAAGGCATATAAAACAATATTAATTAAGCCAAAGCCTATATAGATATGGAGGAAAATAAAATGGGGAAAAAAGCAGATATAGACTGGAGTAAATTAGGATTTAATTATATTAAAACAGATCTTCGTTATATTTCAGTTTGGAAAGATGGAAAATGGGATGGTGGACAACTTACTGAAGATAATACTCTTCATATAAGTGAAGCTTCTCCAGTTCTTCATTATGGTCAAAGTTGTTTTGAAGGACTTAAGGCATATACAACAAAGGAAGGTAAAATCCAATTATTTAGACCTGACAGAAATGCTGCTCGTATGAATGAAAGTTGTGATAAATTACTTATGCCATATATTCCTGAAGAAAAATTTATTGATGCAATTATGCAAGTTGTAAAAGCTAATGAAAAATATGTGCCACCATATGGCACTGGTGCAACTTTATATATTAGACCTGTTCTTATGGGTGTTGGAGATAACATTGGCGTAAAACCTGCAAATGAATATATATTTACAGTATTCTGTATGCCAGTAGGCCCTTATTTTTCAGGTGGTTTAAAGCCATGTAATTTTGTTGTTGAAGACGAATATGATAGAGCGGCTCCTCATGGTACTGGTAAACAGAAAGTCGGTGGTAATTATGCCGCTTCACTATTGGCTCATAAAAAGGCTTCTGAAGGCGGATATGCAGATTGTATTTACTTAGATCCTGCTACTCATACAAAAATTGATGAAGTTGGAGCAGCAAACTTTATTGGAATAACTAAAAAAGGTGAATTTGTAACACCTAACTCATCTTCAATTTTACCAAGTATAACAAAATATTCTTTACTTTATCTTGCTGAACATTATTTGAAAATTCCAGTTTATGAAAGAGATGTTTTTGTTGATAATTTAGATGAATTTGCAGAAGCTGGAGCATGTGGTACTGCTGCTGTAATAACTCCAATTGGTGCTATTGATTACAAAGGTACAAGACATGTATTGCATAGTGAAACTGAAGTTGGTCCAGTAATTAAGAAATTATATGATACTCTTTATGGAATTCAACTTGGCGATGTTGAAGCTCCAGAAGGTTGGATATACGAAGTAAAATAATTCACATGAATAAATAAAAAATATGGTAGAATCATTTCACAACAAATGATTCTACCATATTTTTATACTAGATATATAAAATAATATATCAAAAATACCTAACCAGAATTTAATTTTTAATCCTTTCTTATCATATTCAATTTTATTATTCATATAAATAAATATAAGGAATTCAAATAATATTTATTTCACATTTTATAAACTTTTGTAGAAAACATACGAATATATAAATAAGATATTAAATTCAATATTGAAAGTATAAATTTATAATTTTGAAGGAAACTCGACTCACAGGCCTTCACTGAGTAAGTGATTCATACAAAATCATAGATTTTGATTCTCTACTTAAAGGAGTGATAAGTATGTATGATAATAGAATAATCTCTGACAGTCACTATGTTGTAGCTAGTATAAATGGTTCTACTGTTGATAATAGAATAAGCAAAAGACCTTATACTAAACCAACTGTTCCTCCTCGTAAAAAGGAAAAACCTTCTGATTCATTTGATGATACTTTACACTCAACTATTTCACACAATTCATCAAATGATGATTCAGCACCATTCTCTAATGAATTAGAAAATATGTTAAGGTTAAAAAGTGAAGAAAATGCTAGATTAGTTCAATCAAAATTTAACCATAATACCTTAAGTGATTCTAGTTCAAAGAATAATACCAATACTCTTGTTGAAACTGAATTGCATAACAAATTAAGTCAAGCCATGGAAGTTAAAGTAGATACTTCTACTATATATAAAAAAGTTGAATTGCTTAATGCATTAAGAAATGAATCTAATAATTAAAATAAAGGTTGTCCAAAAGCTAATTAAGTTAGACTTTCGGGCAACCTCTTTTACATATCTAAATTCAATATACATTTAATCTTTTCAATTGGACTGTTTTTATTTTAAACTTTATATCGTTGCTAATTTATGTAGTTTACTATATTCACCTTGCTTCTCCATTAATTCTTTATGAGTTCCTTTTTCTATTATTCCTGCGTCACCAAGAACAATAATTTCATCTGCATTTTTAATGGTAGATAATCTATGTGCTACTACTATTGTTGTTCTTTCTGCACATAATTTTTCTAATGATTTTTGAATTATACGTTCAGTTACATTATCCAAAGCTGATGTTGCTTCATCTAATATTAGTATTGGTGGATTTTTAAGAAAAACCCTTGCAATAGAAATACGTTGCTTTTGTCCTCCAGATAATTTTACACCTCTTTCACCAATATAAGTATCATAACCTTCTGGTAAAGTATTTATAAATTCATGTATATTAGCCATTTTAGCTGCCTTTAATAATTCTTCTTCAGTTGCATCAACTTTTCCATACAATATATTATCTCTTATAGTTCCTGTAAATAAGAATACTTCTTGTTGAACTACTCCAATATTTTCTCTAAGTGAATCTAATTTAACATCATAAATACTGCTATTATCGATTAAAATATCTCCTCTATCTACTTCATAAAATCTTGGAATAAGGTTGCAAAAAGTTGTTTTTCCACCACCAGATGCTCCCACTAGTGCTAACATTTTACCCTTATTCAGTTTGACAGAAATATCCTTTAAAACTTCCTTACCCTCGTAGCTAAAGGAAACATTTTTAAATTCTATTTCCCCTTTAACATTTTCAATCTCAATTGCATTTTTTTTATCTTTTTCTTTATCTTCACTCATTATTTCTAGATATCTTTGGAAACCTGTAATTCCATTTTGAAATTGTTCCATAAAATCAATAAGCTTCTTTATTGGAGTCATAAATATTTTTATAAATAGCATATATGCCATGAAATCTCCAATATTTACAATCCCAATAAGTGTAAATGCCCCACCGCCTATTAATCCCACATAGTTTAATACATCAATTCCAAATCCAGCACCTGAAGAATATTCAGCCATAACTTTATATGCTTTTTCTCTTGTTTTAACAAATTTGACATTGCCTTTTTCAAATTTTTCCTCTTCAGACTTATGACTTACAAAAGCTTTCGAAATCTTTATACCTGAAATGCTATTTTGCAGATTAGCATTTACCGCACCTGTCTCTACTTTAGTATCAAGAAAGGCTTTATTCATTTTCTTTCTCTCATATAATGTGAATAAAACTATAACAGGTATAAATGCGAAAATTAATAATGTAAGTGGAACATTTATAGTACACAGAATTGCAAATGATCCTATAAGCATAACAATAGATATGAATAAATCCTCTGGCCCATGATGAGCAAGTTCTGAAATATCCATTAAATCATTTATAATTCTAGACATTATATCACCAGTTTTATTATTATCAAAAAAACTATTAGGCAACTTTTGAAGATGCTTGAATATATGCCGTCTCATATCTCCTTGCATTCTCACTCCAACAACATGTCCCCAATACTGCATAAAGTATCCACATGCTGCTTTTATAATAAAGATTATAAGCAGAGTGATAGCAAACATGACTATCATTCTAACATCTTTATTGGGAATTGATTCATTAATAAGATCTCTTGTCATCATTGGATATACCAAATCACATAAAGATGCTATAAATGCTACTACCAAATCTAAAGTAAATAATAATTTATATGGTTTATAAAATGAAATGAATTTCTTTATCATATTGAATATCTCCTCGACTTTCTTTAAGTCATATTTTTTTATTCCATTTTTTCATTTGTATAAGGAATAAAATCTACATAGCTTGTATATAATTAAATTAAGATACATATTTTTACAATTGTTAGGTGGTGAATAAATTTGATTAAAAGAACTTTTTATATACTTAATTTAAGTTTGGCAATACTCTTGCCTTTATTCTCTTTAAATATAATAGCCAGTAAATCTGATCCAAATTATTTCTTTCCATTAATTTTTATTTGTTTAGGTTTTTGTGATACATTACTTGGTATAACTTTACTAAATGCAAATAAAAAAGTATTAAGCTTCTCAAGTTTTATATTAGCAAGTTTCTTGTTTATTTTAGTTGGAAGCAAAATATTTATATATAATTAATAATTTAATTTATGAACTTATCTTGTTTGTGCTTCGCACTTTTTAATCGGTGAAATGATCTTAGTTGTGCTTCGCACTTTCTTCATCTGTGAATTGTTCTTAATTGTGCTTCGCACTTTCTTAATCTGTGTATATTATTTTTAAAATTTCATCCTTGCTTTTATCTAAATCTTTATTAAAAATGCCTTTTATTTGGACTGGCTTATTACTAAATACTGTTATATTTCCTTGGAAATATATTGCCTCATCTAAGTCATGGGTAACTAGTATAACCATTCTTTTTTCTTTATTTAATAAAGTCTTAAATTCATCTATTATAGTATATTTTAATTTATAATCTAAAGATTTAAAAGGTTCGTCCATCAAAATCACTTTTGATGGCTTTCCAAATGCCCTTGCTATATTTACTCTTTGTTTCATTCCACCACTTAAAGCATTAGGATACTTATTCTTTATATCATAAATACCCACTAATTCTAAAAGCTCATTAATTTTTTCATCTATGACAAATTTATCATAATATTTTTTTAATGTAAGTTCTAAATTTTCTTTAACTGTAAGCCATTCTATTAATCTATCCTCTTGAAATATATAGCTTATATCACTTAAAGAAACTCCATGTATTCCTCCACTTTGTATGTCTGTTAATCCTGCTATGATATTTAAAAGTGTGCTTTTCCCACACCCTGACCTTCCTATTATGCAATTTACCTTTTCATCGTAAAAATCCATATTAAAATCATTAAAAATCTCTTCATTTTCATAGGATTTATTTAAATTTTTAATACTTATGTTCATTTAGTCCACCTATATATTCTTTTCTTCAATAACTTATTTATTATTTCTAAAAATAGTGATATAAAAACAATAATTACAATCCATGCAAAAATTCCTGATACATTAAAATTTACTTTTTCCAATTGTATTTGAGATCCTATTCCAAACTTTGGCTGACCGTATACCTCACCTGTAATTACCACCTTAAAAGTTAGTGATAATGTTGATACAAAAATACTCATAAAATAAAATTTCATAACTGGTAAATAAATTTTTTTAATTTTATCTTTTATGCTAACTTCATATATTTTTGTCATATCAATTATTCTTTTATCTATTTGCATAAGACCATTTCTTACACCTTCATAAAGTATTGGAAAAATTATAGCAAATCCAACTGCAAAAGGCGTTATATCTTTGTCAAACCATACTAATAAAAGAACAACAAGAACCATAGTTGGGATTGTTTTAGCAAATGAATTTATAGGTTGGATTAAATACTGAAAAAAGGGATACACCGCTCCGAGTACCCCTAAAATCATAGAAAAAGCTAAAGCTAATATATAACTAAGAATAGTCCTATAAAAACTACTTAAAATAACTTTCAAGAAATCTTGTTCCATAAAGATAATCTTAATAGCTTCAATAACTTGCTGTATTCTTGGAATATATATATCGTTATTTGTTATTACTGCAATCAACTGCCATAGTCCTATGAAAAATAAACATGATATCAAAGTATATAATTTACTTTTCCATGAATATTTCATCATCAGGTACACTTCCTCCTATTGTCTTTGGATCAAATTTATTTAATTTTTCAAAATAAGTTTTATATTCTTTATAAGAATCCTTGATATCTACATACTTAATATTAGATTTATCAATAGCTTTTATTATTATTGGCTTTTTAGCAGAAATCCCTATTTCTTCGCAATACGTACCCAGAGTTTCCTTATCACTATATGCCCATTCAATTCCTGCCTTAACTTGATTTAAAAATTCTTTTACAAATTCCTTATTATTTTCATATAAATCTTTTTTAACTATGATTGTTGATTGTGGATATCCATATTCTGAATTATTTATCTTTTTCCACTCTTCATTTAAATCTAATATGACTTTAAACTTTTCATTTTTGCTTTGAACTGTAGACAAAGCAGGTTCTGGTATTACTGCATATTGTGTCTTTCCTGATAAAATTATTGGTGCAAGCTCATTCACTCCATCAACATAACTAAAATTAATATCTTTATCAACATCAATACCTTTATCTTTAAGTATTGTTCTCGCAATTATGTCAGGTGTTAATCCCTTACCTATGTTATAAACTTCTTTTCCTTTTAAATCCTCAAAAGTTTGATTTTCATTAGTTGAACCTATGTAAAACGATCCAAATCCAACAGTCCCTGCTATTTTATATTCTTTATTCTTATTGTATACAGTCGCCGCTAAATTAGAAGGTACTATTGCTATATCTGGTTCACTCTTCATAACACTTGTACCTAAACTTTCAGAGTTTTTCTCAATTGTATAATTAATATTATATCCAGCTTTAACTTCTGGTTTTTCCTTTATAAGCTTAGCCACTGCTATTGATGGCAGTCCATCTGGCGCTACAAACTTAATTTCTTTAATTTCAGTGGCATTTTTTGCAGATTCACTTTTCGTTGTATTGCTATTTCCACATCCTATCAATGTTAACATTGATAATATTATAACTAACAATAACGATAATTTCTTTTTCATTTTTAAGTCTCCTTCTCTACTACCTATATATGTCCACAATCATTCCTTGTATTTCATCTATTGTTGATGCAATATTTATATTGTCTTTTTCATCTGAAAGTAATCCTTTTGTTAATTCTTCAAGCTTATTATCAACAGTATCAACAGTTATGAAATATTGAGTTTGCCAAAAACTTATATCCTTTTTTGTTTCATACATATATTTTAGTATTGACTCCAAATACTCTTTTATCATCTTCTTGTACATAATTACATCAACATAAGTCTTTGTAGTTATAAGCTTACTACCTCTTTTTTTTATATCATCTATCATCTTGTTAAGTTGTTCTTCTGATTTTTTATGTCTTTCTTGACTAAAACTTTGAGAAAAATCCTTCTTTTCAGAAACAACTTTTCTTTCAGATGTTGCACTTCCTCTTCTTACTCTTCCTATTTCCATATATACTCAATCCTTTCTTATATCAATATACAATTTAAACTTAAATACCTTTAAAATTCCAAATATATATTTTTAAAGCTCCAAAGAATGTTTAAAAATAATTGTACATTGCAACTTGTGCCACACTACACTAAAGGCATGAACTATAAGATTGTGCATTAAAATAATTATCAATCATTAATTGTTTATTACGTCTATATTCTACTTAATTAAAATCAAATACCTTAGTAATTCCTCATATGTAGATGTATAATTCCTTAAAAATATAACTATCCATAATTAATTATATCAAAGTTATGTCGTCTTCTCCACTTATATTTTTTGAATGTGATTAAAACATATATTTCATTTTTTCACACGTATATAATTTCGCAAAATCTGTAAATATATTTGTGTATATTAATTTATTTTAATGGAGCAATTTTACTATATTATCATTATAATATTTTACTATTTAAATTATAGTTTTTTATGTATATTAACAAAGTTTTTTTATATTTTCAAATACACTTGAAAAAAAGAAATATTTATACTAAAATTTAAGTTATAAAAGGGATTTTAGGAGGTAATAATTATGATAATAAGATGTATAGATAATAATCTTTGTTCAACTTTAACATTAAGTAGAGACTACATAGTTCTAGAGGAAGCTTCTGAATATTATGTAATTCTTGATGACCAAAATGAAGAAACAACTTGCAGAAAAACAAGATTTGAAATTGTTGAAGATGGTGGCTTAACTAAAAAAGCTAAAGCTACTATTACAGAATTAAGTTATCAATTGGAAAATAATTTTAAAGACATTAAACAATTCTCAATCAGAAAAAATTCTAAAGGTGAAATCAAAGAAATAGCTGTAAAATTTAAATATAACTAAGAGAAAAGTTCTGCTAATCGCAGAACTTTTTTTAATGCACTTATGTAAATAATCCGCCGAAATTGAATACATATTTGTTCCATAGGACTAAGAAAATTTCGCTGGAAACTTCTAAATGGCAGGTTGCACCCATTTCTGCATGCTCCTGAGGCAAGCTCAGGACAAGCAAAAATGGAACAACCTGCCCTTAAGAAGTTTCAGCAGCTTATTTTCAATGCCTATTCCACAAACATGTATCCAATTTCTCTGTTTGGATATAAACCTAATCAAAATTTTCATCTTAGGTATCTGTATTTAGTTAAAAACTCCACTGGAAAAGTGATGCTCTAAAAGTGAGAGTTCAAATCTTGTATTTGGACACTCGAACTTTCTAGTGAGTTTTTAACCATAATTATGCATTGAAAATTAAGTTAGTATATTAATATTATATTCTTTAAGCCAAATATTTACTTGTATCAAATAAGCAATTAATTGTGGCCCTGTCATTAGCTGTCCATACCATGGTACTTTATAGGATTCTCCTTTAGTTCTTAGAATTTCTCTGATTGCTTTATCATCAATGACTTCATGAATTGGTGATGATTTATCATCTAATATTTTTCTCATCATGTTACATACTATATCTGTATATATTGGGTTATGTGTCTTTGGATATGGGCTCTTCTTTCTGTATATAATATCCTTTGGTAATATTCCTTCAAAGGCTGCTCTGAGTAGGCCTTTTTCTCTGCCTTTATATAACTTTATCTCTGCTGGTAAATTGAACGCATAATCTACTAATCTAATATCTGCAAATGGAACTCTTGCCTCTAAACCATTATACATACTAACCCTATCTTTTCTTGTAAGAAGTTGTACCATGAACCATTTTAAATTAAGATAAGATACTTCTCTCATTCTATGATCTCGTCTGCTCTCACCATCAAGATGAGGCACTTTACTTAAAGATTTTTCATATTGTGTTCTAACTAAATCTTCTAGCGGCATATTCTTTAAACTCGAATTCACTATAGCTTTTCTATTACTAACAAATCTTGACCACGGAAAGGTATCTAAATAGAACATTTCATCTCTTGTAAACCAAGGATATCCTCCAAAGATTTCATCAGCACATTCTCCAGTAAGACCAACTACAAAGTCCTTACGAATTTCTTTGCAGAATAAAAGCATAGATGAATCAATATCTGCCATACCTGGTAAATCCCTTGAAATTACAGCGTCTTTTAATGCTACTGCCAAATCTGTATGATCCAAAACCACTTTTCTATGATTACTACCAATGAATTTAGACATTTCCTCTGACCAATATTCATCTGAGGTAGGTTGGAATAATGATGATTTAAAATACTTTTCATTGTCTTCATAATTTATAGAATAAGTAGTAAGGGTCTTTCCTTGTTTTCTAAATTCCTCTGCTGCTATCATGGAAATAATGGATGAATCTAATCCACCTGATAAAAATGTACAAACTGGTACATCTCCAACTAATTGTCTTTTTATTGCATCTGTTAGCAATTCTCTTGTATGAACTATTGCTTCTTCTGGAGTTTCATGGAATTCCTTTGCTTCCAATTTCCAATATTCCCACGTTTTAATATTATTATCACTTGAAATCAAAAGACAATTTGCTGGTGCAACTTCTTTTATATTTTTAAATATTGCACTTCCTGGCACTGTAGCAGGTCCAAGTCCAAAAATTTCAGTCAACCCATCTCTATCAATTTCTCTCTTAATTCTTGGATCTGCTAAAATAGTTTTTATTTCTGATCCAAAGACAAGAGTATTATTATTCACAGTATAAAATAATGGTTTAACTCCCATTTGATCTCTAGCTAAAAATACTTCTTTTTTATCTTCATCAAAAATCCCAAAAGCAAAAATACCTATTAATTTATTAATACATTCTTTGCCAAAGCAAATGTACGATGTAAGCAATACTTCCGTATCAGAATAAGAATCAAAAGTAAATCCTTTAGTTTTTAATTCTTTCCTTAAATCTTCTGTATTATAAAGTTCTCCATTATAAACTAATGTATACTTTTTACCTTGAAATATTTTGGTCATTGGTTGCATTCCACCCTTAGGGTCTACTACAATCAATCTTCTATGACCTAACAAGACATTTTGAGAAATATAATACCCCTTAGAATCTGGACCTCTTCTCTCCAATGTTTTTATCATCTTTTCTAATATCTCTTTATCTTGTATTATATCTTTTTTGAAATTTACGAGTCCTGCAATACCACACATTCATTTCACCCTCTAATTGTATTTAGTTAAGCATATTCAAAAATCACAACTCCACACCTTATTAAAATCTTGTTTAATATGCCTTACATTATTAAAATATGCACATCTAAAAAAAGTGCGACAGCACAACCAAGATCTTTTACACTTATAAAAAAAGTGCGACAGCACAACCAAGATCTTTTCACCTCTATAAAAAGTGCGACAGCACACTAAAATCTTTTACACCAAAAAAAAGTGCGAAACTCTTATTTCTATAGTTATACGTGGAAATTTAAGTAACTTAAGAGCTAGGTGTATATATTATTTAAAGAAAATAATTTATGAATACAATTTTTCATATATCACATACTATATTTATACTATTTCATTAGAGAGAGAAGGTTAGATAATTTGAATGTCACATATGATTGCAAACAAAATATTGAGCTAATTCATTCACATTTAGCAATAGACAAAAGTTTCGATATTGTTGAAAGAACATTTGTAGTAGGCGGACATGATGCTGTCCTATATTTCCTGAATGGTTTTATTAAAGACAACATCATGGAAGATATATTAAGATCATTTTTTAAAATATCTCCTGAAACTATGAATTCATATATAACTATTGATGATTTTATGAATCATGAAATTCCTCATGTATCTATTGAAAGACAAAGTGATTTAGAAAAAATTATACATGCATTATTAACTGGTCAAACAATAATGTTTGTTGGTGGTTATGATTCATTTATAGTTCTTGATTTGCGTACTTATCCAGGAACAGATTCATCAAAACCCGAAAAAGAAAAAACTTTAAGAGGTGGAAGAGATGCCTTTATAGAAAAATTAGTTTTTAATTCTGCCTTTATAAGAAGAAGAATACGTGATCCTAGATTAGTTTTTGAAATGCATTCAGTTGGTGATATTTCAAAAACAGATGTGTGTCTTGCGTACATTGATGGAGTTTCAGATCCTAAAGTCCATGATTTAATAGTTAATAGTTTGTCAGAATTAGATATAAAAGCCTTAACTCTTGGCGATCAAAGTTTAGTTGATATTATGTGCAAAAAAAATTGGCTTAATCCATTTCCCAAGGTAAGATATACGGAAAGACCTGATGTAGCTGCTGCACATATAGTTGAAGGAAAAATAATAGTAATTGTAGATAATTCTCCAAATGTTATGATTCTTCCAACTGGACTTTTCGATTTTTTACAAGATGTTAATGATTATTATTTCCCAGTATTTACAGGAAATTATTTAAGGATTATTAGAAATTTAACATTATTATCAACTATTCTAATTACGCCTCTTTATTTACTTTTTGTAAACGGTAATGTTTTTTTGCCACCGTTTTTTGATTTTTTAAAACCACAAGACTACTTTGCTATTCCTATGGCAATTCAATTCATAATTTTAGAATTTGCTGTAGATGTGTTAAAATTAGCAGGTTTAAATACTCCCAGTCCACTTGGAAGTTCACTTTCTTTAATTGGAGGTTTAATTCTTGGTGAATATGCAATAAAGACAGGTTGGTTTACAACTCAGTCTATATTATATATGGCTATAGTAACTCTTGGAGATTTCACTCAACCTAGTTTAGAAATGACTTTTGCAATTAAATTTTCAAGAATGACATTATTAGTACTTTGTGCAATATTTGGATTTTGGGGATTTATAGGCGGTATTATACTTTTACTTATAATCATGGGAACTACTAAAACAGTAGCAGGAGATAAGTACTTCTATCCATTAGTACCATTCAATTGGAAAAAGCTCAAAAATTTATTATTCAGAACAAGAATCTCAAAAGATGTTCAATAATATTTTTTATCACACATGTAATCTAAAAAATAATAGAAGGTATTTGAAATATAGTATATCTACTTTCAAATACCTTCTTTATTTACACATAGTGACTTTCTATTTTTTAACATGCCTTATATAATTTTAAAGAATTCTGGTTCCTTCTTTATCTTGTGTTATTATTTTTTGCTTCATTAATCCACCAAGAGTCATTTTAAAGTAATTTTTACTTGTATTAAATTCTTTTTTTATATCTTCTGAAGAAGATTTATCATTGAATGGCATAAATCCTCCATTTTCTTTTAAATACTTAAGTATTTTATCTGTTAATATTTCTCTTTCATCTAATCTTTTTTTTCTTGTTGTTATTCCAAGAGTACCATCTTCATAAATTATCTTAACTCTTGCTTGTATTTCTTCACCTGGGTGTATATATTCAAAATGCTCATTTGCTAATATTAATCCTCTATATTTCCCATCAACCATTACATTTAACGTACCATTTTCACATGTATCATAAACTATTGCACTAATCTCATCTGAAGACTTATACGTGCCTTCTTCTGCTATCTCCATGTATGAATCTATTCTTGTTGTACCAGCTAATCTATCAGTTTTATCTACATACATACCAAATAAATATTTTTTGCCTTCTTTAATATTAAAACTTTGCTCTCTAAGTGGAATAAACAAGTCTCTTTCAAGTCCAATATTTACAAATGCTCCAATATTATTTTGAGTCACAACTTCCAAATAACCAATTTTACCTACTGTTAAAAGTGGCTTTTTTAAAGTTGAAATTAGTCTATCTTTAGAGTCTCTGTAAATAAACACCTCTAATCTATCTCCCACTTTAATTTCATGTCCCTTTGTTGCACTATTTGGAAGTAAAACTTCGTCACCAAAATCATCCTCAAGGTAATATCCAAATTCTACCTTTTTGCTCACTTTTAATTGATTGTATTCTCCAACTATCATCATTTTGTTATTTCCTCCATTAACTATTTAAGATCCTATCTTATTCTTTTTTCTACACTCTAATTCTTTTGCTTAGTTCTATATAATTTAAACAAGATTTTTTATTATTCTCAATTTCTCCATCTGTTAATCTTCTCACTACCTTAGCAGGGTTTCCAATAATTAGAACTCCATCATCAAATTTTTTATTCTGGGTTATTAAACTACCTGCTCCTACAATAGTATTATTGCCTATTTGAGCTCCATTTAATATTATAGCACCCATACCAATTAAAGTATTATCTCCAATCTTGCATCCATGGACTATTACTCCATGTCCAATTGTACATCCATTCCCAACTTCTACTTTATTATTTTCGTCTACATGTACTATAGAATTTTCTTGAATATTAGTATTTTCTCCTATAACTATGCTTTCTACGTCTCCTCTAAGAACAGCACCAAACCAAATGTTTGTATTTCTTTTTAATGTGACATCTCCAATAATTACTGCAGTTTCTGCAATATAAACTTCTTCTTCAAAAGTAGGTTTCTTATCTATAAAATTTTTTATCATAATTGCTCACCCCATTTAAATCCTAAAGTTATTTTAACATTACATTGAGTTATTGTCATTATTTTGCCCATCTTTATAATAATATATATTATAAATAATTTTTAGAGGTATAATATTGGGTAAAAAAAAATCAACTAAAACCAACTTTATTATAGATGATTTGAATTTCTATTACGGCATCCCTCATGCTCACTGTGAATTTTCAACAGGACGTGGTACTCCCATTGAAGCTTTTGATTATGCAAGGCATGCTGGTCTAGATTTTCTAATTTTAACAGATCATAATAATTATCTAACTAAGACTGTACAAATAAAAGGAACTGAATTAAGTAAGTGGGATACAGCTAGACATTTAGCTTCACGCTATAATAAAAAACATGAAAATTTTTTAGCCTTAATAGGCTTTGAAAGTAAAACTAATCCATTTGGAGATATTAATGTAATAAATTCTAATAAGTTCTTCACAGGCACAGTAACTAATCTTCAATTATTAGTTCTTTGGATGCTTAACAACCCTACTGCATGCGTTTCAATTAACCATCCACATAAGACAATAGAATATTTAGAATATAACCCTATTTTAAATAAATTAATCACTTCTATAGAAGTTGGAAATGGTTCTTCTCCTAACAAATATTTAAGATATGAAAAATATTATTATTACTTACTTAATAATGGTTGGAAATTAGGTGCTATAAACGGTCAAGACAATCACAAATTAAATTTCGGTGACGATGAAAACTTAACATGTGTAATTGCTGATGAACTCACAAGCACTTCATTAGTTGATGCTTTCAGAAATCGCCACACATATTCAACTGAATCTAGAACTTTAATTATGTATTTTACAATAAATGATAATTTCATGGGTGATGTAATTCCATCAGAAAATGAAGACTTACAATTTTCAATCTTTGCTCATGATCCGGTTCATAAAATAGTAGAAATTGATATTATTTCTACTGGTGGGATAGTAGTAAAAAAAATAACTAATTTGAACTTAAATAAAGTAAAATATCTATATAATCATGAATCTATAAAAAATGAATTGTGGTATATAATAAAAATAACCTTAGATAATCATAAAATTGCCATAAGCTCCCCTATCTTTATAGATTAAAGGAAACTTGTACTTATGTGGATGATCCGCCGAAATAATGAGCATGCTTTTGTGACCGTTTCTAAGGAATTTTGCTGGGTGCTTCTAAGATTCCTAATGAAACACTTCACAAAACATGCTCCTTATTTCTAGTTGAGTATATTTTCCTAGTATAATTTCTACTTAGGAGTTGCACTTATACTAGGTATTATATTTAACATTTACTATGCTATGTATATGTCTAAACCGAGAACTTGGATACATGTTTGTGAAAGCGGCATTAGAAAATAAGCTGTTGAAGCCACTTAATGGTGGGTTGTTCCATTTTTAGTTTGTCCCAATTTTATATTGGGAGCAAACTGAAATGGATGCAACCTGCCATTTAGTGGCTTCCAGCGAAATTTTCTTAGTCCGCTGGAACAAACATGTATTCAAGTTCGGCGAGTTATACACATAAGTATATTTTTACTTATCTTTTTTTCACTCTATTTGGCTTGGCTTTTGGTTTAATTACTATTTGTTTTTCTTTCTTTTTAGGTCCACCGGTTTGCATAATGTCCATGAACCATAAGAAAAATAATACTGCAAATATTGATAGTCCATATGAAATATATTTAGTTATTTCATATGGAAATATTTTATCTGCAAATATTTGAGCTGCAAATAATATTATAGATATTGATAAGGGAATCCATTTAGTTATTCGCACTTTAACAAATATATATTTTTTAGCTACTACATAAGCTACCACTATAACTCCAAATAATAATACGAATGAAATAATTGTTATTAATAAATTCATCTGTCACACATCCTCCTAAAAAAGTTTATACCCTCAAGGGGCACCTCGTCTGCTGTCTAATTGTTATAATTTCATATAGTTATATAATAATTTATATATAAACTATTATCAAGTATTCCTTGTAGTTTATTTTAAGATTTATTAATTTCTATTATCAGTATAACATAACAATTTTTATTAAAATATCAATATTATAAAATTTATTTTTACAATTTTATATTTTTTCCTTTAATTCTTCCTATAAATTTGATAAAATTAAAAAAAGTATGTATATAAATAATGTGAGGTGATATTAATGGCTTTAGTTTCAAATAATCATTTAGATGAATTAGACTTACAAATATTAGACCTATTAGTGAAAGATTGTAGAACTCCCTATTTAGAAATCGCAAGAATATGTCATGTAAGTGGTGGTACTATTCACGTAAGAATGAAAAAAATGGAGGATATGGGAATAATAAAAGGTTCTCGAATAATTTTAAATCTTCCAAAATTAGGATATGACGTATGTTGTTTTGTTGGAATATATGTTGGTAAAACATCTTCTTTTAATGCTGTATTTGATGAAATGTCCACTATAAACGAAGTTGTGGAGTTACATTTAACTACAGGTAACTATTCTATGTTTGCAAAAATAGTTTGTACTAATATTTCAGATTTACAAGATGTATTACTTAATAAGATAAATAATATTGATGGAATAGAACGAACTGACACATTTGTTTCTTTATCTCAACCTATAGATAGAAACATTTCCTTATAAAAAAATATTAAGTATAGAATAAAAATACATGTATGAGTACATATTATATGTATTCATATCTTTCTTAAGTATGTGCTAAGAAATTTTTAATGTAAAATTAATATTATTATATTGTATTTTGATATATAATATAATAAATTCTAAATACTCAATTTTTTATTAGGAGGTAGTTATATTTTTGCATACAATAGTGAATTTTAATTTTTATAATTTAATATATTTCTTTACATTTTATTCCTTTGGTGGTTGGTGCATTGAAGTTTTATATTATTTTAAAAATGAACATAAGTTTGTTAATCGAGGATTTTTATATGGTCCTTTTTGCCCAATATATGGTTGTGGAGCTGTATCTCTTGTAGTATTTTTAGATAACTATAAGAATAATATATTTATACTATTTTTCTTAGCAGTTTTATTAACTTCAATTTTAGAGTATTTTACAGGATTTATATTAGAAAAAGCTTTTAAAACTAAATGGTGGGATTATACTGATGATCCATTTAATATACACGGACGCGTTTGTTTACTTTATTCTTTAATGTGGGGTGTTGGTGAAGTTGTTATAATAAGAATCATACATCCTATTCTTAATGATATAGTTACGAATATTCCATCAATATTAGGCGATATAGTCCTCTCTGTCATTGTTATTTATTTTATTTTTGATTTTTGTTTTACTTTAGCTTCTTTAATGCAATTTGATAAAATGTTCTATGCATTTCAGTTTGTACCAGTTAATTTTTTGTTTGAAAAACCTGGTATATTATTATCTTCTACAAGAGAAAAAGCTATAGATAAAATTAGAACTTTTGAATCTCTTCTTGGTAAATTCAAATTTAATTTTAATAATAAAAACTCAAGATACAATTTTTCATATCGTTCATATAACCAATTGAATAATATATTTAAATCTTTAAAAGACAAGTTAAAAAAGGATTGAGGTAAACTAAATCACCTTAATCCTTTTTTAATATGCCTTATTTCATTTTCTTTATTTCATCAAACAATTCTATTGCTGCATTCCTCGGACCATCTTTTTCCTGACCTTTTACTCCTAAACAAGTTCTAATTTGTCCAACTTTAACTTGTCCTTTTTCGAACATAGTTTTAAAGTATTTCTCAATAAGAGCATTAGTTTCATCTTGTTTTTGAGCTGGTCCAAAAGGATTTGCAAAAAACGATTCCACGAGTCCAGTTTCAGTAGTAGTTCCTTTAGCCATTCTAGCACCTGATTTAAATACTTTTATTGCCTCCTCTGGATTCTTAAAGTAATTTAAATATTTCCCTCCACTTTCAACACCTTCATAGTTATTAGCATAAAAGAAGAAATCTACTCTATGCCCTTTAGATATTTCTTTGTATGATGCTACTGGCACAACCAATCTTGCATTAATCTTATCCGGATTCATGAATATACTTCTATCCATTTCTTTAAATGCATATCCTTGATCTAAATCATCTAACCTAACGAAAGCACCAATTTCAGTTCCATATCCTTTAATTATCCCCTCTTCTAATTTAAATGTACCCATATCATCAAAGATAATTGTCATATCTGAAATATAGTCTTCACTTAAACTTCTAAAGGCCTCTAAGCTTTCAGATTTACCTGCCCCACTATCCCCCATAATAACGACATTAGCTTCATCACCACTTTTAAGAATAATATTTACCATTGATCCATGTATTGGTAGAAAGTCTCTTTTTATCATAATTAAATTATAAAGTGTTAGCGTCATCTTCTTTATATAACCAAAATAATCAATTTTTTCAGAATGACTTACATATCCAAGCATTATATCATTTTGAATATCATCATAAAATACTGTTTTTAGTTCTTCACCATCATCCTTAGCTCCAAAGACATAAATAATGTCTGGCTTTCTACCTCTTGTCTCCTCACTTCTTGCCATTTCAAATAAATTACATAAACTTACTCCATGTTCCATAAAATCTCTATGAAAATAAATAAAAGCAATTAATCCTCCTATTTTAGCTGGATAGCAAAACCAATGTTCCTTATTTATTTGAGCATATTTTAATGGATTATATTTTACTTCTGCAAACATACCATCTCTTGTATTTTTTTTAGGATAAGTAATGAATGGTGTTTCTAGAAGAATATGATCTATAAATGGAACTTCATCCAATATTTCATAACCATTTGGTCTTACCCATTCCATTCCATGAATCATAATGCAAGCATTTCCACCTGCAGGTATTTGTCTATAAACTTTGGGTTGATATCCTGTAACATGTTGTTCAATTTTTCTATATAACTTTAAAATTAATGTAGAGAAATTAGCATTTGCTTCTGTAAAACTAACAGCAGCAAGTCCATCTTGAACTTTATATCTATGAACTATAGTATATCTTTCAAGTTTTCTCCAAAATAAATATAAGTCTTCTATAAATGCTATAAATTCATCTCTATCGTCTAATAATTTTGAATATGCTACACTAATTTCTACAACTTCTTCCACACTCATAACTGTTAAATATTTTATGATCACTGTTAAATCTCTTCTAATATCCAGAAGACTATCGGTTTCTAATGTTTCATTTAAGTATCTATACGATAGTGATTTTCTCTTTTTAGCTCTTTTTAAATAAACCTCTAAAATTCGTCTAAATCCATCACTTTCTAATATACACTCAAAACTATTACAGTACTTTGCTGTAAAATTTATCATCACTTTGTCATTACTCATGGAAAATTCTTTTTTCATTTTTCCGCCCCCCATATGAATTCTTACAAGCTATAATATTTCATTTTCCTTTAAATTTGCTCACATTAAAATCATTATATCATACTTTTTGCAATATTCAACCTTACTTTTTTGCATTTATTGCATATTTACTACATAATCATAAATAAATATTACATTAAAATCGAAATTTTATTTCCATATAAAAATGAATATATCCATTTTACTCCTTATTATACTAATATAATCAATAACATTGAATTTTATGAATATTATTCTCATTTTTCATCATCTTGTTCGTACTTATTATAATTATTATAATATTCTAAGTGTACAATTTATGCGTTTCAGGTATTCTGTAAGAATTATGTATTGAATTACTTTATATAAAATTATCATTTCTAATGATACAATAGTATATAAAAAGATATAAAAAGGAGTAACATTTGACTTTATGATTAAAAATTATCTTAGAAAAAAATATTTGTTTCTAGTTTTGCTAGCTATACTAATTTCATCGTTAACAATAGGTTGCAATCTTTTTGCACCCAATTCTAATAAAAATACCCAAATTGATTCCAATAAAATGCTTGTACATTATATAGATGTAGGTCAAGGAGACTCTATTCTCATTCAGGTAAATAATAAGAATCTCTTAATAGATGCAGGACCTAATTCTGATAAAAAGAAGCTTTTAAATTACTTATCTGCTTTAAACTTAGAAACATTAGATTATGTCATTGCAACTCATCCCCATGAAGACCATATTGGTAACATGGATAATGTAATAAATGATTATAATGTTTTAGCTTTTTACTCACCAAAGGTTCAATCTACAACAAAGGCCTTTGAAAAAATGGTTGAATCATTAAAATCTAAGAATTTGAAAATAAATGTAATAAAGAAAGGTACAGATTCTATTGATTTAGGTGAAAATACTAAAGTTACAGTGTTCTCTCCTAATAAAGATTATTACGAGGATTTGAATAATTATTCCCCAGTTATAAAAATTGAATATGGAAAAACTTCATTTTTATTTACTGGAGATGCTCAAAAAGATGTTGAAAAAGAAATTTTGGCTACCAATGAAGATATTAGTGCTGATGTCCTTAAGGTTGGTCATCACGGCTCATCAACTTCTACTACTAACGATTTCCTAAAGAAAGTAAATCCATCACTAGGAGTAATTTCTGTAGGCCAAGATAATACCTATAATCATCCAAATGATGGCACTATTAAGCGTTTAAATGATAATAAAGTAACTATATATAGAACGGATAAAGATGGAACTGTAATACTATCCTCTGATGGCTCAAAGATAACAAAAAAATAACCGACACTTAGGCGTATACGCACCGAAATTAGATACATATTTATTCCGTAGGACTACGAAAATTTCGCTGGAAGCCACTAAATGGGAGGTTGCACCCATTACAGTTTGCTCCAAATATAAAATTGGGACAAACTATAATGGAACAACCTCCCATTAAGTGGCTTCAACAGCTTATTTTCAATGCCTACTCCACAAATATGTATCCAATTTCTCTGTTTGGATATACGTATAAGTATAGTAAATTTTGAATATACCTTTAAATCAGCTTTGAAATATTCACAATTTAGATATTATGCATTACCATGCCTAATATCTGTATATGCATCACGAAATAACTTCTACAACTTGATTCCTTTGTCTTACATATAAAAATAAATTATCTTTACATTATTATTTTCAAAATGTATAATAAATTTGTATTTAGTAAATAATAATTACCAATTGAATAAAATGCGATGATAAAGAGGAGTAGATAGTATTTTAAATTTAAGAGATCTAGGGATAGTGTAATCCTAGAATTTAAAACTATTGAAAGAAGCTTTGGAGCAATGAATAGAAAGTCGTGAGATGTAGTATATTTATGGGGTTATTCCCTTAAAGATAATTAAGTGGATTAAGTGGAGGTATACTTTACTAATCAATTTAGGTGGTAACGCGGAAGTTAGCCTTTCGTCCTAATGTTTTTTAGGACGAAAGGTTTTTTTATATTTATATTAAATATAAAAAAATTAAAGTACGCAATTGTAAATTATTGCGTAAAACATATATTGGAGGGAATGATGATGAAAAATAAAGATTGCGTGTTTTGTAAAATAGTAAACAAGGAAGAACCTTCAAATATTATTTATGAAGATAAACTTGTGTGTTGTTTTTTAGATATAGACCCTATAAATGAAGGGCATGTATTGATAGTACCTAAAGAACATTACCATGATATTGATGATTTAGATGATGAAACTTTATTAAGAATTACAAAGTTATCTGCAAAACTTACCAAGGTCATAAAAAAAGCATTTAATCCTGATGGATATACAATTATGCAAAATGGAGGGCTATTTACTGATTTTGGGCATTATCATATGCATGTATTTCCAAGGTATATAGATGATGAATTTGGATGGACTTGCAAAAATATTGATAATAAAAAGAGTTTCGATGTTGTAAAAGAAAATTTAAAAGTAATATTACAAGAACTATAATTTTATTAGCAAAAAATATCCTTTTATGAATATTTTAATTATAATCATGAAATAGTTTTATTTTAGGCACATTGTTTTATATAACTTGCCCTACAAGGGGCTTATAATACCTTGTAAAAAAGATAGAGTAAGGAGAGAAATAAATAATGAATTTTGGAAAAATAGCAGAGATGATATTTAATAATGTTGAGCATACTACTGAATATTATATTGAAAAATATCCAAAGAGAAATCTTAAAGAAGGTGCAAGGGTTACAAGATATGCACCAAGTCCAACTGGATTCCAACATATAGGTGGAATATTTGCTGCATTAATAAATGAAAGATTAGCAAGTCAAAGTGAAGGTGTTTTTTATTTAAGAATAGAAGATACTGACCAAAAAAGAGAAGTTGAAGGTGCAATAGATGATACTATAGCAACTATGCATAACTTTGGTATGGATTTTAATGAAGGTATGACAGGTCAAGAAACGTCTAAAGGTGAATATGCCCCATATAGACAAAGTCAAAGAGCTGATATATATAATACTTTTGCAAAAGATTTACTAAAAAAAGGTTTAGCTTATCCATGCTTCTGCACTCCAGAAGAATTAGCCGAACTCCGTGAAAGACAAATAGCTAACAAAATAACTCCAGGTTACTATGGAGAATATGCTAAGTTTAGAAATATAACTGAAGAAGAAGCTATAAAAAGAATTGAAAATGGAGAGCAATATATAATAAGATTAAAATCACCAGGAACTCCAGAAAAGAGAGTTGAATTCCATGATTTAATAAAGGGTGATATATCATTTCCAGAAAATAATCAAGATATAGTACTTATTAAGGGTGATGGACTTCCAACATATCACTTTGCACATGCAATAGATGATTTCTTAATGAGAACTACTGATGTAATAAGAGGAGAAGAATGGTTATCTTCACTTCCTATACACGTTCAATTATTTGAAGTTTTAGGTTTTGAAGCTCCAAGATATGCTCATATCCCAACAATAATGAAACAAGACGGAGGATCAAAAAGAAAGCTTTCAAAAAGAAAAGATCCAGAAGCTGCCGTTTCATATTATAAGGAAGTTGGATTCCCAACAATAACAGTAATTGAATATTTACTTAATATAGTCAACTCTACTTTTGAAGAATGGAGAGCCGAAAACCTAAAAGCTGATTATCATGAATTTGAAGTTCATTTAGAAAAGATGGGTAAAAGTGGAGCGTTATTTGACTTAATTAAATTAAATGACGTAGCTAAAGATCGTATAGCTGTTATGAAAGCTAGTGATGTTTATGAAAATTATATAGCTTGGGCTAAACAGTTTGATGAAGATATGTATAAATTAGTTACAGAAAATGAAACTATGACAAAAGAAATGTTTAACATAGATAAAGAAGGTCCAAAGCCAAGAAAAGACTTTGCTAAATGGGATGAAGTAAAAGATAAGGTATTCTATTTCTTCGATGAATTATTCGTTAAAGAAACAGTCGAACAAATAGAATTACCAAAAGGAGTTACATTAGAATCATCTAAGGCTGTTGTAGAAACTTATAAAAATGAATTTAACTTTAATGTGGAAAGCCAAGAAGCTTGGTTTGATGATTTAAAAGAAATCGGACTTAGACTTGGATATTGCGCTAATAGAAAAGACTTCAAAGCAAATCCAGATCAATATAAAGGGATGATTTCTGATGTTGCAGGAGCAGTTAGAGCTGCTTTAACTCATAGAACTAATTCACCTGATATTTATACTATTATGCAAATAATCGGTGAAGAAAATACTAGAAGCAGATTTGATAAATTTTTAAGTTTATAATAAAAAAGGCATAGAACCTAAATTTATTTTGGGGACTATGCCTTTTTTAAAGTTATTGCTCTTACATGCGTGTGCTAATCCCCAAAATTATTATAAGCAAAGCCAGGAATATTAAATCAAAGGATATTAAATATATAATAATAGATATTACAGTAATGATATAAATTTATTAGATAAAAAAATATAGTCTTTTAGCAAGATTATATTTAATTGTATCTGAAATTAAGGAAAAAATTCCAAAGTAACTTGATAAAAATTCCCCGGTAAAACAGAGGATTTTATAAAACATTTTAAATGAACTATTAAGTTTATATTCTTAAAATTCAAAACAAAGATAACTTAAATTTCCCAATTGATAATCTCTAAATATGACTTTAGGTGTTAAGTTTATACTGCTGCCTAAGGCTATAAATAATGGAACAAAGTGTTCCGCTGTTGGAACAGCTAAACTAGCATTAGGAGCAAGCTCTCTATAATTAAAAAGTGAATTTAAATCGTTCAGTTTTATTTTATCAATTAACCAGTCATCAAATTTTTCTGACCAAGAATCTGTGGTTGTTTTATCAAAGTCAACTAATCTTAAATTGTGAACTGTATTTCCACTGCCAATAACTAAAATATCTTCATTGCCAAGAGATTTTAGAGCATTACCTATTTTAATTTGATTTTCAATAGATAGATTTGAGCTTATAGAAATTTGAACAATTGGTATATCAGCTTTAGGATAAAGATGCTTTAGAAGTGTCCAAGCTCCGTGGTCCAATCCTCTAGTTAAATCTTTTTGTACTTTAATACCTTGATTTATTAGTTTCTCTTCGATTTCTGATGCAATTATATTAGAACCTTTTGCAGGATATTTGATTTCATAAAGTTCTTTAGGGAACCCATAAAAATCATAAATAGTGTTATATATAGAATCAGAAGCTGATATAGTAAGTACCTTGCTATCCCAATGAGCTGTAAATACAACTATAGCCTTTGGCTTAATACTATTTCCAAGTTTATTTAAAAATTTAGTATACTCACTTTCTTCAATGGCCATCATTGGAGAACCATGAGCTAAAAATAAAGGTTTAATCATATAATAAATTCCTCCCTTTAAAATCTATTCTAATAATAATTTATAAAATATAATTCATACTATAGATATAGATTTTCGATTAATAATTATTATTAATTATATACCTTTTAATAGATTTTTTAAAGTAGTTATATTGAGAAATACGAATAAACTTGAAATTAAAAAAAGGTATTCTTTTGTATAATGCAGCCTATCTGTAGCAACACAACAAAAGAATACCTTTATAATTATGGTCTGTCACATAATTATAATTTTCAAAAGTTCTATTTATCTTTTAACTTAATTTAAATGACGATTTCAATGGCACTATTCTATTAAATACTAATTTGTCTTTAGTAGTATACTTAGTGTCCACAGCAAAGAAACCATTTCTAACCATTTGGAATTTATCTTGTGGTTTAGCATCTTTAAATGCAGTTGGTTCAATAAAACCTTGTAATACTTCCATTGAATTTGGATTTATGTGCTCTAAGAAGTTTCCTTCATTTTCATCATTATCATCATCTAATATTAATGGTTCATATAATCTAAATTCAGCAGAAACGCAAGTTTTCACATCTACCCAATGGATAGTTGCCTTAACTTTTCGACCAGTGAAGCCAGAACCACTCTTAGTTTCTGGATCATAAGTACAATGAATCTCTTTAACTATGCCATTTTCATCTTTGATTATTTCATTACATTTAACAAAATATGCTCCCTTTAGTCTAACTTCATTTCCAGGGAACAATCTAAAGTATTTCTTAGCTGGAATTTCCATAAAGTCTTCTCTTTCAATATATATTTCTCTAGAGAATTGAACGAGTCGTGTACCTTGCGTTTCATCTTTAGAATTATTTTCTATTTCAAGCATTTCTGTTTCATTTTCAGGATAGTTAGTTATTACAAGCTTTAATGGATTTAATACAGCCATAGCTAGTGGTGCTTTAAGCTGCAGGTCTTCTCTTACAAAGTAATCTAGCATTTGAGAGTCAACTGTAGAATTAGATTTAGCAACTCCAATAGCTGTGCAGAAATTTCGAAGTGCTTCTGGAGTGCAACCTTTTCTTCTAAGTCCACAAATAGTTGGCATTCTAGGATCATCCCATCCATCAACAACTTTTTCGTCAACTAGTTGTTTAAGCTTTCTCTTACTCATAACTGTATTAGTAATATTTAATCTTGCAAATTCTATTTGTCTTGGAGAAGCTTCCATTTCACATTCACTTACAACCCAGTCGTAAAGTGGTCTATGATCTTCAAATTCTAAAGTACAAATAGAATGAGTTATATGTTCAATAGCATCTTCTAATGGATGTGCGAAGTCATACATAGGATATATACACCATTTATCACCCGTATTGTGGTGAGTAGAATGAGATATTCTGTATATAATAGGATCTCTCATATTTATATTAGCTGAAGCCATATCTATTTTAGCTCTAAGAACTTTTTCACCATCAGCAAATTCTCCATTTTTCATTCTTTCAAATAAATCTAAATTTTCAGAAACTGTTCTATTTCTGTAAGGACTTTCCGTTCCAGGCTTAGTTAATGTTCCTCTATATTCTTTAGCTTCTTCAACTGTTAAATCACAAACATAAGCTTTACCTTTTTTTATTAGTAGAATAGCCCGAGTATACATTTCATCAAAATAATTTGATGCAAAGAAAAGTTCATTCCAATTTCCACCAAGCCATTTTACATCTTCTTTAATTGATTCAACATATTCTGTATCCTCTTTAACAGGGTTAGTATCATCAAATCTTAAATGAGTCTTTCCTTTAAATTCCTCTGCTAAACCAAAATTCAAAAGAATAGATTTAGCATGACCTATATGCAAGTAACCGTTAGGTTCCGGTGGAAAACGAGTAATTATTTCCTTATGTTTACCTTGTTCTAGATCCTCTATAACGATATTTCTTATAAAATTAGATGAATTAATTTCGTTTGACATAGTTTTACCTCACTTATAAATGTATTTTTATTAAAAAAGAATATATTACTTAAAATAATACTCCTTCTTAAGTATATTGTATTTTTACTTAATAATAATTTTAATCTAATATAGCGAAAAAATAAAGATAAATCTATTAAAATTACCGAAAGTTGTAAATTAAAAATAAAGTAGTGATTAATATATTTTTAATTTACAAACCATTGCTTACTTCATCTTCATTCACATTAACATCTTCTTCTATATCTTCTTCAAAATAGTTTTCTTCTATCACATCTTCAAATATATATTTTTTCCAATTTACATATATATAATATAGATTTATAACATCTTGTTCATTATAAAGAAGAATTTTTTCTATCTTTTCTTCTGGCATTCTTTTAAAATAACTTTTATCTTTCATAACTTTGTGAAAAGTTTTAGCTAAATTAGATCCACTAATAACCTCACTTTCTCTTTCAATGCCAAATACCTTTTCTAATTTTTTAAGTCCTGTGGATACCTTTTTCTCTTTTTCATATTCCTTTTGAATATCAATGGAATCAAATTCTTCAGTAAAATTGTAGTCTATACCATTTTCCTTAAAAAGATAATTAATAACTGTAAAATCATTATTCCCAGAAAACGTAACTATTGTTTTTTTACCTTTTTTCTTCATTCTTATGAAATACTCTTTTGCAAGATATAATATATTTAAGGCTTCATCTCTATCTTCAATCATATATTGAGTAACCAATATATTCTTATTTTTATTGTCATATTCACATGCACCAAAAACTCCAATGCATTTAGGTTTTTTATAAACATAATGCTCAAGATCAAAGAAGATAATTTCTTCTGGATTATACTCTCCCTCTTGAGACTTCATCATAAATTCATTCTCAAACTCTTCTACGTTGATCTTATTTTCACGAATAATCACAGTATCACTCTTTCCTATAAGAATTGTATATCTTCAATATCCAAATTATATATTACATCCTTTCTTTCAACTACAACATTAACTTTTTTTATTAATTCCCTATCTTTTAACACTTTTTGCAAAAGTTCTTTAGTTGGATTCATACAATAAGGGTGTTTTACATTTTTAAACATAGTATAATCTCCCGCTGTATCTCCATAAGCATAGCTTTCATTTAAATCTATATTATACTTTTTAACAAAATCATTTATTGCCTTAGCTTTACTTTTACTATCCCACATTGGAATAACATCTCCTGTATATACCCCTTCATTATTTATAATATATCTAGCACCTATGTAATCTGTAAATCCATATTTTTTAGCCATTTCACCTACAAGTTCTGAAGGTGAGCCTGATATTATTATTAAAGTATGGTTATTAGCTTGATGCCACTTTATTCTATCTCTTGTGAAAGTATATACTCTATCCCCTTTTTGCTCCACTACTTTTTGTGCTATATAGTCCATTTGATATTTTTGCAATCCTTTAATGGATTCAATATATATATCTATCATCTTTAAAAGGTAATTATCATAATCACCTTGCCTTTTATCCCATTTCATAAAATGTGGTCTTACATCATTATACCATCTTTCTTCTCCTATAATCTCGTATTTAACCATTTTTTTAAATACTTCTGTTATTAACCCTTCTCTATATAACGTTCCATCCAAATCAAAGAACGCTCCTATATTTGACATTTTACCACATCCTTTTTTACTTATTTATTATACTTTATTTTTTCAATTCAGAAAAGCTTGAACACAATATATATATTTAATTCTCAAGTCATACTTATACATAAAGTGAAACTTTTCAGGTGGAGTTTTATACTCCAGCTGAATTTAGTTGAACTAATCCAGGAGCGTGCATCCGTTATCTCCCACTTGAAGAAGTTGGAGTGTTACGGATGCTAGCTATCGGATAAAATTAAATTAATCGTTTTAAAGTAACAAATTAAAGATGGTTGACATAATTAAAACACTATCAAAATATAATTATATCGATAGTGCTTTTTAGTTATCCATGGTTATACACATAAAAAAATACAAATCAGTATTTTGTTTTGTTTTATGTTTCTCATTCCATAAAAGTTGAAATTTCATTTACACTTTTTCTTGTTTTCTGTCTTATCTCATTAGTTTCTGGATATCCTATGGCTACTACTAACCTAATTCTTTTCAATTTATTAATATTTAAAAGCTTTTTAAGCTCCTTTTCATTAAACCATCCTAATATACAAGTTCCCAAATCCTGCTGTGTTGCAGAGAGGCATATATGCTCTGTAGCAATTCCAAGATCAACAGACCTATAATCCTGTTGCTTCATTAACGCACCTGCACGTGAGGTCAAATTGCCATTTTCCTCAACAACAATAATAAATGATTGACATTCACTGGTAAACTTATTCATAACCTTATCTTGCACGCACATTGCAACCTTTGATGCTATTTCTTTATTATTTACAACAACAAAATGCCATGGTTGACTGTTGCATGCAGATGGTGCTACCCTTGCCGCTTCAATACATTTAATTAATTTTTCCTTTTCAACAGGTTTATCTAAATATTTTCTACAGCTCTGACGATTATTTATTAAATTAAAAAATTCTCCCATTAAAATTCTCCTTATATTTTTAATTCTGTTTTATAAATAAGTTTTCACGTCTCTTTTTATTCTACTTTTAAATCTTAATACGTTGGTTACTAATAATTTTTTCTTATAAATAATTTCTCTAGCTTTTTTAGGACATCTCTTAACACAAGCAAAACATCTAATACATTTATCTTCATTTATATCTAATGTATCTTGATTAATCGCCGCCATTGGACAAAAATATACGCATACTCCACAATCATTACAAATGCTTTTATCCACCATAGGTTGTTTTGTAAACATCCTAGCACTATTTTTAGATACAACCTTAGCCATTAATTCAATCTTACCTTCTGGGATCTTTATGTGAATGTCACTAATTTCGTTTATTCTTTTTAGTTTTTCTACTATTTCAGCTCCAAATATCTCTGCTCTACTTAAATCCTCATAATTTGGACGCCCTTCAGCTACAGGTAATTTTTTTGTAGAAAATGAATGTTCCCCAATAAATGAACCTGCTGCAATTACTTTAAATCCATTATTTTCGGTTATTTCAT
Organism: Clostridium gelidum; assembly: GCF_019977655.1. NCBI lineage: Bacteria > Bacillati > Bacillota > Clostridia > Eubacteriales > Clostridiaceae > Clostridium > Clostridium gelidum. The sequence goes on from NZ_AP024849.1 coordinate 4,769,865, forward strand.
ATAATTCATTCAACGTTATTCCATCTGTAATATTTCCATAAACACAAACTAAAATAACTGGTTTATTATTCCCCTTTAAATTATTTAAAAACTCTAATAATATTTCAGGGACCTTATCCTCATACACTGGTACTCCAATTAAAACAATATCCTCATTAATTTCATTAAGAACAGATTCTCGAATTTTAGGTAACGTTAAATCAACTAAGTTAACTTTCTCTAATCCCATCCCCTTTATAATTTGATCAATAATCTTCTTTGTAGTTCCTGTTGGTGAAAAATAAATACTTGTTGCTGAATTTATTATCATTATTCTCAAACCCCCTAAGAATATATTATTATGTAAATTAAAATTATTTTTGATACGTTACTTAACTCCAATTAAATATTTCGTTATTTTTATTCGCCTAAATATTTCATAGATTCCAAAAGTTATAGGAACTGAACTTCCGAGTATTATTAAAATTGATAAATACATAGGTAACGTACTGTACTCAAGCAAATAATATGCAATTATAACGATTACGGGTTGATGTAATATGTATACTGGAAAACAAGCTTTGTTTAAATAATCAAGTAATTTTCCTCTACTAGTTAAATATTTCGTTCCATATCCAATAATAGTTACAATATTAGTTATCATCGCACCATTTCTTGTTATAGATAATAGAACTTTCAAACCCTTGTCATCACTATTTCCTAAATTATAGTAAGGTAAAATTATACTTATGTACAGTACAAAAAAGATTACTGTTATAATTAAACTCTTCTTTTTATTTTTATCTATATATTCTAAATAATCATTATCACCATAAACAATATATCCCATTAAAAATACTATCAAGAATATTAGTATATTCTTTTCTGCAATTGCAAGTGGAATCATATCGGCAATAAATAAAAGTACTACTGTGAAAATTAAAGAATATCTACTAGTCAATATATCCTTAAGTTTTAATAAAAACTTTTTCATTCCTTGTTTTTTAAAGCTCCTAATAATAAATAACCCAATTATTGAAATAATAAATAGGTACAATATAAACCATAAATGAGCAGGTCCAAATCCCCCATCATAAGGTATATCTGAAATAGTAGTCCAAAAATACTTCCATTGTTCGAAATAATTTCCTACAGGTTTTCCCCTACTTGCACGTGCGAAATATCCTTGAGGTGGAACTAAAATTAACATTCCAAGTATAAATGGAATTAGAAGTTTTTTTACTCTTTCCCAAATATATATTTTTTCACTCCTGCTACCCAAGGAGAATCTTGTGGATGCTCCGGCTAAAAAAAATAATACAGGCATATGCCAAGGAATACATACTATGAAAATCATTGTAGCTAACCAGCTTTTACTATTAGACCAAATATACCAAGGTTCATAATATGTAAATATAGATGCTGTATGAAATACAAATAGCAATAATACACAAATATTTCTAATCCAATCAATTTCATTCCGTCTCATGTTTCCTCCATATTACTAAATATCCTTTTATACTTTACTCATTCAAATCATCAAGCTTCTCCTCTTTAACTAGTTTAGGGTTATTTTCCTTAAATTTTAATAAAAACTTTTCATAATATATTTTTATTGTCGCCATTGTAGGTGATCCTAATAACATTCCAACGGGTCCCCAAAATCCTCCTCCAATAGTTACTCCTAAAACAATTCCAAAAGGGCTAACTCCAACCTTTTTTCCTATGAGCTTAGGATCAAGATACCATGCATCAAATGTGTGAATGCAAAGTAGAAGTATAAATACTATCAAAGCCTTAATAGGAGAAATAAAAATTGCAACTATAACGCCAATAAGTTCACCGATAAGTGGTCCAAAATAAGGAATCATATTAGTCACACCCGTAATCAATGCAATCAATGGTGCATACGGTTCTCCAACAATTAGTAAACCGACAAGTGCTATCATTCCTATTATTGCAGAATCAATTGCTTTTATTCCAATATAAACTCCTATCATTTTGTTATACGTTCTAATGAAAGTTATTAATTTTGTTCCTTTTTCTTCCTTAAGAATCATATATGTAATAGTTCTAGCACCTTTTGCGATTTTTTCTTTGTCTGCTAAAACATAAACTGAAACTAAGAATCCTAAAATCACATTTAGTAAATTTGATGTAAATGATAATAAGTACATAACCAAACTTTGCAACAATCCTATTGTTACATTTCCTATTTGACTAGACATTTCTTGAAATTTATCTAAAAGTCCTGCTTGTATAATCAATCCTTTTATTCTTCCATTTTGAAGAATAGCATTAATCCATTTTTGTACGACTTCTACATAAGTTGGCATTTCTTTAGTTATATTTAATATACTATCTATTATACTTGGTATAGTGAAAAATAGTATTATAAATACTAATGATATAATTATAAAATAAGTAATTGCTATTGCTACTGCTCTCTTTAGTTTAAAATTTCTTTCAAAAAAACTTACTACTGGGTTTAATACATAAGCACAAATCATAGCATATATAAACGGAGTCATAATAGATAAAATTTTCTTACCTATATCAAAGAAATAATCATAATTATCTATAAGTTTATAGCCCATTACCCCTATTAGTGCAAATATTAATATATCTCTATATTTAATGTTGTTATTTATAAACAATCTATTTCAAATCCCTTCTGTTAATAAACATTCAAAAAAATAACAAGTTTTTATGCTATTATATTTCACTTGGTATTTTTTTCATATTCCTAAAACTTTTCAACGATGCCATAATTATATCATATATTTATTTTTTTAATATTATATATTTCTAAATATTATAATTTCCTAATTTAATAAGACTACATATACTGACGCAATCGAACGTGCAATTCTGCATACGGCAATTTGATTTATAAAAATTAATATATCTTTTATATAAATTAAATGGTTGGCACTATACACCATATTACGAACTTTCACCGATTAATATATATCTATTTACTAGGCTTACATCAAAATAGGGGTATAAATCAGTTTTTCTGATTTATACCCCTAACTACTATCTTCACTTTATTAAGCTTATTTTCCTTTAGTCACATGAGAATAAATACCAAGTTCAATGTTGCCATGGATATTTTTTATCAGGCAAGGAGGTAAATTGCCCTCATAGCAAGCCTATTAGGTCAATTTACCGACGTAGGATGATGGAAAATAGGATGGCAAATGGACTTGTTATTTATTTGATTGTGCCTTAATTGCGTCCTCGATTAATTCAATAGTTTTCTCTATCCCAAAGGTCGCACTATTAATAGTTAAATCATAATTCTTAATGTGTCCCCATTTACGTTTAGCATATATTTGATAATAAGTTTCTCTTGCTTTATCTTTTTTGTGTAGCGTTTCTTCGACATCTTTTTCTAATATTCCATATTCATATTGAATACGCTTCATTCGACTTGCTTTATCAGCATGAATAAACACATGGAAGCTACCAGGGAAACCAGTTAGAATTGAATCTGAACAATGTCCCATAATAACGCAAGATTCTGTATTTGCTAGTTTCATAATGGCTTTCTTGTTTACTTCATAAATAGCGTCTAAAGGTGCCTTTTCCTTTTTAGAAAAGGCATATCCTTGAGCTGATATTTCATTTAATAGCAGGTTATATATGGATTGGTCATTTTCTACAATAAATTCTTCAGAAAACCCTGTTTCTTCAGTAGCCACTTTTACTAATTGTTCATCGTAGAAAGAAATACCTAAATCGTCTGCTATTTTTCGAGCGATTTCAAGCCCTCCACTACCATATTCACGACTAATCGTAACCACTATGCGTGGATGAGTTTTTTCAACAGCCTCTACAATTTCATTTTTATTTTCATTCGCAATTATAAGTTCACCCTTAAATACGTTGTCCATAAAAGACAAACGTTTATTTATAAAGCGGACCATAGTTCCTACCAACAAAGCTGCTAAAATTGTTCCTTCTCTTACCCCATTTAGTTTATGAAACAGAATAAATGAAAAAATACAACTGCAGACCACAAGTGTAGAATCAAAAGATACTTTTAATTTTCCAAAACCCTTCTTCGTAACGATTGAGATGGCACTAACGACTCCTTCACCAGCCATCATGACAACATCAGCAGTAACTTCCATACTTACTCCAAGCGCAAGAACTAAACAACTTAATGTAAATAATCCTAGTTGAGCAGGATAGCTTGTCACATTTATCCATGAAAATAACCCCATGGTAAAATCGGTAAAAAAACCAAATATAACAGCTACGACAATTTGAAGCAACTGAATCCACTTAAATTGTTTTCTTAGTAAGAGAATTTGAAAAGCAATAAATAATAAGTTCATAAAAAAAGTAAATTGCCCAATCGTCATAGGCAATCCCAAACTTAATACATACGGCACAGCTGAAATAGGCGATGTTCCTAAATTAGATCGCGTTGATAACGCAACCCCAACTGCCATTAAAAATAGACCAAAAATAAAAAACAAATAACGTTTTATTGTTTCACGAATTGACATTATAAAGTTTCACTCTCCTTACCTTTTTTCATATGTTCTGTTTCTATTTTGACAAATTGTCAAACATCTTTGTAAGTAGACGAAACGTCTCTACTTGTTCCTCTGCTGAAAAGCCCTCAAAGGCTTCTTTTCTTACTTCATCAAAGATTTTAAAGACTTTTTTGTTTACTCTTTCTCCTTCCATTGTTAAAAAAACATGCCAGGAGCGTCGATTTCCATTTAGCTGTTTCCGTTCAATCAGATGAGTTTCCTCCATTCTGACTAGTAAATGAGTGACTGTAGCTGGCTCAATTTCACAAGCTTTTGCAATTTCTTTTTGCTCACAACCATTGTGATCAAAAAGAAATTCCAAAATTTTAGGTTGACCTGGTGACAATCCTAATATACTCGTTTTCTTCAATATTTTTTTGTTACAAAGAGTTTGACAAAGCCGTATTATGTAGTGAAGTCCTTGATTCATATTTATCCCCTCCTTTTAATTAGAATAGAAACAATTAGAAAGCTAACTATATTAGTCTACACCTAAATAAAAACTTAATCAAATTTTTAATACAAATCTACTGGTTAACACTATAAGTCTACGCTGGACTTCCACCTCCAAGTGCTTCCATGCTGAGTACGCAAAAATAGAGAAAAAACTCTGTGCTGAGAGCTTTTCCTCTATTTACATTTCCACAACTATGTTTTAGTTGAATTTTTACATTTGTTCTACTACATCTATTCCAAGTAGTTCTAATCCATTTTTTAATACTTGAAGAGTTGCTTTAACTAAATTTAATCTAGTAGCTTTTAAATCTTCATCTTCTAAGTTTAATACTGAATGTGCATTATAGAATTTATTAAATCCTTTTGCTACTTCAATTACATATCTAGTTAATATTGATGGTTCTAGCTTTTCTAATGCATAAGTTATTGCATTATTAAAATTAGCCATGCTTTTAACTAATTCAAATTCTTCTTTTGAAGATAATTTACTATAATCAACAGTTCCTTTGCATTCATTACCTTTATTTAATATACTATTTCCTCTAGCATATGAATATTGTACATACGGACCTGTTTCTCCATCAAAAGATAAAATTTCCTTCCAATCAAAAACAATATCTTTTTCTCTTGAATTTTTAAGATAAGTGAAAATTACTGCTCCAACACCAATTTTCTTTGCGACTTCTTCTTTATTTTCAAGTTCTGGATTCTTTTCATTTATAACTTCCATTGTCTTTTCAACAGCTTCGCGAAGTAAATCGTCAAGTAAAACAATTGATCCATTTCTAGTTGAAAGCTTTCTATCTGCAAACTTAACTAATCCAAAGCCTACATGCACACAGTCTTTTGACCATTCATGCCCTGCAAGTTCTAACACCTTAAATACTTGCTTGAAATGTAGCGCTTGTGGGCTTCCAACTACATACACACATTTATGGAAATCATAAGTTTTCTTTCTATACATAGCAGCTGCTAAATCTCTTGTTGCATATATTGATGCACCATCACCTTTAAGTACTATACATGGTGGCATATTATAATCATCAAGCATTACAACTTGTGCCCCATTACTTTCAACAAGTAATTTTTTTTCTTTTAATTCATTAACAACTACATCCATTTTATCATTATAAAATGCTTCTCCAGCTAATGAATCAAATTTAACACCTAAAATATCATAAACTCTTTCAAATTCCTTTAAACTTAAATCTCTAAATCTAGTCCAAAGAGCTGTAGCTTTTTCATCGCCTGTTTCTAATGCTTTAAAGTTTGCTCTTGCTTCATCATCTAAAGTAGGATCTTTTTCAGCTTCTTCATGGAATTTAACATATATTCTAAGTAATTCATCAATAGGGGCCTTTTCTAATGCATCTTCATCTACCCATCTGTCATAAGCTGATATAAGCTTACCAAATTGAGTTCCCCAATCTCCTAAATGATTTAATCCTACAGTATTATATCCTTCTTTTTGAAACATCTTATATAAAGCATTTCCTATAGCTGTAGTAAATAAATGACCAACATGGAAAGGCTTTGCTATATTAGGTGAAGAGTATTCCACACATACAGTTTTTCCGTTTCCTATATTTGATGCTCCATAGTTATCACCATCTTCTAAAATCTTCTTAATTGCATTTTCTGCAAATACGCCTTTATCTACAAAGAAATTAACATATGGTCCAAGGCTTTCAATTCTTTCAAATCCATCAATACACATAGATTTTTTTAATTCCTCTGCTATCATGTTAGGAGCTTTTCTCATAACCTTTGATAATTGAAAACATGGAAAAGCATAATCCCCCATTTCTGGCTTTGGTGGTATTTCAATTGATTTTTCTATAGATTCAATATCTAAATCCACATGTGCTTTTATTAGTTCTGCAACTTTAACTTTATAATCCATAAATATCCTCCTCTAATTTAGTTAACAGTTAACAATTGTGGCTACGCCACTATTTAATTAACAATCGTCAATTTCATTCAGTAATTTCAGACACATAAAAAAACCGTCTCTTATTAATAATAAAGAGACGGATTATCCGCGGTACCACTCTAATTGCATTTTATACAAGACATATGACTTGTTATTTTTTATATGTTCCTAAATAAAATACCCCTTAACTTTTAACGCAAAGTTTAATTGCGATCATCCCTACTCATTTCAGGTGATTTCTCCAAGGTTCTCTTCTTTTAATCTATCCACAGGGCTTTCACTATCTCCTATTCGCTTAAGGAATCAATTAAAATACTCTCCTTTTCTCCGAATATTTCAATATTAATGTTATTAAATTATACAAATTGTATGAAATTTTGTCAACTCAATTATTTTCCGATTTTGTACTCTTGTTCATATAAAATATTATTCAAATAATGTATAATTAATATGTTTATATATTAAAATGTTATAAATTAAACGTTATTTTTACAAAATATTTGCTAATTATTTTAGCCACATTGAAAAATCATTATATGAGGAGTTTTAAAATGAATAAAATAGGTGTTATTTATATTGGTGCTAATTCAGTTAAATTTACATTAATGAATGTACTTGATTCTGGTTATTACAAAATAATAGATGAGTCTAGTAGTGATATAAAATTAGCTCAAGATTTAATTAACAGTGATAAAATATCAGAGCAAAAAATCAATGATACATTATCAAATTTTCGTTCCTTTAAATCATTGTGTAAAATTTCATATGTTAAAGATACAATTGCCGTTTCTACTTCTACATTAAATAAGGCTAGCAATTATGAGTATTTTATTAACCTAATAAAGAGAGAATTTGATATAGATGTAACTTTGTTATCTGATGAAGATGAAATAAATTGTACTTATTTAGGCGTAACAAAAAGCATTTATACCTCCAATTCTTTAATTGTAGATATATGTGGTGCCTGTACTCATCTAACTGCTCTAAAAGATGGACAGATTGAAAATAGTGTTACACTTCCATTCGGAAGCTTAAGTCATACTTATGAGTATCATTTAGATGATAGAATTCTTTATGATGATTTAAAAAATTCTATTTTAGTTGTTCAAACTGCTTTAGATGAGATCGATTGGCTTCATAAATATACCTATGATTCTATCATTGCTGTGGGAGGGACTGCTAGAGCTATCTGTAAAATCGATAGAGCTAAAAAAAGATATCCTTTCGATATCCTTCATAACTATAGACTTATTTCTCAAGATGTACATCAAATTTATAACTCATTAAAGTGTAATGATTATAATCAAAGAATAAAGGTTGAAGCATTATCACCTGAAAGAGCAGACTTAATAGTTGGTGGCTTAACAATATTTGATACTATAATCAAAACTGTTAATTGTGAAGATATAATAATTTCAGGCAGGGGACTTAGAGAAGGATTTATATTTTCTTATATTGAAAATAATTATGGTCCTATTAAAGACATATTAGATTATAACTTAAATGGTATAATTGATTACCTACATATTAATAAGGAGCATGCTTATCGTGTATTTAATATGACTTACAAACTTTTCAACAATTTAAAGTCATTACATAGACTTGGAACTTCATATGATAATGCCTTAAAGACTGCTGCTTTATTAAATAATTCAGGTATATCAGTTGATTATTATCACCATAATATTCATTCATTTTATGTAATACTTCATTCAAACATTAATGGACTTTCACATAAGGAATTAGTAGTAAGTGCTGCAATTGCTGCAAATCACAAGAATAAAAATACAGTGCCACTTCCAGCCTTCTTTTCTATAATAAGCAAACTTGACCTTAAGGCTATAGATGCTATTGGAATATTATTATCAATTTCTGAGACTCTTCATAAAAGTCTTGAAAATCCAATTGAGTCAATGAATATTGATGTTACAGATGAATTTGTTTTAATCACACTATCATCAGATGTAAATATTAGTTTTGAAATAAATAAAGTCCTTAGAATTAAACATAAATTCAAGGAAATATATCATAGAGAACTTAAAATAGAACAAATTTAGAGTATATACAGCAGAAATTAAATACATATTTTTACTCTCAAGGGGCATAATATTCCATAGGACTAAGAAACTTTTGCTGAAAGTCACTAAATAGCAGGTTGCCACCATTTCTGCATACTCCCAATATACATTGGGACAAGCAAAAATGGAACAACCTGCTAAATAATCTTTTCACATTAAAGTGACTTAATGATTAGAGATGCAACCCTTAACAATGCGTTCACTACAACATTTACCGGTACTGCAATTATTTTTCCACCAAAATATAAAAGGATTAGCATTATTATCATTTGATATTGATAAAATTTCTCTTCAAATTTATAAAATGTACTTGGACTTAAATCTCTTAAAAGACTAAATCCATCTAACGGTGGCACTGGTATTAAATTAAAAAATCCTAAACCTACATTAAGCGTAAGAACTGTAAGTATCATGTCAAATAACACCTTATACAAAGCTGATGGTAAAGCTCCATATGCGTAACGCCTATAGACTGCTAGGATTATTGTAGCTACTATAGCAATTATAAAGTTTGCAATTGGTCCTGCTAAACTTACCTTTAAATGATCTTTATGATAATTTTTAAAAGCTGAAGGATTAGTTTGCACCGGTTTTGCCCATCCAAATCCAAAAAGTATTACTAATATAAATCCCATTGGATCAATATGTGTAATTGGATTTAAATTTAATCTACCTTGAAATCTTGGCGTTTTATCTCCAAGTTTATCAGCCACTAATGCATGTGCGTATTCATGAAATGTAAAGGCAATTAGTATCGCTGGAAGCATTATTATCTTATCATATATTATTGTACTTATATCAAAGTTTGAAAGCATATTTTCCTCCTTATTAATCATATCTGTCTTGTATTATACCATATTTCACATATACTCATACATAATTTTAAAAAAGCAAAGAGCATTCAACCCTTAAGATTGATTGCTCTTTTCAAACCACATTCAAAAAAACAACAAGCCATCATGCTAATCTATCTTCTTTAGATATACTTAATTATTATTCATTTTATGATTTTAAATTCTTATAAACCAGCTTTCCACTACTATCAGTAGTAGCTATAAAATCTTCTTTAATTTGTACAAGTTTTCCTTCATATTCAATTTCATTTCCAGTAGTTAAGTTGTTAACACTACCTTTAAGATTATCATTTATTAATATCTCACTCTTATTGCTGAAGTATAAATCATTACTACTCACAACAGAATCAAGAGTGACTTTCTTCCAAGTAGATGTATCTTCACTAACTTTACCATAAATTATACTTGATATCTTATCTCCGTTAAGTTCTCCAATATATATTACATCTTTTCTGTCAATGCCTAGAAGTGTTAATTTTTTGTTTGAATTAAATTTTAATTGTTTATTAGGACTTGTAACAAAGAAATTACCATTTAATTTATCTTCATAAATTAATCTATCTTCATGTGGTATTACTTGCATATTCCCTAAAACATTAGTTTGAAGTGAAATCTTAGTTAAAGTACCATTTATATCTATCCTATAAACTGTATTCTTTAAACCACCTTTATAAATATCTACATAATATACACCCGTAATAGTAGATTCACTTACTTTTTTAACTTCCATATCCTTTTGGTAATTACATATATCATTTTCACTAACAGATGTTTCAGAAGAATTCTTAGGATTATATGTTACAAGTTGAATTTTAGATTCTCCATTTTTTTCAACTTTTTTAGCTATAATAAGAATATCCCTATCTGATAACCATTTGTAATAAAGAATATTGCCTTCATTTTCTTTTGTTACTACAGTATTTGTACCTATTTTAGTATCTCGCATACATAAATTACCATTTTCATTATAAGTTAAATATTTTCCATCATAAGATACATTTATTGCTTCAGCATCAGTAGGAATAGTTGCATTAATATCTTTTGTATTATCTTTCTTAATGTCTTGCTTTTCACTTTTAAAATCTGATGAATGCTTAAATACAACTTTATCTAAAACATATAATACACCAATTTGTAATATTATAGATAATATTGCCCACGCAATTATCTTCTTAAACACTTTCATAATCTGACCTCACCTTCTGTTTATTTAACAATAATTGCTGTTGGGATAGATCTTTCACCCATACTAAACGACGGTGTATTAATAATTTCTCCATCATAATACATTGTTGTTGATTTTCCACCATCTAAATTCATTGCATTAACTGCGCCAAGTTTATATATAACTTCTTGTGCCTCTTTCAACGTAGCGCCTAGGCTACTTGCCCCTCTACCATCTATGGCTAAGAGGATTATCGCACCATCTTTGCTTTGACCTATGACAGTTCTTGGAGCTATACCCCAACCGCCATCTCCACTCATAGGAGTCATCTTTCCATTAATAACTAATGATGGTCCAAAACTTAAGGCTTCTTGAGCTCCAAGTTCTTGAAGTTTCTCTATGGAATACTTACCTACAAGCATTACGCCCTCTTTATTTATTGCAAGTAAGTCAGTTTCTTTATCTTTTTCCAAATCATTATATACAACTTTCCCACCACTCATAATAATGCCTATTGGTAATCCACCAGTTCCTGTCCAGTCCTGATTAGATGATTTATCTGTAAATCCTCCACCATTAATAGCTGCAATCGCATCATTATTTTCAGCAATTTGAGATGTAGTTTCACCTTCTTCTTTTAACTTCGAAGTATATCCAATTTTCACTCTCGTTGAATCCTTTATTACAAGATAGTGCCCTGTATATTTAGGATTATCTGTTATTTTATAATACTCTATAGTCTCATCCTTGACCTTTGGAATATCAATTTGAGCTGTATTAGTTGTTTCGTCAGTTGTTTCAGTTGAATTCTGTCCCATAATCTTTGCTATTTTTTCATCAGACAAAAACCATTTTGCTAAATATTGATGATTCATTGAAGTCATTGCAGCTCCAACATATGTACTTTTTGCATTTTCAAACGGTCCATATAAAAGTATAAAAGGAAATATACATGCTGTAAAAAGAAGTTCAAATATAAAAAATGACACTACTGTTAAAGTCGAAAATCTTTTCGCCTTTTTCTTCCCTTTTTTTAATTTAGATTTTAATTTGTTATTTATATTTTTATTTGTATTCATTTTATTATCCTCTCTAGAAATGCCTTGCGTTTACTTGCATTTTGAAATATACCAGGTTTTATTATATATTATTTCTATTTAAAAGGCTAGAGCTAATTTATTATTTCTCCAATATATAACATTTTTCTTCAAATTAGCATTTATAAACCTCTTTATAAATTAATGTTATTTAGCCTCATATGTAAACTTTTGAAAATATATGTTATATTTACAATTGAGCATTATCACTTGTAAATTGACATTTGAAGTCTATTATTATGCTATAATCACTTTAAGGAGGTGCACATTTATGGAAGATAAAATTTTAGATGAATTAAAAAGAGCTGAAAATTATATTTCTGGTGAATATTTAAGTTTAACATTAAATGTTTCAAGAAGTGCTATATGGAAACACATAAAAAATTTGAAATCAAAAGGCTATATAATAGATGGAATATCAAATAAGGGTTATAAATTAATTTCTTCTCCTGATTTATTGAATAAAAGTGAACTTTTCCCCTTATTAAAGACATCTATAATCGGGAAAAATATAATTCACTTTGATGACATAGATTCTACAAACATTAAAGCAAAAGAACTTGCTCAAAAAAACATTGTAGATGGTAGTATAATAATTGCGGAAAAACAAACTCTTGGCAGTGGACGTTTCAATAGAAAGTGGTTTTCTCCAAGTGGTGGACTTTGGTTTACTTTAGTCTTAAGGCCAACCATTCCTCCAACTGAAGCTCCTAAAATTACTCAAATTGCTGCTGCTTCAATTTATAAAACTTTAAAAGATTTTAATATTAACACAACAATAAAGTGGCCTAACGACATACTTCTTAATGATAAAAAACTTTGTGGGATACTCGCTGAAATGAAATGTGATATGGATAGCGTACATTATTTAATTTTAGGTATAGGTATGAATATTAATATAGATGAAAGTGCTTTTGATGAAAGCGTAAAATGTATTGCAACCTCTCTGAAACTTCAATATAATAAACAATTTGAAAGAAGAGAAATACTTGCAGGATTTTTAAGTCACTTTGAAACATTATATAATAAATTTGTATATAATTTTGATCTTTCTGAGACAATTTCAATTTGTAGAGAGCACTCAAATATATTTGGAAAACAAGCAAAATTGATTACATATAATACTGAAGAAATTGTCACTTGTATTTCTTTATCAGATACTGGGGATCTTATTGTGAAAGACAGTAATGGAAATGAAAAATTCGTACTTGCTGGCGAAATAAGTTTCAATGGATTGAATAATTAAATTAATAAAAAATACAGATATTTCACAATACCTGTATTTTTTATAGGATTTATAACAAAGTAATTCTATTTTCTTCATTTATTAATAACTTTTTGGATATACCCCTTTAATACCTTAGCTGATTCTTGTAATTTTCCAAGCTCCTCTTCATCATTTATTATTGGATTAACAATTCTCACAACACCTGTGCTATTAAGAATAGTTGGCACTGCTAAATAAACATCCTCAATTTCATATTCCCCTTGCATTAAGCAAGATACAGTTAAAATAGTATTTTCATCTCTTAATATAGCTTCTACTATTCTGTTTACTGCTAATGCTACTGCAAAATAAGTTGCATTTTTTCTACTTATTATTTCGTAAGCAGCATTTTTAACATCACTTTCAATTACTGCTTTTACCTCCTTATCCCATTCTAGATTAAACTTCTTTGCATATTCATCAAAACTTTCTCCAGCTATACTTGCAGTACTCCAACTTACAATTTCACTATCACCATGTTCTCCTAAAACATATGCATGAACATTATTATTATTTACATTTAAGTACTTACCTATAATATATTTTAATCTTGATGTATCTAATACAGTACCGGATGCAATAACCCTTTCACTTGGAAATCCTGATAATTTGTATGTTATATATGCTAATACATCACATGGATTTGATACAACTAATAAAATTGCATTTGGGCTCATCTTTGCTATTTCTGGAACAAATCCTTTGAATATATTATAATTTTTTTCAATTAAATCTAATCTAGTTTCACCTTCTTTTTGTGCTGCTCCAGCTGTGATTATAACAATATCCGAATCCTTAGTTTCTTCAATATTCCCAGCATAAATATTAACTGGTTTTACAAAAGACGTGCCATGCACTAGATCCATGACCTCTCCCATTGCCTTATCCATATTTATATCGAATAAACATATTTCGGTAGCTACCCCACTATTCATTAAAGCAAATGCTGTTGTTGCGCCTACAAATCCTGCTCCTATTATAGATACTTTACGTCTTCTTTCTATCATAATTAATTTCCTCCTTATTTTTCATTATTAATTTATTATTTCCAACCTCTGAATTTATTATTACTTTCCAAATATTTTATTATAAATAATCAATTATTTATTTAATATCGTTATACTATAGATATTACTAGTTAATAATTATTCTCACTACCATTATAACTCATTTGAAATTTTTCGTAAATACTATATAATTAAATTTAGAAACTTATGGCACATCGAAAAAATATCAATCAATATGCCTGAATAGTTAATTTATAATTTAGGCATCTCTTAATTACTATTTTTTCAGATGCCTTATATCTAATATGGAGGTACAATTTAATGAAATTATTATTTTTTGATACAGAAACCACCAGCATAAAGCCTGGTAGCATATGTCAATTGAGTTATATAACTGTTGATGCAGGAGTAAAACCTCAAATAACAACCGGTAAAAACTTTTTCTTTACAGTTGATGAAATGGATCCTTCTGCGCAGGAAATTCATGGTTTCTCATTAGAAAAACTTTATGAATTATCTAACGGACAATATTTTGAAGATTTAGTTCCAGAATTTATTGAAGATTTCACAAGTTCTGATTTCTTAATAGGGCACAATGTTAATTTTGATGTGAGATTTTTGAAACATGAATTATTAACCTTAGGCGAAGATTTTGTACCCAAAAATGCCTTCTGTACTATGGCTTATTATAGAGACATATGTAAAATCCCAAAAGCTAACGGCGAAATTAAAAATCCTAAATTATCTGAAGTAATAGATTGGCTTAATATTTCAACTTCTCAAATTTCTCAAACATCTGAGAAGTTATTTGAAGGTAGTGGCAATTATCACGATGCAAGATTTGATACAGCTGCAACTTATTTAACTGTTATTGAAGGATTAAAGAAAGGTCATTTTCCTAAAGGATATTTTACAAATATTCTTAACTCAAAAAAATAATATTCTTCCAAATCAGTGACAATTACCTGTTTTTTCTAAAGAATAAAAATTTGAACATATATATCATTAACACCTTAATAAGTGAATCATATAATATACTATACTTTATAATCTTAATAATTTATGATTCTTTTAACATTTATAATTTTGCCGTTATATAAATGTTATTTTCTTTCATGTGCCTTAAGGGATGTTCAAAGAAATAACAAGTCAGTATGCTAGTCTATTTTGTGTCATACTGCTTTGCTAAGTCTCACTAATAGTCCACTATGAGCAATCCTTAGCTCCTTGTCTGACACAAAATATACATCGCATCTTTGACTTATTATTTTCTTTCACATCCCTAAATTATAAATGAGGTGAGAAAATGAAAAAATATGTTTGTGAAGTCTGTGGATATATTTATGACCCCGAAGTTGGAGATTCTGATGGTGGAATTAATCCTGGTATAACCTTTGATGATTTACCAGATTATTGGGTTTGTCCTATATGTTCTTTTAACAAAGATAATTTTTCCACTGAAGTTTAATTTCCATAGCATGTATACCTAATAGCCTCAAAAAAACTATAGGATAAATAGAGGGTACTTTTCAGTGACCTCAATTTCACCTATAGTCTTTTTTATTTGAAAACATTCAAAACTAACAAATTATATGCATCATCTTACTTAAACAATTCCTCTTGATATTTTTTTGTAATTTCTTTATCCATAGCTTTTACTCCATCTAACGGATAATTAATTTCTAAAACTTCATATTTGTTTACGCCTAAAACATGATAAGGCAATAATTCTACCTTTTCAACATTTGGCACTGTATCTATATATGCTTTAAGCTTTTTTAGATGTTCCTCTCCATCTGTTAATCCAGGTACTACAACATGTCTTATCCACATCTTAGTATTATTTTTTTTCATTGCTTCTAAGAATCTTAATGATTCATAAATTTCCATGCCTGTAATATTTTTATATCCATCTTTAGTAAAATGTTTTACATCAAATAATACTAAATCTGTATACTTTAATATTTCATCATAATCTCCAAATCCATATCCTGATGTGTCAAGACAGGTATTTATCCCTTTGCTTTTGCATAATTTTAATGCCTCAAGAAGAAATTCTGGTTGCCTTAAAGGATCTCCTCCAGAAAATGTAACTCCGCCTCCACTACTTGCAAAATAAGTTTTAAACCTTTCTATTTTTTTTACTAAATCTTCTGGAGTATACTCTTCACCTCCATTAGATGTCCAAGTATCAGGATTATGACAAAACTTACATCGAAGCGCACATCCTTGAAGAAATACTACTACACGTATTCCTGGGCCATCTACAAGCCCCATTGATTCTATTGAGTGAACTCTCCCTTTAACCATAAATACTCCTTTCAGTTAACAGTTAGCAATGAACTGTTAACTCATAACTGAACAGAACCTTAGATTAATCAAGTAAATTTACTTTTTATCCAAGGCTCCGTCTCTATACTCTTATATAATCCTAATCCAATCTATTGATTAGATACTTTCATGGAATGTTCTGCTTATTACTTCTAATTGTTGTTCCTTTGATAATCTACTGAAGTTAACTGCATATCCTGAAACTCTAATTGTTAGTGTTGGATACTTATCTGGATTTTCCATAGCATCAATTAATGTTTGTCTGTTAAGAACATTAACATTTAAGTGATGAGCTCCTTGAACAAAATATCCATCTAAAATCGCAACTAAGTTATTAATCTTTTGCTCTTCATTTTTTCCAAGTGCTTCTGGAACAATTGAGAATGTATTAGAAACACCATCTTGGCATATTTCATTATATGGTATTTTAGCTACTGAGTTAAGTGATGCTAACGCTCCATTTACATCTCTACCATGCATTGGATTAGCTCCTGGCGCTAGTGGTTCACCCTTCTTTCTACCATCTGGAGTTGTACCTGTCTTTTTACCATACATAACATTAGATGTAATTGTAAGTGCTGATAATGTATGCTTAGCATCTCTATATAATGGATGTCTCTTAAGTTCATTTGAGAACTTAGTAACCAATGCTACGCCTAAATCATCTGCTCTATCATCATCATTTCCATATTTAGGAAATTCCCCTTCTACTTCAAAATCTATAGCTATTCCATCTTCATTTCTGATTGGCTTAACCTTAGCATACTTAATAGCTGATAATGAATCTATAGCAACTGAAAGTCCAGCAATACCAAAGGCCATTAATCTTTCTACATTTGTATCATGAAGCGCCATTTGACTAGCTTCATAAGCATATTTATCATGCATGCAGTGAATAATATTCATTGTATCTACATATATTTTAGCAATATACTCTAATACCTTGTCATAATTTGCTTTAACCTTAGCATAATCAAGAATTTCTTCATCTGTAAGCTTTTGAATTCCTGGTACTACTTTTATGCCCTTTAATTCATCTACGCCGCCGTTTATAGCATACAATAATGATTTAGCTACATTAGCTCTAGCTCCAAAGAATTGCATTTGCTTACCAACCTTCATGGCAGATACACAACAAGCTATAGTATAATCATCTCCATAAACTGGTCTCATAACTTCATCATTTTCATATTGAATAGCATCTGTCTTTATTGAAATTTCTGCACAATACCTTTTAAAGTTTTCTGGCAATTTATCCGACCATAAAACTGTAAGATTAGGTTCTGCTGATGTTCCGAGATTAATTAAAGTATGAAGATATCTATATGAATTCTTTGTTACAAGAGACTTACCGCTTATCCCCATACCTCCAATTGACTCAGTTACCCAAGTTGGATCTCCACCAAACAATTCATTATATTCTGGAGTTCTAAGATGTCTAACCAATCTCAATTTTATTATAAGTTGATCAACTAATTCTTGAGCCTCTTTTTCATTTATTAATCCTGCTTCTAAATCTCTTTCAATATATATATCTAAGAAAGTAGAAGTTCTTCCAAATGATGTTGCAGCTCCATTATTTTCTTTAATACCTGCTAAATATCCAAAGTATAAAGCTTGAACTGCTTCTTTAGCATTTTCAGCTGGCGCCGAAATATCGACTCCATATTTAGCGGCCATTGATTTTATAGCAGCTAATGCTCTTATTTGTTCATTTACTTCTTCTCTTTTTCTTACTAATTCATCAAGCATATCGCCAATCAAATTATCAAGATCTCTTTTCTTTTCTTCTATTAAATAATCAATACCATAAAGTGCTACTCTTCTATAGTCACCTACTATTCTACCTCTACCATAAGCATCTGGAAGCCCTGTTAAAAGCCCCGCACTTCTTGCAGCTCTGATTTCTTTTGTATAAGCATCAAATACTCCTTGATTATGAGTTTTTCTATATTGTGGAAAATACTTTTCAATATTTTCATCTAATTTATATCCATATTCCTTTAATGAACTTTGAACCATTCTAAGTCCACCAAATGGATTTACAATTCTCTTAAGAGGGGCATCTGTTTGAAGTCCAACTATTACTTCATTATCTTTATCTATATATCCTGGAGCATAATTATCAATTCCTGATACTACATCAGTAGCTACATCAATAATTCCCTTCTTAACTTCTTCAACAATTAATTCATATGCTTTTTTCCATACTTCATTTGTTTTTTCAGATATACCTTCTAAGAAGCTTGAATCACCTTCATATAAGTTATAATTTTTTTGTATAAAATTTCTTACATCTATACCTTCTTGCCAAGTTCCATCTTTAAAGCCATCCCATTGTTTAAACATTTGTTATCCTCCTTTATACTTTGTAGTAAAAAAATAGTTATTTTTTTATCAATCAATTCATACCTTTATTGTATACATTAACTCATCTCTTGTCAATGATATCTTCTATCATTTAATATTCGTTATCATTTTTTTGCGAAAAATATATTCCTCCTCAAAATTATTTTCATTAAGCAAAACTTATTTTTACGAATAAAAAAAACCCACTATCCAGGCTTTCATGCCCAGACGGTCGGCTTTCAATAGTCATACTTCACGTGGTAACCCACTTCCGTCAGTCATATGACTAGATTTCTTGTCATAATAATACTACGAGCAAATTAATTTGTCAATAATACTTTGTTCATTTCATGAGTTAAATCATACTTTATTATATACATACTTTTATATATTATCCATGATATTATTCATCAATTAATGTTGATTTTCACTCTTTGAAAAATTATTATTTAATTTTTTCAAATAATAATTGAATTTTTTTAATTATGATTTATAATTTAATATAAATCGAATAATATAAATCCAATAAAATATATTGAAGTTCTAAATATTACTTCATATATTTGAATATCAAATCGCTTTACATTCCCATTAACTACTTTTTTAAATTTATAACATAAATTTAACATGTTTAAAAAACAATTGACATAAATCGATGGTATAATTTTATTACAAATTTAATTTATCCATTAGCTAGACTCGTGATATATCCATTAATTAGGAAACAACAATTGCATGATCCTGAACTGCAGCCCCCTTATAGATAGATTTTGGCCCTTGAGGTTATAAGTTCTTCTAAGCTTCAGGTATATGGAATCGTATAATCTTATGTCTATTTTTAGAATACTTAATACTAGCAATTACTTTATACATAATTAGAAGGAGAGACGAGCCAATGGAGAGGACTGCAAAAACATACTTTTTTTCATTTATAGGAATACTTTTATCTATCTTTATAATTTACCAAATTCTTTCTTATTGTAATTTTTTTAGAAATGATTTAATTATTATAAATAAGACTGTATACTCTAACTTACTTCCAGAAAATGACTTTAAAAGTCCCTATACTCCCAAAATCAAATTTGCAGATAGACCTGTAACCAAAATTAATGGTGTAAGCTTAAATATCTTAAATGAAACTAATATAACCAATGTTCCTATGTTACTTAAGGCTCAAAGATATTATATACCTCTTAAGTTTATTTGTAATAAACTTAATTATACGATCGATACTTCTGCTGACTCTATTTTATTATCTAGTGATGATAATAAAATAGAGTTAACTGAAAATTCTTATGATAAAAATTCTAGGACAGGCACTCTTCGTGGTAATTTGATAAACAGTAATGGTACTAATTATATTTCAATATCCGATATAGAAGAAATTTTTAATTTAATTGCTGTGTTTGACTTTAAAAATAATAATATTAGTTTACTTCCTAATAATATTACGACACCTGAAGATTCATCAGTATTGTATAGTGATAAAATTGCTTTAATTAGATTTGAAGACTTTACTTGTGGTTATTCAAACACTGTGGACAAAAATCAAACAAAAATTAAATGCATGGCTGATCTTCTATATTCTCAAGGCATGAAATTTCATGTTGGCTGGATTCCTAGATTTGTATCTCCTCCAGACAATATTGATAATGACTTATTGAAAGTTAATAATATAACAAATGTGGGATTTGTAAACTTACTTGACTATATACTTAATAAAGGTGGAGAAATCGGACTTCATGGCTATACTCATCAACATGGTAATGAGATAAGTGGATCTGGCGAAGAGATGTCTAAAGATGTAAATAACACAATTCCCGAAACTAGAGCTATAATTGAAAATGGAATTGATGTTGCAAGTGCTTTAAACATTCCTATTTCCTTTTACGAAAGCCCTCATTATAGAGGCACTGAGCTTCAACGAAAAGTTATTGAAGACTATTTTCAGTTTTTATACGTTCCCTTTGACAGCACAAAAAAGAATGTTTATTCACCTGATGATTATCACTTATACGTTCCAGCGCCTTTAGGACGTGTACATGATTTAGATACTTCTGATATAATTAATGGACTCAATAAAAATGATCCTGACGTACTAAATAGTTTTTACTATCATCCATCTATTGAAATAGATTATATAAATTTTAACACTATAGGTAATAAATTAAATGTAACCTTTGATGAAAAGTCACCATTACAACAAATAGTTAAAACCCTTAACGATGATAAATATACAACCGTTCATATTGGTGAACTTACAGCAAAATAAGAGAATCTATATTTTATAAAATGCAAAAATACTTGCAGTAATCTTTAATAATTAAGTTTACTGCAAGTATTTTTTATATTGTACACTATTTTTATTTTGCTCCGTATTGTTTATAGTAGTCATCAATTCTTTCTTTGATGTCATCTGTTATAAGTATGTTTCCATTAATTTCTCTGTTATATAGATACTCTATAACTTCACTCATAGTAACTATAGCACATGTTTTAAATCCAAATTTTTCTCTAATTTCAACTAATGCTGATTGTTCTCCTTGACCTCGTTCCATTCTATCTACTGATATTATAAGCCCTTTAACATTAACGTCTCCTTGACTCTTTAATATAGGCATAGTTTCATAAATTGAAGTTCCTGCTGTTGTAACATCTTCAACGATTATTACTTTATCCCCATCTTTTAATTTGCTTCCTAGAAGAATTCCTGTATCTCCATGATCCTTCACTTCTTTTCTATTTGAACAATATCTTACATCAATATCAAATGAATTTGAAAGCGCTATAGCTGTTGTAACACCTAATGGAATCCCTTTATATGCAGGTCCAAATAATACATCATAGTCATCACCGAAGTTCTCATTTATAGCTTCTGCATAAAATTCTCCAAGTCTTTTTAATTCACTTCCCGTTTGATAATTTCCTGTATTTACAAAGAAGGGTGTCTTTCTTCCGCTCTTAGTAACAAAGTCCCCAAATGTTAATACTCCACATTCTATCATAAAATCAATAAATTCTTTTTTATAAGCTTTCATTAATAATCCCTCCGTTAATTCTATTTTCTATGTACATAATATTTTTTTATTATTTAGCTAATTCATTTAATGCTTCATCATATTCAGTAGCCAAGCTGTCTATTAAATTTTTAGTTTATTTTACTTCTTTTTCTTCACCTAAAGTCATTATTTTCACGTCTTTTCTTTTTAACTATAGTTTATATTATATCTAAGTATATTAATTTTTCAAACCTAAAGATATCTCATTAGCTTTTATATTATCCCTACTATTTCATTAATATCTTTTATACCTTGTTCTTTTAGAAAGGCTTCCATTTCTTGAATAATTTCTTTTCCAGCCATAGGGTTTACAAAGTTAATAGTTCCAATTTGAATTGCACTAGCCCCTGCCATCATAAATTCAATAGCATCTTTTCCGCTTGCTATTCCCCCAAGGCCTATTACTGGTATCTCAACAGCTTTAGATACTTCATAAACCATTCTAAGGGCTATTGGTTTAATTGCTGGGCCCGAAAGGCCTGCTGTTATGTTATTGAAAACTGGCTTTCTCTTATATACATCTATAGCCATTCCCTTTAATGTATTTATAAGAGAAATAGAATCTGCTCCAGCTTCTTGACATTTAAAAGCCATCTCTACTATATCTTCTGCATTAGGAGATAACTTTACCATTAACGGCTTTTTAGACATATCTTTAATTTTTTTCACTACATCGTAAGCTACATCTGCTTTAATTCCAAATGCCATTCCACCATGTTTTACATTAGGGCAAGAAATGTTAAGTTCAATCATATCTACATCTGTATTATTAATTTTAGCTACAGCTGCTTCATAATCTTCTAAACATCCACCTCCAATATTTGCTATGACGTTAGTCCCTAGCTTTCTCATCTTAGGAAGTTCGTTTTGTATAAATGCATCTATTCCCGGATTATTTAATCCTACTGAATTCATCATTCCAGATGGCGTTTCATATACTCTAAGACCATCATTTCCCTCTTTAGGATTAATTGTAAGCCCCTTTGAAGATATTCCTCCAAGGATTCCAACATCATAAAAATTATTGTATTCGTTGCCGAAACCAAAGGTTCCTGAAGCAGCAATTACAGGATTCTTAAATTCTACTCCATTAATGTTTACTTTCATCATTTTAGTATTCCTCCTCTGGTTTCTTATAATTCCACGTAGTACCCATCAAATATTGGACCATCTTTGCACGTTCTCTTATTACCCTCTTTTGTTTTACAAGTGCATACTAAACAAGCTCCAACTCCACAAGCCATATGTTTTTCCATTGATACGTATATAGAAACATTTTTTTCTTTGCACATGTCTACAACTTTTTTCATCATGATTTCAGGTCCACAACATAGAACTGTATCATAATTTTCTGGTTTTAAAATATCCGTAACAAAGCCCTTATGGCCATGCTTTCCTGTATTGGTAGATATACGAACTTCATTTACATATTCTTTTAATTCATCTATTAAATAAATTTCATCTCTAAAACCTACATATAAATCTATTATTTGATTTGCATTCTTTTTTCTCAATTTCTTTGCAAGTTCTAGCATAGGTGCAGTTCCTATTCCTCCTGCAACTAATGCAACCTTCTTATAATCTTTTTCTAAATCAAATCCATTTCCAAGAGGCCCTGTTAAACTTATTTCATCATTTTCTTTAAGTTTTGCATATTCTTTAGTTCCAGTTCCCATTACTGCATATAAAAATGTTAGCTTATTTTCAGACTTTTCACATATACTTATTGGTCTTGGAAGGAATGTTACTCCATTAAGTTTCAGCATATAAAATTGACCTGCTTTTATTTCACTATCATCTTCTACAACTAATTTATATATATCCTTTGAAATCTCTTCATTTGAAATCACCTTTGCATTTCTATAAGTTATAGCCATGTTCTGCCTCCTCAAATTTAAATCTATATTCCTGTAACCCGCATTTTCTAAGCAAATTCTAAAATTGTAAAATTCTTATATTCTTAAAATATTCATGGTTTAGAACTTTAGAATTTTTATTCTCATCTGTAATTTTGCTATCAATTATGCTTGTTTTACTGCCGCTCTAATTGCATCTCTCATCTTTATAGCTTCTTCTCTAGCACACGCTGCAAATTCTTCTGGTTTGTTTTCCTTCTTATAAGCAAGTAATATTCCTCTTGAAGAATTAACAACGCCACCATTTCCATTATTTAAATATAATGCAACATCTTCTGCTTTTCCGCCTTGCGCGCCATAACCTGGAATTAAGAAGAACATGTTATTATAGTTTGCTCTTATCTTCTTTCCTTCTTCAACATGAGTACATCCCATAACTCCGCCTATTGCAGTATATCCACATTTCCCTGTGAAGTTTTTTCCAATTTCAGTTATCTTATCTGCTACAACTTCATAAACTTTTTTATTCTCAGTAGTATCTAAATATTCAATATCTTCTGCTCCTGGATTGGATGTTCTAACTAAGCTAAATACTCCCTTATTACCTTTTTCTAAATAAGGCAAATATGGTTCTATACTATCCATTCCCATATATGGACTTAAAGTTATAAAGTCTGCTTCAAAGTCTCCTTCAAAGTGAGCCTTTGCATACATGCTAGCCGTTGCTGCTATATCTCCTCTTTTTATATCTGCTATTATTATTTCATCTTTTTCTCTTAAATAATCTAAAGTCTTCTTATAAGCAGTTAAACCCTCTAATCCTAATGCTTCATAATATGCAATTTGAACCTTAAAACATGCAGATACATCATATGTTGCATCTATGATTTGTTTGTTAAATTCAAATATTGCGCTTCCTGGAGTTCTACCGTTTCTTATGTGGTCTGGTACATAGTCCAATGCCGTATCTAACCCTACACAAACAACTCCTCTTTTTTCAACTCTATCATATAACTTATCGATTATGTAACTTGTCATTTTAAATCACCCTTCTTTCATTATTCATCTTTACTAAATTTAATTTCTCCACCCTTTATTGTGGCAAGTATTTCGCCATAAAACTCCATACCCTCAAATGGTGTATTTCTTCCTTTTGATGCAAATTCTTCACAATTGACTTTTATTTTTTTATCAACATCTACTAAAACAAAATCTCCATCTATTCCTACACTAATCTTTCCCTTATTCATATCTAAAATTTTTGCTGGATTATAAGACATAAGTTCACTCAATTTATTCAATGAAATATCATTTTCCTTAACTAATTTAGTAAAACAAATTGAAAAAGCTGTTTCGAGACCAACCATTCCTGGAGAACCTTTTCTCTTTTCCTCGTCTGTATGAGGAGCATGATCTGTTCCTATGGTATCAACCATTCCTAGTTTTATAGCCTCTATTATTGCCTCTACATCTTCTTTTTCTCTAATTGGTGGATTAACCCTATAGTCATTTATATCTCTTGTAAGTCCAATGTGATGAGGTGTAACCTCTAATGTGATATTGGCTCCACTCATTTTTCCATCAATAATATACTTTATAGATTCTTTTGTGCTAACATGGCACATATGTAATCTAGCTTTACTTAATTTAGCTAATTCAACATCTCTAAGTGTCATCATATTTTCAGCTATTCTCATGTCTATTTTTGAAAATTCCGGACTTTCTGCATGAGACATTATAACCCAATTATTTCTCTTTGCAATTTCCATTGCTTCAAGCATTGTATTTGAATTATTTACTCCAACTCCATCGTCTGAAATTGCTTTGATTTTCTTGTCATAACCAAGTTCTTCTAAATGACTTAAAGTAATTCCATCAAAGTTCTTTGTAACTGATAAACATTGATGTATATCTATTAAATTAAGTTCGTTTGATTTATTTCTTACATATTCTAAAGTTTCTTTTGATGAGCATATAGGATTTGTATTTGCCATTAAACAAACTCCTGTATATCCTCCCTTAAGCGCTGCTCTAGAACCTGTTTCAATGTCTTCTTTCCATGTAAGTCCTGGGTCTCTAAAATGGGCATGAGTATCTATAAATGCTGGCATTAAAGTCTTACCATTACAATTAAGTGTCTTGATATTTTCTTTATGTATTTCTTTGGCTATTTCTTCTATTAATCCATTATTAATATATATGTCTCCTACAAAATCTTGAGTTACATCTATGATTCTTGCATTTTTAATTAATAGTTCCATATAACACCTACTTCCAATGCACAATTCATGCCCTTTATAATGTACTGTGAATTGTGTATTAATTAAATCAGTCTACTTAAACTATATATATTTCTATGATTAAATTTTTGTTTTCTACGTATTACAAATCTGATAATTTTGTTATTTCATCACAGTACTCACATCTATACCTACCTGTTTCTTTATCAACAAGTATAAATGAATGTGGTACATACTCCTCCTGAATTGTTATACAACTTGGATTCTTACATTTTATAATATTAAAAACATTACTTGGTAATGTTGGAATAACTTTATTAATTATTTTTTCATCCTTCACTTCGCATATAGTTATTGTTGGCGAAAGTAATCCTAAAACAGTATAATCAAGCTTATCACATTGCTCTATCTTTATTATATCCTTCTTCCCAAGTTTCTTACTATCTGCATTAATTATAAGGGCAACACTGTAATCTTTAGTATCTAATCCTAAATAATTAAATATCTTAACGCCTATTCCTGCTTGAATATGATCTATTACTATTCCATTTTTGATACTTGTTATCTCAAGCATTTACATCACCCCTAAAAGTTTAATCATTAATGCCATTCTTACATACATTCCATATTCAGCTTGTTTAAAATATGAAGCTCTGTTATCTTCATCTACTTCATATGCAATTTCATTTACTCTTGGTAGCGGATGCATTACTATCATATCATCTTTAGCTATGTTCATTTTTGCTTTATCTAATATATAGCTATTCTTAAGCCTTAAATATTCCTCTTCATTAAAGAATCTTTCTTTTTGGACTCTTGTCATATATAAAATATCCAAATTTCCAATTACATCTTCCAATTTCTCGACTTCTGTATATTCAATATTATTCTTTTCTAATATTTCTTCTCTGATATATTGTGGCACTGCAAGTTCCTTTGGTGATATCAATACAAACTTATTATTTTGATATCTTGACATTGCTTTTATAAGAGAATGTACTGTTCTACCAAATTTTAAATCTCCACAAATTCCAATGGTATGATTATTTAAGCCCTTCTTTAAACTTGTTATTGTAAGCAAATCTGCTAAAGTTTGAGTTGGGTGCTGATGGCCCCCATCTCCTGCATTTATTATTGGAACGTTTGAATAGATACTTGCAACTTTTGCTGCACCTTCTTTAGGATGTCTCATAGTTATAATATCCGAATATATTGATACCATTTTAATGGTGTCAGCTAATGTTTCACCTTTTGAAATTGATGTTGAATTTGGTTCTGAAAAACCAAGAATTTTACCACCAAGTCTCATCATTGCTGCTTCAAAGCTCAATCTAGTCCTTGTACTTGGTTCATAAAATAAAGTAGCTAAAATTTTTCCATCACATATATGAGAAAACTCTTCTGGATGTGTCATTATTTGATGTGCTAAATTAAATATTTCATCTAATTCCTCTATTGTAAAGTCCATAGGCTCTATTAGATGTTTAATCTCTTTTTTCATTTTTTATCACTCCTTGCTAACCTCTCTGTGTTAATTTAAAGGGAGAACATTATATAATAAGGCATATGAAGGAAAATAAAAAGTTAATGATGCTATGTATATTTCGCACTAGACAATGAAGTATGTTTGCCTCATAGTGGGCTATTAGGTAAACATGCTGACGAAGTATGGTACGAAATAGACTAGCATGCTGACTTTTTATTTTTTTGAATATGCCTATATATAAAAAAAGCTTCCTTTAAATAAATAAAGGAAGGCATAATAATCCTAAATATATGGCATTATATAACTTCCTTAATGATCTCTCTGAATCAAATTAAAGGTTATTCTTTTTGTAAGGATAACATTTCTTTGATGTTGTGTCAATAAAAATAATTTACCCTGATTTTGATTTTTTATATCTGAGTATGAAAAATAACTCCTAGTTTTCTAGGAGTTATTATGTTACTCTAAAAATTATTCATTACACTATCCCACATCATCTTACCACACTTTGCAAGTGTTACTGTTCCATATACACTATTAGGAATTCCCATTGAAAGAACAGTGAATGTGAAAGATCCTTTTTTAACATGAATTAATGCTGTATCATTTTCTACACTAGTCTTATCACCTGTTTTGCTACAAATTTCATATTTCAAATCATCTGGTATATAAAGAGCTAGCTTATTTTTCATTTGTTGTCTTTGTAATATATCCGTAAGCATTGTGCTATTTTTCTTATTTAAAAAACTTGCATTATATAAGTGCCTCCATATCTTTGCTAAATCTAAAGCACTTGTTATATTTTCAACTCCACTACTTAATGCTCTTTCATCTGAAGTCTTTCTATTTAATTTAGTATTTTTTAATCCTTGAGCTATTATATCCTCATTTATATTATCAATACCTACTATATCTATAAGTTTGTTTGCTGCTGTGTTATCACTTTGTATAAGCATTGCAACTAACAATTCAAATATAGTGTATTCTCTATTATCAAATTCATGTAATATTCCAGTTCCATAAACTTTATCTTCTTCTTCAATTTTTATTTTATCTAAAAATGAACCTTTTCCATCTTCAACATACTTTATTACAGATACTGATATTGGAAGTTTCATACACCCAGCACTTGTCATCTGTACATTTTCATTATACCCAAAACTAAATCCACTTTCTAAATCTTCAAAGAAAAATGAATATGTTCCTATTCTAGACTCTAAATATCTTTTAATTTCTTTCATAATACCCACCGCTTTCTAAAATACTCTTAATGTCATTAGGTATCTTATGAGTACCTAACTATTATTCGTTAATACTCATGTTAGTAGTCTAACTAATCTGCAAATGATATACCTGTTTTCTTTGCTATAGTTACCAATTCTCCACTTGGATCTACTTGTTTATTGTTTCCAATAACATTTTCTAAACTATCATACGAAACTTCATTGCCTTTTAAACATACCATACTTCCAAATTTACCTTCATTGATAAGCTCTACAGCAGCAACTCCATATCTTGTTGATAATATTCTATCAACTGTGCATGTAGTTCCACCTCTTTGAAGGTGACCTAAAACTGTACATCTAACTTCTCTATCTTTAACTAATTTTTCTAAATCTGCAGCCAATTTGTTTCCAATTCCTCCAAGTCTTATTGGGTCTGGACTATCTGAAACTATTTTAGCAACAACAACTTCACCATCTTTAGGCTTCGCACCTTCTGATACAACAATTATAGTAAATAAGTATCCATTTCTTTTTCTTTCTTCAATTTTTTGAACAATTTTATTTATGTCATATGGAATTTCCGGTAATATAATAACACTAGCTGAGCCAGCTATTCCTGATTCTAAAGCTATAAAACCTGCATTTCTTCCCATAACTTCAAGAATCATAATTCTATGATGAGATTCTGCAGTTGTATGCAATCTATCTAAAGCCTCAGTTGCAATATCTATTGCCGTATTAAAACCAAATGTTATATCTGTTGACCCTAAGTCATTATCTATAGTTTTAGGAACACCTATAACCTTAACGCCTTTTCTTGAAAAATCTCTAGCTGATGTTAATGTTCCATCACCACCAATGACTATTAAAACGTCTACACCTTCTTTTTTTAGATTTTCAACTGCTACATCCGATACATCTTTTTTAACAGTTTTTCCATCTTCCTCTACTGTATAATCAAATAAATTATCTTTATTTGAACTATAAAGTATTGTTCCACCTTTAGATACAAGACCTGATACAGTTGCTAAATCTAACTTAATAAAATCATTGTTATATAATCCTCTATACCCAAATTTATATCCAATAACTTCATATCCATAGTTTAATATTGCCGACTTTGTTACAGCTCTTATAACTGCATTTAATCCTGGACAGTCGCCTCCTCCAGTTAATAAAGCTATCTTTTTAATATCTTTGGTCATCTTAAAATCCCCCTATACCATAATCTTCTTTTGAAAATAGTACTAAAAGTAAATTATCATTATTTTCTGACTATTTACTTAATAATATCACAAACTTTAATTTATGAAAAGCATTAATTTACAATATATTCTTTACTTAAATAAGAATTGAAAATTTATATTTAAGTAAAGATATATTACATGGAAACTTATGCTCATTTCTATCTACATTGATATGAATTTGAAAAATCCTAGTATAGCAAATATTATACCTGCGCCTATTCTATATACTGCAAATACTCTCATAGGTCTCTTCTTTAAATAATCTATAAATTTCCTCATAACTATTAATGCAACAATAAATGATATAACAAATCCGATAATTAAAGCAAGTACATATGTCAAATTCATTGTAGAATAATCATATTTTATTAAATCTAATGCTGATGAACCAACCATGGCTGGAATCGCTAAGAAAAATGAATATTCCGCTGCAACAGTAGTTGAAAGTCCTGCTATCCAACCACCCATTATTGTAGATGCACTTCTTGACATTCCTGGCCACATAGCAAGACATTGAAAACACCCTATTTTAAAAGAATCTATAGGTGTAATTTTATCTATATCTCTTATTGAATGTTTATTTTTTCTAAATTTATTTTCAATTACTATTAATAGAATACCTCCAACAATAAATCCAATTACAACAGGTCCTACTCCGAATAATACTGATTTTATTTTATCATGTAAAATCAATCCTATTATCATAGCTGGAATTGATCCAATAATAATATTAATACCAAATGCAAACCCAACTTTTCCTTTTTTACCTTTTGTACATATATAAGTAAAAAATTCAATTACACTATTCTTGATTTTTTCCCAATACAAGACTACAACTGCTAGTATTGCACCTAATTGAATTACAACTTCAAACATATTTGCAAATTTACCTTGAAAGTTAATAATACTTCCCGTTAATATAAGATGTCCTGTGGATGATACTGGAATAAATTCTGTTAAACCTTCAACTATACCCATAATAATAGCCTTAATTATAAATAAAATGTCCAATCCCATTTAAACTTCACTCACTTTCTGTTATTTTTATTTAGCTGCTTGCAAAATTACGCAAGTGCTTATTTAATCCTATTACTGCATTGTAAACTACTTTAGTTTTTTTCATATTGAAATATCTTTCAACTTCCTTACAAATTCGAAAGATATTTTATTATTGCCTAAATTTAATTTTCTTATATATCAATTCTTTTTCTATTAAGGCACATGAAAATAAATAACAAGTCCAAAGTTGTTATGAATATTTTTCATCAGGCAAGGAGACGAATTGCCCTCATAGCGGTCCTATCAGGTCAATTTACCGACGTAGCATGATGGAAAATAGGCTGACAAAGGGACTTGTTATTTTTTTGATTGTGCCTAAAACATTACTAAAGTAGCTTATCCATTTAATAATAATTAAGGAACAACTTTAAAGTTCCTCCTTAAAACTTATTTCTATTTCTCTATTATACTCAATACCTCTTTTTCTTCATTTTTTAAATTAGGCACATAACTTTTTAGCAATGTAAAATCTCCAACTAATTCATAATCTCCAAGGGTTGCAGGAATAAAAATACTATCTCCCATAAATATTTTTTCTTCTCCACCACTGTATTTTATTACACCATTACCGTCAACACAAGTGAATAAATAAAATCTATCTTCATCACTCTTTTCCTTTACAGATGTATTAATTTTATATTTTTGTATTGTAAAATATTCGCCTAAACAAAGATATGTTTTATCATATCCATCTTTTTGTACTAATATGCCATTTGAATTTTCGATCTTAAGAGAAAAATCTATTACATCTAAGCCTTTTTCCACATGTATTTCTCTGCCTCTATTATAATCATAAACTCTATATGTAGTATCACTATTTTGTTGGATCTCAGCAATTAATACACCTTCACATATAGCATGCACAAGTCCACTTTGTACATAGAAAAAGTCACCTTTTTTAACTGGAATTTTATTTAAATATTTATCTAAGTTTCCTTCATCGATTGCTTTTTTAAATGTTTCTTTATCACAATCTTTTGTTCCAACTATTAATGAAGCATTTTTCTCTGCATCCAATACATACCAAGCTTCTGTCTTTCCTGAATCCTTCTCAACTCTATTTGCATATTCATCATTTGGATGAACTTGAACTGAAAGTTTATCTTGTGCAGTTATTAATTTAATTAAAAGTGGAAATTCTTTCGTATCTATTTCATTACCTAGAAGTTTTTTACCATAAAGTTGTATTATCTCATCAAAAGTTTTTCCTTTTAATTCACCATTTTCAACTTTGCCTGTGCCATTTTTATGACAAGCAATATCCCAGCTTTCGCCTATTACACCTTCAGGAACATTATTTCTAAATTTCTCTAAGTCTTTTCCTCCCCATATTCTCTCATAATATAGGTTTTCAAATTTAATTGGATACATACTATTCTCTCCCTTACTTACGGTATTGTATTTTTATAAAAATTGACTACTCTGCATTTTAATTAGCATAAGACAATTATTCTAATAAAATAATTTAAGATCCGGCACTGTTAGCGTTGCTCCATTCCTTTTATTGTATACATCAGATAGATTTTTAACTCTATTATAATTCTGAGTTATTGTCTCTTTATCTTCTAAACTTGTTTTTTCATTTATACCCTCATATGCTGCTTTTAAATTAACCATAGCTCTATCTACATCTCCATCAATAGCTATATAATAACATCCTGCATTATTTAATGTTAAAATATCCTTTTTATCAAGAGTATATGCATTTCTTATTTCTTTAAGTGCATCTTCCTTTTTTTCTTTATTTAAATATACAGTTCCAAGAGCTCTATGATATTTTGTAACCTTATCATTTAGTGAAATACTCTTCTTTAATAGTTCTATAGCTTCATCTTCTCTTTGAGTATTAATTTTTATTAATGCCATATTATAATATATTTCAGCATCATTTGGTTTTATTTTAGAAGCCAACTCATAATAATGTAAAGCCTTAGATGTATCTTTTACTGTATTTCCATAATACTCTGCTATTTTAATTATAATATTATAATTAAAAGGTTCTTTATATAAAGCAGTTCTAAAATACGGCTCTATTTCTTCGGCTTTCTTTTGCTTAGTCATTATTTCAGGTATTAGAAATCCATAGTTATCAGGATAATCTTTGTTCATAATTATACTTTTCTCACAGTATTTAAAAGCTTCATTATATTCTTTATTATTATATGCTTGCCAAGCAGCAGCATGATATCCTATGAATGAATTTGGATCATTATCTATTATTTCATCTAAAACTTCTTTTCCCTTCTCCAATTCCCCCATGTTTTGGTACATATTAGACTTAATAAGCATTAAATTAATATTTCCAACATCTTCATTTTCCAATTCAGCAACTAATTGACCAGCTTTTTCTATTGAATCTTTGCTCATTGAATAAATTTTTGCTTCCCACATTTTATATGCAATTTCATCAGGGTCCTTTTTTTCAAGTTTTGAAATTCTATTTAAAATATCAACTTGATTATAATCTGCAATTTGAGCTATAACATCAAATATCTTCACTTCATTCTTATCTTTATACCAAGCATCTTTTAATAAAATGAATCCTTTATCAAAATCATCAACTAACATATTCATTCTTGCTAAAATAGCTATGTCACTTGCAGTTTCATCGCTTGTTGAATAATTGGTAAGTATTTCCTTTGCCTTGTCCTTATTACCATTTACCATATAAACAGTAAACATTGTTTTCAACAAATTCTTATCATTAGAATAATCTTGTAAAAACATTTCTCCATACTCTAAAGCTTTCTTTTCTTCGCCATTCATAAGAGTTGTGAAAACTATATAATTTGCTAATTCTCTATCTTTTATTTCAAGTGTATCTATTTTTTCTTTTTTAGTGTCTATAAGTCTATTCCTACTCTCATAAACTGTTTTAATAATATCATTTGATTTTGTATAATCACCTTTAACAGAATAAATTTCTGCAATTTTCATATTCCATATTGGCCATTCTTCTTCCTCTTGAAGCTTTGTATACCCTGCAATTGCTACATCATATTTTTTATTATAAAATGCTGCCTCTGCACTATTAGTCGCAATTGATACTTCTTCTTTCTTGGTTCCAACAACAGATTTTACCACTCCCGTAATTCCTATTGTTATACTTAAACACATAGTCATAGTTATAGCTGGAATGAAATATTTATTTTTTTTCAAAATACTAATATATTTTTTAAAATCACTTATATATTCTTTAGTTGATTTTTCCATGAATAAATCACACCTTACTTTTATACTCTGCTTATACTTGCACTTTATTTTAACAAACTTTGATATAAAAATCTACATTTTGCATAATATTCATTCAATTGTAACTATATATTCATAAATACTTTTTATACACAATTGAGGATATATCTCACGGAGAAAGTTCTGTTAACTAATAAAAGAAACCCGACTCACTAAAATGTTCGCCGGGTAATTTAATCATCAAAATATAAAACTTGGAATATCACTTTTCCTAAAAATATTTATTCCTTACTTTTATATCAATTAAAAATATATATTTAAACGTTAAATCTAAAATTAACTACATCTCCATCTTTCATTATATATTCTTTTCCTTCAAGTCTGAACTTTCCTTTTTCCTTAGCAGCTGCTTCTGAACCACATTCAACTAAATCATCATATCCAACTACTTCTGCTCTAATAAATCCTTTTTCAATATCAGAGTGAATTTTACCTGCTGCCTCAGGTGCTTTAGTTCCTATTTTAATTGTCCAAGCTCTAACTTCTTGAACTCCAGCTGTTAAGTAGCTCATAAGACCAAGTAATTTATAGCTAGTTTGAATTAATTTATCTAATCCTGATTCATCTAACCCATATTCACTTAGCATTTCAGCTTTTTCATCATCTTCAAGACCTGATAACTCTTCTTCAATTTTAGCGCTTACTACCATAACTTCTGAATTTTCAGTTCCTGCATATTCTTTGACTTTTTTAACATACTCATTATCAACATTGCTTTCCATAACATCTTCTTCTGAAATATTACAAGCATAAACAACTTGCTTTGAAGTAATTAAGAATAAGCTTTTTATAAAATCATTTTCTTCTTCTGTAGATTCTAAAGTTCTAACAGGCTTACCTGCTTCTAATTGTTGCTTAAGTCTTTCCATAATTTCATATTCAAACTTCGCAGTCTTATCGCCAGATCTTACAAGTTTTAGTGATTTTTCCATTCTTCTTTCTAAAATTTCTAAATCAGAAAATATTAATTCTAAATTTATAGTTTCTATATCACGTATTGGATCAATAGAGCCCTCAACATGAACAACATTTCCATCATCAAAACATCTAACAACATGAACTATTGCTTCAACTTCTCTAATATGTGATAAGAACTTATTTCCTAATCCTTCACCCTTTGAAGCTCCCTTAACTAATCCTGCTATATCATAAAATTCTATTGCTGTATATACTTTTTTCTTTGTACTATACATTTTTTCTAAAACATCTAATCTCTTATCTGGAACACTTACAACGCCAACATTTGGTTCAATTGTACAGAATGGATAATTAGCTGATTCCGCTCCAGCCTTTGTTATTGCATTAAACAATGTGCTCTTTCCTACATTGGGTAATCCTACCATACCTAATTTCATCTATGTACATTCCTTTCTAACTTCTAACTTTTAATATATCTTTAAAAATTATACTCTAGAACATTTTTTATTTCAACTCTAACTTCTGAATACCAGCACTGAATATTCAAAAAGTTCATCTTATTTCCCTAAGATATATACCAAAATTTCCTTTTGGTTAAGGTATAGATATTATTTACCATGATTATTCTTTAATAAAGTTCAAATACTATAAGTAATTAAGCCTTATGTTATTAATATAAGACTTATTACTAAACTATTTTTAAGATTGAAGGTGAAAAAATGAACAAATCTATAAAATCTGCTATTGCTCTTTCTTTAATTGTAAATCTAATTGTAATTTCTCCATCCCAATATGCAAGTGCTACAAGTACTGAAGATGCTGATGCAAATGAATGTTTTCAAGAAGATGGAGTCTTTGGAGATATCTCAGATATTGATAATATAATGGATATTTTTTTCTCTTTTAGCGATGAAAACGAACTTAACTGGTACTATATTGGAAAAGGAAAAGATCAAATTGCTGAAGCACCGAGAGAATCTGTTGATTTTCTTAAAGAAAATTCTGCTTATTACTTAGGCGATACTTTAAGTAAAGTTATATATCTTACTTTTGATGAGGGGTACGAAAATGGTCATACTGGACAAATTCTAGATATATTAAAAGATTATAAAGTACCTGCTGCTTTTTTTGTTGTTAAACCTTATATTAATAAAGAACCTGACTTAATCAAACGGATGGTTAATGAAGGACATATAGTTGGTAATCATAGTGTACATCATCCATCTATGCCACAAATACATGATAAAGAAAAATTCGAAGCGGAACTTAAAGGTGTAGAAGATGCTTATAAAGAGCTTATTGGGGAAGATATGCCTAAATTCTTTAGACCTCCAATGGGGAAATATTCCAAGGAATCTTTGCAAATGACAAAGGACTTGGGATATAAAACTATATTTTGGAGTTTTGCATATAAAGATTGGTTAGTTAATGATCAACCAACTGAAAATTATGCTATCAAAAAAATAGGTAATGGCGCACACCCTGGTTCCATAATGCTTCTTCATGCAGTTTCAAATACAAATACAAAAGTACTTGCAACCGTTATTAAAACTTTTCAAGATGAGGGATATGAATTTAAATCATTAAATGATTTACCTACTGAATAAATAAACTCCCCAAAAATAACTTTTATTTTTGGGGAGTTTATTTATGTATTAATTATTCTAAAATCTTATTTTCTTACAAACTTGTCTACTTCATCGTTTACTTTTACAGAAGAATTTTTCATTACAATAATGTCTTTTACTTTAGCTAAGTCTCCTCCACCATAGTTCATAGGATTAATTAAATAGCTCTCAACATTAGCACTTTTATTACCACAAAACCCAATTGCAAAAAAGTCTTTTTTCTTAGTTTTAGTTTCTTTGCCTCTATCAACATAAATAGATTTTATGTTACTATATTTTATTTCTTTTATTAAATCTTTATTTTTATAAAATTCAATTTTATTTTCTTTAAGCAATATATTTTCACTGTATTCTACAAAAACTTGAAGTCCAGTTATTATTCCAACAAATACCAATATCCATAGAAGAATGTTGCTTAATCCTCCTTGAGTAATTCCAAAAATTATTCCCACTACTATTTCGCTTATTGCAGCGGCTATCATTATACCATTTCTTTTTTTTATAACAATAGGAAACTCTGTACTCTCCATTGTCTACTCCCCCTCTAGCTTATTTAGTTCTATGTTTTTCTTTCCAATTATAATTATACGTATACATCTTAGTCTATCAATTATTATATATCATATATGTAATAATTTTCAACACTTATACATATTATTATGTTTTTTTAATTTAGCCTTATGATACAAATCAGATTATCATACTGAATTATCACTTTTTAATATGCTTATAAATATATGAAAATAATATGTATCAAAATTTCATATAAGCATAAAATAATTAAGGTATCTGAAAGAAATTAATACAGTACATAAAAGGGAGGT
The DNA here is from genome assembly GCF_019977655.1 of Clostridium gelidum. NCBI lineage: Bacteria > Bacillati > Bacillota > Clostridia > Eubacteriales > Clostridiaceae > Clostridium > Clostridium gelidum. Next base: position 4,807,726 of record NZ_AP024849.1, read on the forward strand.
GTATACTATGCCAAATAAAGAAGGCTCAATTAACCCAATACAAAAAGGAGCACGAAGACAAAATTTACACGATAAGCAAGATAATGTTGGCGAAAATCATAAAAATAAGCCTGAATATACGAACTTTGATGGAAAACCAATAGACTAAAATTTAAAGAGATACTTAGTTAAGGCACATGAAATAAAATAACAAGTCAATGACGCAAAATAGACTATCATGCTGACTTGTTATTTTTTTGATTGTGCCTTAACTGAATAAATATAATTAAGTATCTCTTATATACTTGTTCTAACTAGTATTATGAATTAGGATAAATTACACTGTTTACATCTTCAGTAATTAAATTCTTTTCTTTGATTGATTTTTCCATGATTCCATTTAATTCATTATCAATTTTATAAAAAAACTTTTCACTTCTAAGTCCATTTAAATTCACTTTAACATTTACTATAGAGCTTTCTATAGCTGAGTGAAGTAAAATTGCAGAAATCGCCAAATCTGATAATAACATTTTATTACCGTATTTAGACATGATTTTTAAATTTTCATAGAATTCTAAACTTTCTCTTGCTAATATCAAAGGTGCTTCCATAGATTTTATTGTATTTTCTTTTATCTCTAATGTTCTTTTTTTCTTATCTTCATAAGTATCTTTTGGTAATTTATAAGCATCCATTAATTTCAAAAAGTTATCTCTGTCTTCTTCCATAAGTTCTAAGCTTCTTAATGTAAATTCTTTAGATTGTTTTTCAAATTTATCTATAATCGCTTTTTCGTTATCTTGTAGGTTTATATATTTTTTTTTGCCTACAGTCAAAGAATAAACCATAGAATTTAATGCTCCAGATAATGCAGCAATAAGTCCAGCTACACTTCCACCACCTGGTGCTGATAAATCTGACCCTAATTCCTCTAAGAACTGTTTAATACTTTCATCACAAAATTTCATATTCTATTATTCCCCTCTCTATTATTAATATCTCCTAGAACGAAAGTATCTTCGTCAATTTCCATATATTAATTAGTCAATATTCTTATTATCCAAAATTGACACTAAGTAACCCAAGTATATCCAAAATATCATAGAAATAAAGCTTACTATATATATTAATGTACTCTCGAATAAATTTACTGCAAGAATTCCAACTACAAGTGAAGTTAATGTTGTCATTTGAAATTTTTCTTTCCTTCTTAATTTATCTAAATGTTGCACTATAAATATTAAAATCATTGCTATAAAAGTAAGAAATAATAATAACGAAATGATACCATTTACTGTTGCTATTTGCACATAGATATTGTGCAACCCTCCAACTTCTAATCCTGGTAAATCATCAGTTTCACGTGCACCTTTAATTGCCTCTACAAGGTCACTATTCCCAACTCCATTTAAAGGATGATCTTTTATTACAATAGCTGCTGAAGTCCAAAGACTACTTCTTCCACTTGTAAAATTTCTAATATTATCCTCATTTGTTAAGAATGTTCCACACATTAATATTGGTATTAATAAAAATATAATTCTAAAATATTTATTTTTATTATATACAAAAATAAATGTGTAAACTACCGCTGCTACTATTAAAAAAGCACTTCTTCCATGTTCCCCCATCATAGTTATACCCTGCAATATTATATTAGCTATCAAAAACATCTTACGTCTATGGCTTTTAGATATATCATAAAGATAAATACACATAACAATAGCTAATGCAGCTGCTATTGCAATGGCATTTTTATTTTCAAATACACCGCCATTAACGCCATAAAATTCAAATACAAAACCTCCAAGCTCTATTTTTATATCAAAAAATTTCATTATTAATGAAATACTAGAAACAATAAACATAAAAATAGCATAAAAATAAGTTATTATATTCATTTCCTTAATCATAGTATTTTTACATTTAAAAACATCTATTGTAAATATTATGACAAATAATATTAAGTTAATCATCCAAAATTCTATATTATGAATACTTCTGTAAGCAATCACATTAAATGCTAATGTTAGTATCATAAAAAGTCCTAATGGAATATCAAATTTATAAATCTTTCTTCTTTTATAGTTTTCACTTATCATAAGTAATATTAAAATTATTCCCCAAGCAAACGCTAGATAATTTAATATCTTTATTCCTGGTACATATTTTAACATGGTTACAGAAGTTAAACTCACAAATAAATATAGCAACTTAAAATAAAGTTTATTATCTACGAAATCATATATATTTTTAATTATTTCCTTCATATGCTTTTTTATACACTCCTTTTAGCCTTTCAACTAATACTTTTTCTGAATAGCTAAAAACTGTTTTCTCTCTTATTTTATGTTTATCATACATTTCATAATTATCTTTTATTTTTTTTAATGCTTCGGCTAAATCCTCAATACTTTTCTTTTTAGCTATTATTCCATTATCTTCTCTTATTATATCTTCTGCGCCACCATTATCAGCTCCAATAACAGGTTTGCCACATGCAAGAGCTTCAATGTAAACAACGCCAAATGTTTCATGTTCAGATGGCAACGCAAACGCATCACAAGCCCTCATTTCATTAGAAACGTCTTCTCTTGATAAAGCACCCAAAAGTTTTATCTGATTATCCATACCTAATTCTTTAATAAGTTCCTTTAATGATAATTTAAGTGAGCCATCTCCACCTATTCTTAAACTTACTTTTTCATCTCTAAATGCTTCTGCAAATGCTTTAATCAAACATTTCATTCCTTTTCCATCTTCAAGAAAAGCGCATGAAAAGAATTTAAATTTTCCATTACATTGTGAATCTTCGTCTTTATTATCTTCATCAATATAAAATAACTCCAAATCAACCATATTATGAATCACTTCAATAGGCCTGTCAACATATTCCTGTAGTTCCTTCTTTAATCCATTTCCAACTGCAATTAAACACTCTGCATTTTCATAAGCTTCAAAAATATATTTTTTATAGCTTTCTTTAGTATATTTAGCATGTTTAAGAGATGAATGTTCTGTTAACACTAGTGGGATATTATATTTTTTGCTTAAATGCGCAGCCGCTATTCCCCCCCAAAAAGCTGAATGAGCATGAATAACATCAACCTTACCTTCCTTTTTGACAATTTCTTGATACAGTTTATCCATTCTTTTATTAAAGCTTTTAAACATCAATGGACTTTTAGGCAAATAATTATAATCTTTATATCTATAGGTTCTGAGATTATCTTCTATATTAAAGCTTATCCCGGATTTTTCATTAATCCTGCCAAACATAGTAAGTGGCCAAATTTCATTATATGCTACAGTAATTTTTTCTTTATCATTTGCAAGAGCTTTGAATTGCTCTTTAAAAAAGCTCCCATGAATCTTATTTGTTGAAGAAGAATACCACGATGGAATGACCATTATATGCATTTAATCACTCCCTTCCAATATGTGGTTTAATCTCAGAGCTATTGAATTCCATTCATAATTAAAATCTGGAGCACAGTCTATTTCCTTGCTGTTATGCATTTCAATTAATTCATAAATTTTGTCTTTTATTCCTTGAACATTATTTTCACACACAATACACTTTGAGTTATTTTCTACGACTCTTTTAATCGGATCATTTTCATCTCCATAAATTACAAATATTCTGCCCTTAGCTCCAAAATAATCATAAACCTTAGCTGGTATTTGCTTAGAATTTTTATTTCCAAATAAAAGCAGTGCATCTCCATTTAGCATATATTTAAGCGCTTCATCAAAAGGTATTCTAGGCGACACCTTTGCTACTTCTAAATTTTCTAGTTTCTTTTTACCCTCTATATCATCTATATTCCCGAAAAATAATACATTTAGCAAACTATAGGATTTTATATCTTCTTCCTTTATTTCTTCAATTGCTTTAATAAAGGGTTTTATATCTCTAAGCTTTGAAAATATTTCCCCAGTATAAATCATATTAATCTTGTCTTTTTTTATAAGCATTGGAATTTCTTCATGAGACAATTTATCATATAATTTCGCATCAAAACCTCTGTTTAATATAAAGGTCTTTTTCTGTCCATCTCTTAAATCCTTATAATCTTTAAAATACTCATTTTTATTTGCTTCTGTAACAAATATAAATTTATCTGCTAAAGTAACAATATTCTTTTCCATCTTTCTTTCGAGTATTTTTTTTATAATAAAAGACTTTTCTCTTGTAGAATCCTTAAGCCACGGATCACTCCAATAAGTAATCCATGGTATATTTCTATATTGTTTTTTTATATAATAAGCACATAAATGAGAAGATGGAGGCTCATGCATCGAAAATATAACATCAAATTTTTCTTTTCCCATTAAATCTATCCCATATTTCCCTGCTTTTATTGCCCATCCATAATACATATCTGGTATTACTATGGCATTTTTTATTTTTCTAAGCACCTTCTTGCAATTACCACTTTTATTTTTCAGAGGTAAATTCTTAGATTTCTCATTAGAATTATCAATGTTTTTAGGCATTAATTTTTTAAAGACAATCCCACCATCAACAGTATGAATTTTTATATTATGATCCATCATAGACCTAAGTGCTTCATCATAATATATTGAATTCGTTGGAAAATTAACAGTTAAAAGATGTACTTCATTATTATTAATTTCACTTAACTTATTTAAATATTGTAGCGTCTCTATAGCCGCAGAATTGTTTATTAATGGGGAATAGCAGGCAATAAATAGTATTTTCATATTTCCTCCTATCTTTTGATTTTCTTTAAAATCAAACTTCTTATTTCAATAACTTCTTCAATTTTAAATAAATAACATAATATAAAGTATATAATACTTCCAATAATAGTTCCAAGTAATAAAAGAACTACTGAATTTAGTCTAGTTCTTAAACAAATCACTAATATTATAATTACGACTCCCATAATTATAGAATTCATCGTTATTATGATTATCTTTTTAATTATATCTTTTATTATAAAACTTTTTTCCAATTTAATAATACTTATGAATAAAAGTATAGCTGTCACTACCATAGCTATTACTGAAGCTAATGCAACACCCATTATACCTATATACTTTGATAAAACTATACTGAAAATTATATTAATGATAACACCTATAATTCCATTTAGTGTAGTAATCTTTGTTTTTCCCATAGAAAATAATGTTGAATTTAATATATCCCTTATTCCTGTAAAGAATATTCCAAATCCATAACCAAGTAAAGCAAGGGTTGTAATATACACTGCATGCTCTGTAAATTTTCCTCTTGCATATACAACTTTTACTATATCATTCCCAAATATTATAACCCCTACAGTAATAGGAATTAATAATATAGCTAAGTATAAAATAGATTTTTTCAATGTATTTATAAATCCATTATTATCACCACTATGTCGCATATTCGCCATAAGCGGATATACCACACTTGTGACTGAAGTGGTGATAATAGTATTAATAAATAATATTAACTTTTGCGCATAATCCAAGGCTGAAACTGATCCAACCTCTAAATATGAAGCAATATACTTATCTACTACCATATTTAATGAATTTGCCCCTGCTCCAACAATTACTGGAATTATTAATATGATAATTTCTTTTAATCTTTCATCTTTGAATTTTATTAAAAACTTATACCTATAGCCGTGTGTAATCAATGATGGTACTTGAACAGCTACTCTAAAGAAATTTCCTATAACATTTGCAATTGTTAAACCAACGATGTCATAATTTTTAAATAACAATAAATATATTATCATAGGTAAATTAAAAAACAATCCTAAAATGGATGGAATTATAAAATCTTCATTTACTTGTAGCATTGCTGTAAAACATGCATTAACTGCTAAGAATAAAAGATTCAAAAGTGTAATTTTTAATAATTTAATTGCAATTAATGATGTTTCTTCTGAAAATCCAAATATATAAACTATTTCTTTTGAGAAAATACTTGTCACAATAAAAAAAAGTAACGATACAATAAAAAGTATGTTGATTAAGTTATTAGCAAAACTATACATTTCTTTTTTTCCACTTCTAGCTTTAACCTTGCTTAACATTGGTAAAAAAGCAGTTGATATTGCAAGTCCAACTAATGTAAATATTATCTCTGGTACAGATACAGCAATATTATAAGCATCAGTATACATTCCTGCACCAAAGTTTTTTGCAATAAGCATATCACGAATAAAACCTAAAGCTCTACTTATTAAAGATACTATCATTATTATAAATGTAGATTTAATTAAACTGCTTTTTTTTTTCATTTTTTCACCTATTTTTCCATGTATACTTTGTCTCATGTCTTCATTTCTAATGTTCTATATCTTTAAAAGATATGAGTTAATAAATAAACATCCCTAAACATTATTCACTTTATCTTTATTCCTTAATACCAATAATAAAAACTTTGGTATTACCATTAATCTTTTTATTCTAAAAGGCTCTTTTATAACTCTGTACAACCATTCTAATCCTAAAGATATCATCCATTTTGGTGCTCTTTTAAGTTCTCCTGCAAATATATCAAAAACACCGCCTACACCCATAAATATATGAGTGTTTGAAATATTCATAATTTTACTTAAAAATATTTCTTGCCTTGGAGACCCCATAGCAACAAAAATAGCCCATGGTTCACTCATTTTGACATCTTCAATTATATCATCACAATTATTTAAATCAAAAAATCCATTATGAAATCCCAAAACCTTTAAATTAGGAAATTCAAGCTTAATATTTTCTACGCATTTTTTTAGAATTTCTTCTTTTGCACCTAATAAATAAATTGATTTTGCTTCTGAATTTGCTTTAATTAAAACTTCTCTAACAACATCAATTCCAGCTATTTTCTCTTCAACAGGTTTTTTTAATAATTTTGCTGCAAGAACAGTTCCAATTCCATCTGGTATTATTATAGAAGATTTATGATTAAAATTTTCCTTAAGCATAGGATTATTCAATCCATTAAATAAAATTTCTGGATTCCCAGATATTATATTTACTTTTTCAAGACCTTCTATGTAATTCATTAAAGCATTTTTATTTTTATTAAATATCTTAAAATTAAGTATTTTTGTAAACATCTTATCTCCTAAAACTTATTTTATTGTTCTATTTAGCATTTGATCGATTTCTATGACTATTTCATCATCAGGAGCTAATTTCTTTGCAATATCTAAGTTGAGTTTTGCTTGTTCTTTATCTCCCAAATTTATGTAGCACATTATTATATTAGTGCATATATCTACTTCTTTTGAAGCTTCAAAAGCTTTTCTAAAATATTTCAAGGCATCTTCATACTCTCCAATAGATGCATAATTCATTCCAAGTTCATTAACAGCTTCAAGGCTTCCAGACTCAAGTAAAATACTTTTTTCTAAGTAATATATAGCTGTTTTATAATTTTCAATTTTTCTGTACCCTACGCCCAAATAATAATAAACCAAAGGATTTTCTTTAAATTCTTCACATAACGGAAGTAATAGTTCAATTGATTTTTTAGGTTCATCTTTTAAATAATCAATTGCTTTTTCAAAACTACTTATATTAGTAATATCAGTTCCTATCTGCTCAATTTCAGGTGTTTTTTTCCCACCTTTGTTTATATATTCATTTATTTCTACTTCTGCACCTTTGTAATCGCCTTTATCTTTAAGTATTAAAGCATTATAAAGATATGGTTCTGGAGATTTTTCAAAGTTTTCTTTACATTCTTCAATATCTTCTAATAATAGTTCCACAAAACTTGAATCCTGTTCTCTTATGGTTTCTCCTACAGCCAATAGCTTAGTTAGAATTTCTTCTTCCTTTGTATATCTATAAAGCCCTTTTAACAAAACATAAGCATCCTCTAGTCTATTTTTCTTTATTCTGTCTGCAATAAGACTTTTTACACATTCTTCAGAATCAGAAATATATGATAAAATTATTCCATAGTCCTCGTTATATTTAATATTTTTATCCGCACCAAAAGCAATAAACATGCCTTCAATAAAATAATATATTGGTAAATTATTTAATGCTATCTGGTTATTTGCATTATCTGCAACATATTCAGCACTTATAGGAATATATAAATCATCATTCTTAAATTTAACACTATCTGGAATGTTAATACTTTTTTTAAATCCATCCTTCTTCATTTCTAAAAATAATAATTTACTTAATTTATCTTTATACATTGTCTTATAATTACTCATTTTTACACCTCTTTATTTCAGTTAACAGTTGAAAATTAACAATTAACAATTAACAGTTAACAGTTGTTGGTTTAACTTTCTATTTAAGTTTTCATTGTTGATTATACACTATTACAATGTTATACATTAATATATTAACATATATAGTCTTCAGTTTTTCTTTATATACATTGGAACAACCATTAAAACATAGTTAACATTTAACGCTAAACACTTAATAAAGAAAGACTCAGCTTTCTTTAAAACATTTAATTTTTCAAAGTCCAAAAGACTTTGTTCCTTAACTGTTAATTGTTCACTGTTAACTGTTAACTGAGTAAATATTTCATATTGTAAAGAAATTGCTATCACCGAAAATGATGATAGCAATTTACATGGAAACTTAGTTTAATTTTGCATTAATTATTTCCATTACTTTTTCTTTAAATTTAGCAATATCTATATCTGCATTGTCTAAACTACTGCTTTTTACTGCTAAATAAACCTTCATCTTAGGCTCTGTTCCTGATGGTCTTACTACAAAATATGAACCATCCTCTAAGATGTACTTTAATACATTAGACTTAGGTAAGTCAATAGTAGCTTTAGTATTGTTTACAGTATTTTCTTCAATGCTTAATTTATAATCTAATCTTGTAACAATCTTAACTTTATCAACTTCATTTATCGGATCATTTCTGAGTGCTTCTATACAAGCAGTTATCTTTTCTTGACCTTCTTTACCCTTTAGTTCTAATGATACAAGATTTTCTTTAAAGTATCCATATTTTTCATATAGTTCTATTAATGCATCATATATACTCTTTCCTTGTTCTTTATAGTAGAGACACATTTCACATACTAACATAGCAGCTATTACTGCATCTTTATCACGTACAAAGTTTCCTGCAAGATATCCATAACTTTCTTCAAATCCAAAAAGATAAGTTTTATTTCCTGCATCTTCAAATTCTCTGATTTTTTCACCGATATATTTGAATCCTGTTAAAACATCCATAATTTCAATATCAAAATCTTCTGCTATACTTCTAGCACCTTCTGTTGTTACAATTGTTTTAATAACAACTCCATTTTGTGGTAATTTATTAGTTTCTTTTAGTGAGCTTAATACATAATGAGTCAAAAGTAAACCTGTTTGATTACCAGTTAGCACTTTATATTCTCCTGTGCTATCTTTAGCTACAAGACCTATTCTATCACAATCCGGATCAGTTCCAAATATTATATCAGGATTCTCAGTTTTAGCCATCTTTACAGCTAATTCAAATACATCTGGATTTTCTGGATTAGGATAAGATGCTGTTGGGAAATTCCCATCTGGAGCTTCTTGTTCCTTAACTACTTTAACATTACTATATCCTAATTGTTCTAATACACTTCTTACCGGAACATTACCTGAACCATGAATTGGAGTGTATATAACATTTAAATTCCCAGCTTTTTCTTTAACTAAATCTGTTCTTATAGTTAATCCCTTAACTTTTTCATAATAAAGTTTATCTAAATCTTCTCCAATATAAGTTAATAGACCTTTTTCCAAAGCAATTTTTTCATCTATATTCTTAATCTTCGAAAAATCATCTACTGCATTAACTTTATCAATAATTATATTTGCTTTTTCATCTGTTACCTGTCCACCAAATTCATCATACACTTTATAACCATTATATATCTTTGGATTATGAGACGCAGTAACTACAATACCACCACTACATTTTAATTCTCTTACTGTGTAAGATAGTACTGGTGTTGGTCTTAAACTTTCATATAAATATACTTTTATATTGCTTGCACATAAAGTAAGGGCTGCAGCTTTTGCAAATTCCTTAGACATGTTTCTTGAATCATATGCAATTGCAACTGAAGGATCTTTAAAGCTATCATTTAAGTAATTTGCAAATCCTTGTGTAGCTTGAGCAACAGTATATACGTTCATTCTATTGCTTCCAGCACCAATTTCTCCTCTTAGTCCACCAGTACCAAAATCCAAGTCTTTATAAAATCTATCTTCAATTTCTTTATCATCAGATATGCTTTTCAACTCGTTTTTTGTTACCTCATCAATAATATCAGAGTTAATCCATGTATTGTATTTTTCTTTGTAATTCATTTTATGTCCCCTCCCCATTTTTTCTCTACTCTATTATACAATATTTGTTTATATTTAAAAATAGTTTTATCCATTTTATTGAGTAACTTTTATACTATTAACAAAATATCCATTATTATTTTATAATTTTTACTAAGTTATTTATTTGAACATCCCTAACCTTAATAAAACAGCCTGAGTTCTTAAACCGTCAGACTGCTCTTGCTTACAATATTAGTATTATTAAACAATATCCATTTTGTAGTACTTACTCTTCATCTGAATTTTCTGTTGCTATAAATTGACGTGTAACTACAGATGCAAATACAGTTGATAAATTATCTATAATAGAAATTTCACTTCCTACCTCTAAGTCACTTAATTTATATACACTACCTAATTTTGCATTTGAAACGTCAAGCATTATAGCTTTAGGTATATTTTGAGCGGTGCAAGATACTTTTACAGAATCTTTTTGATTTTGTATTACTATCCCCTTCTTACTTAAAAATTCTTTACCTTGAAATTTAATTGGAACTTCTGTCTGTAACTCACCGTACCTACTTACTTCTTTTAAATCTATATGCATTACTTTATGGGATATTGGATCTTTTTGAACTTCTTTAATTATAGCTGTTCCATTGTAGCCGTCTAAATCAAATCTTAAAACACCATGTTCACCAGACTTTGAAAGTTCTTCTACTAATTCCATTTCACCTATTTCAAACATTAAACTTCCTAATTTCTTACCATAAACCACTCCTGGAACCTTTCCTTCTCTTCTTTTTTGCTTAACCTCATTAGCAGTTTTATTTAATCTTTTATTTAATACTAATTCATTCATCCTAAATCCTCCTTAAATTTTATTTTATAATAAGCTAGTTATTAGCTAGCTATTTTATAATTATTTCTCATTTAAGGAGATTTTATTCACATATGTAGAACAAACGTGTTTGCCCACAATTTTCAATGTATCATTCATTGTGCACAATTATATAGATACCCACAACTGAAATTTTACTTATGCTTGGTATTATATTTAACATTTACTATACTTAGGAACATATCCAAACAGAGAAATTGGATACATATTTGTGAAAGCGGCATTAGAAAATGAGCTGTTGAAACTTCTTTATGGGAGGTTGTTCCATTTTTGCTTGTCCTGCGCTTGTCGCAGGAGCAAGCAAAAATGGGTGCAACCTCCCATTTAGAAGTTTCCAGCGAAATTTTCTTAGTCCGCTGGAATAAATATGTATTCAATTTCGGTAGGTATACGCATAAGTACGATTTTCACTGTGGTTATCTATAGTGACACTTTTAAGTAAAATTGAATAATCTAAAAAAATCATTCCTCTAATATTTTACTAAAATACTTAGAGGAATGATTTTTTATAATATTTTAAGATATTATATTATTTAGTTTCTTCTGAATCTACTTCTGCTTCTACGTCTTCTTTTTTGTCTTCACTTATTGAACTTATAACAGTTGATAAATCATCTACAAATGAAACATCCTTGCCAAGATCTAAATCATTAAATGTATAAACAGTTCCTGCTGTTCCTGCCGAAACATCTAACTCAACATCTTTTGGTAGATTTTCTGCTGTGCAAGTTACCTTAACTAAATCTCTTTGAGTTTGTAGCAATAATCCTTTGCTTTCTAAAATTTCTTTACCAATAACTTTAATTGAAATTTCAGTGTGCAACTTTGCATTAGCTGCTATTTCTTCTAAATCAATATGAGTTATTTTATTTCCCAATGCATTTTTTTGTACTTCTTTAATTACAGCAGTACCCTTCTTCTTACCATCAAGATTAAAAGTTAATACTCCATGTTCTCCACTAACTGAAAGTTCTTTTGCTAATGCTATTGAATCTACATAAAAAAGTTCATTTCCTATTTTATTACCATAGATTACTCCAGGGATCTTTCCATGTTTTCTTTCCTGTCTAGCACTATGACCAACTGTGTTTATTCTTTTATTTAAATTTAATTCCTCCATTATGAACATCTCCCAAAATTTATTTTTTAATTATTTAACTTTTTATTATTTAAGAGTGTTTATTCATGTAGGAATGAAATAAGTAGGCCTATTACATTCATAAGGTCTAACGATTTTGCCAATCTCAATTTTATCTGAAGAATTGTGAAAAGATAAAATCAATTTGGACTTTCAATTAAACATTTATATCGCCTCTAATTTATTGAATTTTTTTCCGTCTGTGTTATTGCTATTATATTATAGCACTTTATAGGCATTTTGTATAAAATTGCTTGAATTATAATATAAAAGAAAATAACAAGTCAAATATATTAATATACTGACTTGTTATTTTTATAACTTTATCTTCTCTCAATTTTAACTTTACTTCCACCTTTGCCGCATTCTGCTGGTGTAATTATATGTTTTACAGGCACTCTATTTTTTATAGCTTCCACATGACTTATAATTCCAACTTTTAATTTTTCATTGTGAATTCTTTCTAATGAACTCATAACAACTTCAAGAAGTTCATCATCTAATGTTCCAAACCCTTCATCAAGGAAAAATAATTCAAGTGGTGCTGTTCCTTTTAATTGAATTTGAGCTGATAATGCTAATGATGCTAAGAAGGTTTCCCCCTGATAATGTTGTAGCATCTCTTTTAGCTCCACCATTTTTATAATTATTTCTCATTTAAGGAGATTTTATTTACATAGGTATAAAAAACACCCCTATAATATTTTATTAATAAAATACTTATAGGGATGTTTTTTTATAATGTCTTAAATTGTTATATTATGGATATTAGAACAAATAGCAAATCATTATTCTACTCTACTTTGCTTCTTCTACTTCTTCTACTTCTTCTCCTTGTTTTTCATCTTCAGATACTGAACTTATAACAGTTGATAAATCATCTACAAATGAAACATCTTTTCCAAGTTTTAAATCTTCAAATGTATAAACAGTTCCTGCTTCTCCATTAGAAACATCTAACTCAACATCCTTTGGTAAATTATTGGCTGTACAAGATACTTTAACTAAATCTCTTTGAGTTTGTAACATTAACCCTTTGTTCTCTAATTCTCCTTTACCAATAACTTTAATTGAAATTTCAGTGTGCATAATAGCATTGGCTGCTATTTCTTCTAAATCAATATGAATTACTTGGTGTCCGAAGGCATTTTTTTGTACTTGTTTAATTAAAGCAGTACCCTTCTTACCATCCATATCAAATGTTAATACACCATGTTCACCACTAACTGAAAGTTCTTTTTTTAATGTTATTGCATCTACATAAAAAAGTTCACTCCCAATTTCCTTACCATAGATTACTCCAGGAATCTTACCTTTAGCACTTTCTTTTCTAGCAACATTACTAGTTGTCTTTGTTCTTTTATTTAAAATTAATTCATTCATTCTAATTCCTCCTTAAATTTGCTTTCATAATTATCTAGTTATATCTAGTTATTCCGCATTTAATGAGATGTTATTCTATTATATTCATGTCTGGCTGAAATAAAAATACCCATTACATTCATAAGGTCTACTATTTTGCTAATATCCACCTTATCTGAATAATTGTGAAAAGATAAACTCAATTTAGATTTACAATTAAACATTTATTTAGCCTCTATTTTTATGAATTTTTTCATCCTCCTCTGACTGTCACTATTATAGTATAACACTATTATATGAAATAAATTGACTTATCTGAATTTACCTGTTATTTAAATTGCTCTAGCTTCTCTCAATTTTAACCTTACTTCCTCCCATGCCGCATTCTGCTGGTGTAATTATAAGTTTTACCGGCACTCTATTTTTTATAGCCTCTACATGACTTATAATTCCTACTTTTAATTTATCATTGTGAATTCTTTCCAATGAACTCATAACAACTTCAAGAAGTTCATCATCTAATGTTCCAAACCCTTCATCAAGGAAAAATAATTCAAGTGGTGCCGTTCCTTTCAATTGAATTTGAGCTGATAATGCTAAAGCTAGTGCGAGTGACGCTAAGAAGGTCTCCCCTCCAGATAAAGTTGTTGCATCTCTTTTAGCCCCACCATTTTTATAATCTCTAATAATAAATTTACCATTTTCATCAACTTCTAAGCCATAATTTCCATGAGTTATTTCTTTCAATCTTTTAGAAGCTTCAATAGATACATATTTCAGCTTATTTGTTGCTACAAATTCAACAAATTTTTTCCCCTTAAATAATTTATCCAAATCACTAAGTAACGCTAGTTTATGTTCTAATTTTTTCTTTTTTTCTAAAAGATCCTTTTGTTCTGCGAGCTTTAATCTTATATTATTTAATTCTTCCTCAATTTTAATTTTATTTTCATTAACATAATTAACATCTTTTTCTTTTTCATTCTTTAATGATTTTAATTGTTCATAATTTTCTTTTGTTATTTCCTTACCATTTTTTTTCTTAAGTAAACTTTCAATTGTTCCGCTTACTCTTGCTATATTGTTATTATAGTTGTCTACATTTTCCTTATATTCATTAATTTCATCTTTTCCAATTATATTTTTCTTAACTTCCTCCAGAGAATTAAATCCTTCACTATCAATAGCTACTTCTAATTGGGCTTCCTGCTCTTTTTTTCTCTTACTCAATTCTTTATCTTTACTAATTGTAGCTATTAATTTTTCATTATTATCAGTAAATTCTTTTTCTATTTTATTTTTATTATTTTCAGCAACTTGAAATTCATCATTAATATTTTTTATATTTTTTTGAACTTTATTAAGTAAGGTATCTAAATCATTTTCATCCTCAACTTTATTTTTTATTGCTTGAAGTTTTTCTTCTTTATTTTTTTCATATCCAGCTAAATCTGCATTATCTTTAGCTAATTTTTCTTTTATAGATGTTAATTCACTATTTAATTCTTCCCTTTTTCTTACTGATTTCTCCACTAGTTCCCTATTGTTCTTAACTACTTTAGCTAATTTATCTATTTCTTTTTCAATTGCCTTAATTTCTTCATTCTTTTTATTAAAATCATCTACTGATGTTTCTGATTTTAATAAACTCACCTTATTCTGCAAAACACTTAATTCTTCTGAATTTAGTTTAATATTATTTTCTAATTCTACTAATTGTGTTTGTTTAGTTCTTACTACAGCTCTTAATTCATTTATTTCTCCAGTTTTAATACTTATTTCATTTTTGAATTTATTAATGCTTTTTTCTAATCTTTCTTTTTCTTTAGTATAATTTTCTAAAGCATTTTGCAAATTTATAAATTCATCTTTTAATTTTTCTAATGGCTTTTCTTTAAATTCAGTTCCTAATTTCTTTATTTCTTCTTTGCTTACATTTATCTTTTCATTGAAATTAGTCACTTTAGTTTCATTTTGAACAACCTTATTATTAATAACTTTTATTAAATTCTCTTTGCTTTTTATTTCATCTTCTATATCTTTTAGATCTACTGTATCTACAATTTTTATATTTTCTTTCAGATGATGCGTAGAGCCACATACTGGGCATATTTCTCCATCATTAAGTTCTTCTCTTAGCTTATGTGCTAAATTTTCTCTTATAATTTCATTTTGTTTATTTTTTATTTTTTCTAATTCTTCTTCTTGTTTTTTTACTTCTTCTTTTGCATTTACAATTTCAATATTCAAAGATTTTATTTCAGCTTCTGAAACCTTTATATCATCATTTGACTTATGATATATCTTCCACTTTTGATCATTTTCAACTATCAATTGATTTAAATTCACCAAATCCTTTTGCTCGCCAGGTGAATTTTTAAGCAAATGATCATATTGCTTTTCATTATCTTCCAAGTCCTTCTTTGCTTTTTCAATTATGTCTTTTAAGGCTTTTCCTTTTAATATAGTTTCACTATTTTCTTTTTCAAGAGAAACCTTTTTTTCTTGGTCCTTAGTAACAATAGATTTTAAATCACTCACTTTTTCTTCTATAATTATTCCTTCTTGAACCTTTTCTTTAAGCTTTTCATCAGTTTTTAAATCATCACAATTTTTTTCATCTTCTTTGATTGATTTATTTTTATCTTTTATTTCCGTCTCTATTTTAAGAAGTTCAGCTTGGCTCTCTTTACTTCTAGTATCCAATTCTTTAATTTGTACTGCTAAAGAATTTATTTTATTTTGTATCTCATCTATTAACTTTTTTTCTTCAATGGCATCTTTAACCTTTTGTTCTTCTACAATAAATTGAGGAAGTTTATTTTCCTTATTATCCTTTGCCATGATCCATAGCTTTTCTATCTTTTCCTTTTCTTCCTTAATATTATCTATTGCTAATTTCAATTTATCTAACTCAGTTTCATTTTTACCAAATTCTTTTATAGTATTTTCGAAAGCCTTTATATAAGGTACAACCTTTGCACCTGCTTCACCTAATTTTATTTTTTTAATATCTTCATTTATCTCAGATTCCTTTTCTTTAAGGATTTTTTCTTTATCTTTGTATTCTAATAATTCTAACTGTAATTTCCAGATTTCTTCATTTTCCTTATAATTTTTTTCAATTACTTCTAATTCACTTTTTAAAATTCCTAATTTATTCTTAAGTTCCTCAAGTATTTCATCTTTTTCTTTTAATTTATCTTCACTTATATCATTGTAGCCACTTAATTGTCCAATTAAAATATTGTTATCAGTTTTTTCTTTACCAATCTTCGTATTTAGCTTTCTAGACAAATTATCTCCATATTGTTGCAGATTAAATAGTCTTTCAAGCATATCTCGCCTATCTTTGCCCTCAAGCTTTAAAAACTCACTGAATTTTCCTTGTGGAAGTACAACAGTTCTTGTAAAGTCTTCTAAATTTAGACCTATTATTTCTTCAACTATTTTATTTATAGTTTTAACACCATCTGCTAAAACTTCTTCATCCTCTGGATTTGTTATATCCACTATTTTGCACTTTCCAGAATTTATGCTCTCATCTTTTTTTCTTCTAAATTCCCTGTCTATAGCATACCTTTTAGTTTCAGCTCCTGATATTTGGAATTCAAAATATACATTTAATCTATCACAATTTGTATTTATATAATTAGAACTTTTTCTTGATACATTTCCGTATAAAGCTAAAGTTATACCATCTAATATAGTTGATTTTCCACTCCCTGTAGGACCAAATATACCAAAAAATCCTCTATCAGTTAATTTATCAAAGTCTATAGTTTGCTCTTCTATAAAGCTATTTAATCCTTTAATCTTAAGCTTGATTGGTTTCATCTATTTCACCTTCTTCACTAATAATTGATAAAAGTAATTCAACAACTTCTTCTTCAGGTGCTGTTTCTCTTTCTTTTAAATAAAAATCTCTAAATATTTCTTCAAAGGACTTATCATTTAAATCTAAAGCAATTTCTTCTTCTTCTAAGCTCTTAATTTTAGGCATTATTTCTAAAATATCCTTCTTCAAATCCTTCATTTGTTTTATTTCATCTTCTCTTATATATCTATCTGTATTGATCTCTAAATAAACCCAGCAATCTCTTTCCTTATTTTCATCACATTTTAAGATAGCCTCTTCAATACTCGAACATTTCCAAACTTCAATAGGCTTATAAACTTTTAAATCAACCTCTTCTATATTACACTCTTCACTTGCTTTAACATCAACTATAAAGCATTTCTTACTAAAATTAATTTCCTTTTTATTATAATGAATAGGTGAACCGCAATATCTAGCTTTCTTATTTGTCCCCGGAACTATTTGTGGCTTATGTACATGCCCTAAGGCTACATACTGCGCTTCCTTTGGAAAACAACTACCATCAACTATGTAAGTACCACCTAATTGAACACTTCTTTCCGAGCCACTTTCTTCACTTCCCATAGCAAATAAATGAGATATGGCCAAATTAATAGTATCTTCTCTATAATTACTTTTTAAGGCATCAAATAAAGAAAATATTCTATCACTATAAGATTTAGCTTTTTCGTCCTCATCATCCATACCATTATAAATCACTTCATTTAACCTTTTTTCACTTGGGTATGGCACTGTTAAAATAACTGCCTTTTCATTATTCATTTCAATTTCAATGAACCCTTCTCCTGATTTTATTACTTTGTGATTTCCATATTCACCACAAGGTACTACAGTCTTAGGGGTTCCAACCATAATGATCCCATGATCACGAGCCAGTGGCCCTGCTGCAACCAATCTATCTGGATTATCATGATTACCAGAAATAATTAAAGTAAGCCTCTCTCCATTCCCTGATAATCTCTTTAGGGTATCATAAAACATTTTTTCAGCTCTTGCTGGAGGATTTGAACTATCATAAACATCTCCTGCAATCATAATTAAATCTATATTATTTTCTTCAACAATTTTAACAAAATCATTTAAGAATTCTTCTTGCTCATCCATTCTACTTTGGCCTTCTAAATTTTTACCTAAATGCCAATCCGCTGTATGCAATATTCTCAAAATTTACTGCCTCCCTATAATCCATTTTCTTATGGTAACTAATAATATTATTATAAACTAATTAAATATAGTTTTTCCAACACTATTTCAATAATATTGTATTGAATGTTTATATCAAATAATTCCATTAATAAATTATACACAAAAATTCATAATAACCCTATCATCTTTACCCAGTATCATACTACTTTCCCCCTCAAAAAATCCTGTTATATCCTCTTGTTTGTTTTCTCCACAATCTTCATCAATGCAACTTATATTCTTTGATATATTTTTATTTGCCTTTTGGGATTTCTTCTTTTCTAATGATATTGGAATATTCAATTGTAAATCACTTTTAGGTTGATAGTCCTTAATATTTTTAAGACTCTCATTAGTATTTTTGCAATCACTATCTATTTTTTCTTTATTTATTATATCTTCAGTATTATCTCTAGTTTCAACTTTATTATCTTGTATTTCAACTTTTTCTTTTATTTTGATATTTTGGTGCTTTGCAAAATTTTTCACTCTATAAATTTTATCCTTTACTAATTCAATCATTTCTAAATCAATTAATGTATTTAGAGCTAATTTTACTTGTTCAGTTTCTCTATTAAATTCTATTGCCAATGTTTCTATTGTATATGGGATATTTCTTGATAAATATAACTCACCTTCTAAATTAACTTTTCCAGCCAAAGTTAAAAGTCTAGTCCAAATATAATGAATAAGATCCCTTTCAGGTTTTGTATCTATTATCTTAAACTTAGTATCCTCAAACATATCCACTCTTATTTTAACAAATTTTCTTTCTCTCATTTTTAGCACACTCCCATACAAATTTTATTTTCTATATAGGATATATGCTTTTTTATACTTTTTGTTATGTAAAATTTATATTTTTTATATTTTTTTCGTTTCGACCTAATTATCTTTAACTTTCCAAAGAAAAAAGAACTGCACAAAAGACAATAAATTTAATTGTCCTTTAGTTTAGTTCTTTTAATCTAAAATCATCTTCAAAGTACTGTAAACAAAATCAATCTTAATTCTTAATCACAAATTGTTATTTTGATAATAATTTCAGATGTTCTTCCACATTAAATTATGTTTCTTAAAACTATTATAAATTCCACCTTCATCATGGGTATCTGTAACTTCATCAGCAATTTCTTTTAAACCTGGTTTAGCATTTCCCATTGCAATACCTAGTTCACAAAACTCAAACATTTCTGCATCATTCATTCCATCACCAATTGCAATTGTATCTTTTACATCTATGTCCAAATGTTTTAGAAGAACTTCAATTGCAGTTGCTTTATGTATACCCGGAACTCCAAGTTCCCCACTATCATCACCGAAAGCTGGAACTGTACAATGGATAACTTCAAATTCATTTTTAAATTCATTTTTTATTTCTTCGAAAGAAATATCTTTAGGCTCTAAGAAACAAGCTTTGTTAACATCACCTCTATATAAATCTTGTCCAATAATTAACGCTTCAATGAAATGATTAGGATTATTTTCTTTTTCATATTTAGCATCTGCATCATTTTCCACATCTCCATAAATGCACTTTTCTAATTGAGGAATTAAATTCTTACTTGCGTATAATCCGCCATTAGATTCTATATAAAAATTTACATTGTGCTCATTAAAGAAATCTACTAAATGCTTTACATTTTCGTTACTAACCTTTTTGTGATAAAGCATTTCATTACCAACTTGTACAAAACCTCCACCAGCACCAATTATTCCATCAAAACCAATATCAATAATAAAATCATATATTTCTGCTTTTGAACGGCCTGTACATAAATAAACTAGATGTCCATTTTTTCTTGCTTGTTTTATAGCTATAGCCGCAGACTCAGGAACTAGTCCACAATCATTACATAAAGTTCCATCAACATCTATAAATATAATTTTTCTTTCTAACATAAAAGTACCTCATTTCATTATAATAAAAGATTGTATTCAATAATTATTAATACATAATTTTCACCTTAATAGTTTAAAATTATAATAAAATATCTAATATATTTTACTATACATATTATAACATAATTAAATTTAAAAACGGTATTTTAGAAAAGTGAAAGTACAAAAAAGCTAGGCTTAATGCCTAGCTGAATCTATACTTGGTAAATAACAGAAACTATTTCAATTCTGTTTCATTAAAACTTCAATTATGCCTTTTTAACAAATTCAGATTTTAATTGCATAGCTCCAAAACCATCAATTTTACAATCAATATCATGATCTCCATCAACCAAACGTATATTTTTTACTTTTGTACCTATTTTTATTGATGATGAACTTCCTTTTACTTTAAGATCTTTTATTATAGTTACAGAATCTCCATCATTTAAGATATTTCCATTTGAATCTTTAACAACATTTTCAGTTTCATTAGTTTTATTTTCTGATTCTAAAGTCCATTCATGAGCACATTCTGGGCAAATGAAAAGGCCTCCATCTTCATAAGTATATTCCGAATTACATTTTGGGCACTTTGGTAAATCCAACATATTTTCATGTCCTCCATTCGTATATTAAACAATTATTTTAAAATTGTTTTTCTAAATTCGTAATAATATCAATTACAAACTTGAAATTTATAAACATATAGGATGCTCCCTATATGAGTTAATATACTATCATAATCTTCTCACATTGGCAAATACGCCTTAAAATACCCCTTTACATTCATTTTCCAATTATGTGATTTATATTTTAAAAATAGGAATACCATATGTTAAATAAAAATTTTATATATTTATGCTATAGTAATAACATAGAGCGCAATATTTAGTTATTAAAAATTTATTGTGCTGAAAGTGAGGCAACATATGAATTGGATTGATTCAATTAAAAATTATATTCCTTGCAATGAGCAAGAAAAAAATGATAAGAAAATAATATTAAAATCAATTGATATGTTTAATGATATTTTAACACGAGATAATGAAGTTATACATATAACAAGCTCTGCATTTGTAGTAAATAAAAATAGAGATAAAACTCTAATGGTTCATCATAATATATATAATTCCTGGTGTTGGACAGGCGGACATTCAGATGGTGAAGCAGATTTATTGCTTGTTGCAATTAATGAGGCTAAAGAAGAAACTGGAGTGAAAAATATTTACCCTGTTAGTGATAATATCTATGCTTTAGATATTCTACCAGTGTTTGGGCATGTAAAAAGTGGGAAGTATGTTTCTTCACATTTGCATGTATCAGTTGCTTATTTAATGGAAGCTGATGAAACAGAACCACTTATTGTTAAGGATGATGAAAATAGTGGTGTTAAGTGGATTCCTATTTCTGAAATAAATGCTTATTCTAATGAAGATCATATGAAAAAAGTATATGATAAAATAATATCTAAAATTAAATAATTGCATTAGAATAACAGAATTTTTTTGCATTTCCTGCTATTTTTTAATGCACTATTTAATTATGAATTATGATCCTACTTTACCTATTATATTTCTGATATACTTCACATAGCGATATAACGTAGGCTCTAAGAGTATTTATTCTAAGCTTATAAATCTTTATTATCTATACTAATAAAAACTTGCTTATAATACTATAAACTTATTTATCAAGTGCATTCTCTACTGCCTTCATAAATGCCTTGCTAGTTGTTGTAGCTCCAGTTATTGCGTCCACATCTACATTCTGTTGCTTTATGATTTTAGTGAAAACTCCTTCCGCATAGCTCACATAAGGGCTTTTTCGATTATCTATCCCTTCAATATTAACAATTCTATGATTTTTAACTTCTACTTTCACTTTATATACATAACTTCCAGCTTTTGCCTCTCCATTATATGTTCCATCACCAATACTTCCAATATTCATACTTTTTATATGTAGATTTCTTATTTTATTTAATTCTATAGCATTCATAGCTGCAAATCCTATTCCTATAATTATTAAAGGTGTTATTATCAGTACAACTGTTTTTTGTTTAATACGTTGTGTAGCCTTCCTTGCTCCCAATGGCTTTAAAACAGAAACAAAAAAAACAAGTAAAATAGCTATCGTCTCCATTACAGAAAATATAATAGCACTTCTTTGAAAATTTAAATATTCTCCACTCATTGCTGAATTATTTAAACCTGCATCAGATATAGAAGTCATACCATTTATAGCTGGTCCCAATCCAAACCAAGTTAATGCAAACATACTTAATGTAATTATCCATTTAGCTATTATCCATCTGTATTTAACAAATCCCCATTCTGTGAATAACCCAAAAATAAATGAGGTTAATGCTAATGCAAAGAAAACATAATTCACCCCCCATGTGAATATTTTTAGAATACTCAAATCAACTCCAAAAATATTTTCAGCTGGTATATTGCAATTTTCTTTAACCATAAGAATAACTAAAATAGATATTAAACTACCAGACATACTTGCAGCAAAAATAATATGAACTATTTTTAATATTTTTTTGTTATAAATACTTATAGTCCAATTTTTCTCCATAACCATTTCCCCTTTGAAATATATTTAACTTTTTATAATATAAGAATTCAAAATATAATTATTTGTTTTCTTGAGATTATTAAACTACCAAAAATACATAGTAACAATAGGTAAAACACCCTTATTATTTAAAAAAATTAGCATAGGGTATATTCCCTATGCTAATTTTTACTATATTTACGCTATTATTAATATATCAATTCTATCCCTACCAACAATTAAGCAACTTGAAAGCTAAGCTTACCTGCTTTATACTAAATATTGTATATATTCAGAATTATTCTATTAAACGAACTAAATCTTTTCTGAAATTAAAAAGCATGAAAGGAGTTTCCTTATGAAAGATATTTATTTATTGTTTTGTATTATTTCATTATTTGCAGGTGTATCATCTATTTCAATTTCCTGTTTCATATACAATAGTACTAAAAAGAAAGCGCTAAAACTTTTTATAGCATTGAACCTTTCTTTTTTTGTTATTCAAAATTCAATAGCATTAGGACTGTACTCAAAATATGCGGATCAAGTAAGCTCATTTATACCATTCTTATATAAACTTCTAGATTTTCTTGGTACATCATTTAGCTCTTTATTCGGAGTATTCTTTATAAATTATCTTTTCGGTTTAGAAATAACAAACATAAAGAAGAAAATATTTCTTTCTATTTTTACATTTCAATTTACTGGACTAGCTATATATTATTTATTTGAAACACACTATATTTTTAAATTTATAATGCGTGCTTCAATTTTTATAGTAATTTTATATGAACTCTATGTTGGACTAAAAAACTTTAAACAGGTTGTTAATAAAGATTTAAAACAAGCTATAAAATCTTTTCTTTTAATAACTATAATATTTCTCCCTTTTATGATTCTTGAATCATATAAGCCCTATATTCAACTTATTAAAAACATAGAATTATTCAAAATAACATCACTTCCTTCTTATTTTTTAATAATAAATATCTTTAATCTCATATTTGTTTTAAAATATTTTAATACCCCATCATTTATCGCTAATAATAAACTTACAGATTACTTTAAGCAAAAATATGATATTACAGAAAAACAAAGTGAAATTATAGAACTCATGATTGAAGGAATAACATATAAACAAATTGCTGAAAAACTTTTTATATCACCTAAAACTGTTGATAATCACGTGCAAAATATTTATAAAAAATTAAATGTTAACAGTAAAATGCAATTATCACATTTCGTGCGCTCAAATGAAAAATAAGATTTTTTAGCATATATAAGGCATATGAAAGAAAATAACAAGTCCATGATGCGATGTATATTTTGCCTTCAGACGAAGAAGTATATTTGCCTCATAGCGGGCTATTAGGTGAATATACTGATGAAGTATGAATCAAAATAGACTAGCATGCTGACTTGTTATTTTTTTGATTATGCCTAAACTAAAGGAGATACTTATAAAACAAGTGTCTCCTTTAAATATTGCTAAATTGCTTTCATTGTCCTATTTGAACATGTAACTATTACAAGTATAATAAACATTACTCCAGAAATTAAAGGAAGTATATATGGTGCAACCATTCCAATTAATTTTCCAGATAAAATCATAGATACTGGAGTTATTATTCCTCCAAATGTGTTTTGAAAACCAAGAACTCTTCCTAAATAACTATTTTCAATATTTTCTTGTTGAATTGCATTAGTTGGTACATTAATTAAAACAGTGCCAGAACCATACATAAATGTTACCACTACCATGTAAACAAATAGTATACTTTTGCTAATATGTATCATATTCATTATTGCACCAATCCCTAATAATATAAATGGAGCGCAAAAAACTAAGGAAGAATACATAACTAATTTAAATTTCTTTTCAGGCAAAGGAATAATAGATAATAAAATAGCAGCAATTACAGCTCCTATAGATATACCACTTTGAATTATTCCATACTGAGTAGAACCTAAATTAAAGCATTTTAGAACCAAATAAGGCATGGGAATTACAAAACCTAAATAAATTAAAAAGTTACCAACCATAGAGTAAATTGTGAGTATTATAATCAAAGATTGAGTTTTAATATAACCTATACTTTCTTTGGTATTTTGTAATATGGAATTCACTGAGAGCTTTGTTTTATTGCTTGTACTAAATACTGATGTATTATTTATATTATAATTAATAAAGTATTGTGAAATCCCTGAAATTAGAAAGGAAAAAGCATTTATAATTATAAAATATTTAATACTTATAAAACTAATAACAATTCCACCTATAGAAGGAGCTAATATACTGCCAAGGGATGAAAGAGTTTGTTTAATTGAATTTATCTTAATAATATTCTTTTTATGTACAATATTAGGTATAGATGAACCTGAAGCTATATTAAAAAATATATCCATAGTACTCAAAAATAAAATCGTAATGTAAATATGTATAATTTGAATGTTACTTAAAACTGCTATGAAATATAATGCAAGTAAAGTTATCCACCTTCCTAAATCCATGAAAATTACAATCTTTTTTCTGTCTAATGCATCAACAATAGCTCCTGCAAATGGTGATATTAGAATCCTTGGAATTGTTCCAAGTGCTAATGATATACTGAAAGCTAGTGCTGAACCTGTTGTTTGTAAAATATAATATGCAATAGCAAAATTATAAATTCTTGTTCCAAAAGTAGAAACAAACTCACCGGAAATTAATAATATAATATTAATAAATTCCTGATTTTTTAATTTAGTTAAATACTTATTAGTGTATGTAAGTTTATTCATTCTTCAACGTTCCCTCTATATTGTTAACTTTAAATAATTCTATATTATTAGAAATTATTTTTTTGAGATTGTTCGTAATTAATAAACATTTAGCATAATTTCCACTTACATGAGCAGTATCAATCTTTTCCCTAGCAACTATGCACTCTCGCAATTTAATTAAATATTCATCCTTGTCCAATTCTTCTTTATCACATATTCTTAATAATGGTAATATAATATTCATTTCATCTTTAAGTTCATCTCTCAATTTTCTAATCTTCTTAATCAAACTTCCATCAGAATTTATATCAGCTATAGGTATTAAATTTATGCCAATATGTATTTCTAAATTAATTTCATACATATTATTTAATCCTATAATTTTTTCGTATTTACTATCAACACAGGTAAGATCAGTTAATAGTTCAATAACATCTATATTTTGTACTCCATTTTTATTGCTGATATTAATAAAAGATTGTAGAATCGTCTTTGAATAGCTTAAGTTTGAAATTTCATTATTAATCTTTTTTAGTTGCTTCTCAAACATATTGACTGCATATTCACTATCCCTTAACGTTATAATCCTACAAATTTCATTTAATGGTAAATTGATTTTTTTGAACAGAATAATTTGTTGCAATTTAATTATCTCTTCCTTTTCATATAGTCTATAATTAGAAATTGATTCTCTTATACTCTTTATCAAACCTATATCTTCATAATAAAGAATTGTTCGTTTAGAAATATTAAGTTGCTTTGAAAGTTCGCCTATGTATACTTTATCTTTCATTTACTTCACCTACCAACTAGAATTTATATTATTTATCCATTTACTCGTTACCTATAGAATTAAGGATCAATATATTTCAAATTATAAACGCATACGTAACGTTGATGTCAATAAAAGATTTACAATATGCCTTTCCTAAGATACAGTTTTTTTTATTTAAAATACATATAAGCTAAAAGAGATACTTATTCCACAAGTATCTCTTTTAGCTTAGTTTAGTACTAAATACTTTATTCTCGAGTAATTTTAATTTCTTTTCCTTAGCAAGTTTTATTATCTCATTTACTCCACTTGCAATAAGTTCTTGTGCATATTTTTTTCTATTAGCTTTAATACAGCTTTAGTTTCATCCTTATAATTTAATCTTCTGAACAAGTTCCTTCATAAAGCCATCTTCAAAAGGACTTTTAAGCTGAGCATTATGAAGCATATTAGGAAAATAATCTTTTGCTGATTCTTGGCAGAATGCAATATATTTTTGCCAAGCATCATTGTGATCTTCATCCATTCTTATTTTAAATTGAAGTGCACATGTTTGTGCAAGACAATAATCAATATAATAGAATGGCCAATTATACACATGCTTCTGCATTTGCCAAGTACGCGCATCGCCAAAAAATTCATCATCCTTAAAAGAAAGATGTGGCTTATATTCTTTTTCCAACTGTTTCCAAGCTTCTCTTCTTTCATCAGGAGTAAGCTCTGGCTTTGTATATATTATTTCTTGAAATTCATCTATCATACATCCATATGGTATAAATGCGATTGCATCTTCAAGGTGCATTTTTCTATAATCATCGCCTCTGTTTCCAAAGAATAAATCCATCCATTTGTCTGTAAAAAATTCCATCGACATTGAGTGAGTTTCAGCAGTTTCCATAGTTATATTGTTATTCTCTACTATTTCATAATTTCTTGTTAGATAGCCTTGGAAAGCATGACCACATTCATGTGTCATAACATCTACATCATCGCTTGTACCATTAAAATTAGCAAAGATAATTGGTGCCTTATAAAGCATAAGCATATCCATATATCCACCTGTAGCTTTATTAGGTCTTCCAAGTACATCAAACAATTCATGATTTAACATAAAGTTAAAAAATTCATTTGTCTCAGAGGATAATTCACTATACATTTTTTTGCCTGCTGCAAAAATATCATCAGCAGTTCCAATAGGAATAGGATTTCCTTCAAGGAAATAAACCCCTTCATCAACAAAGTCAAGTTTTTCTAAACCAAGACGGTTTCTTCTTTCTTCATGCATTTTAGATGCAAGTGGAACAAAAAACTCTTTAACTTGATTTCTAAAGTTAGCTACATCATTTTTGTCATATGAATTACGTTTCATATTGTAATAACCAAGTTCCACATAATTATCATATTTCATTGCCTTTGCTTGTGAATTACGGTTAGCTACAAGTTTATCAAAAATCTCATCTAATTCATCTGTAATAGTAAGGAGCTTTTCGCTTCTCACTTTTGCTGCTTCAATTCTTGTTGGTCTATCTTTTGATTTTAAATATTTTCCAAGTAAAGAAAGATTAAGTGTTTCTCCTCTAAATTCAAACTTAGTTTGTGCAACTAATTTATTATATCTTGATGTAAGAGCATTTTCTTCCTGTTTAAGTGGAATAAGTACATCATCAAAAGCTTTTAACTGAATTTCAATATCTTTAAACGGAACTTGCCCTATTTTATTTTCAAGGTAAGTTCTATACTTAGAATCAAAAAGTAGTTTTTGATATTTTACTTTGAAGCTTTCAATTTTAGGAGATATTTCATCATAATACTCTTGCTCTTCTTCATAAAATTTATTTGACACATCGCCATCATGCCTTAGTGTCGCTAAAATCATTGTAGTACTTACTTTTTCTATTAAAGTATAATATTTTTTATGAACTAAAAATTGTTCTTCTCCATTTTCAGCAGCATTAAAGTCTTTTACTATTTCCAAAGCTTCCTTTTCAAAAGATTCAATTGTTATTCTTTCGTAAGGAAGTTCTGATAATTTAAAATTTTCGTTTTTCATTCTTGTTCCTCCCAATATATCTCATACTAAATTATTATATCAAAACAATACTCCTTATTATCTATTCAAAATACAATAACAAGATTAAATATTAAACAAGGCACTAACCTTTAAAACTTGAAATGTTTAGTGCCTTCTTTGATTTATTATGTTCTCATTATATGAATGTAAAACAAAACCATGATCAGAAATTTTCCAATGTACAATTCCATAACTGCTTAAAATATTTGTTATTTTGTGAAAGCTCCTTAAAATCACCATCTCCAACAATTTTTCCATCCTTGAATACATATATTTTCTCAAAATCCTTTATTGTATTCAGACGATGAGCGATTGTAATAATTGTTTTGTTTTTTAAGAATTGCATCATATTTTTCATTACTAATTCTTCTGTAACATTATCCATGGCTGATGTAGCTTCATCCAATATAACAACTTTTGCATCGTTAAAGAATACTCTAGCTAATGCTAATCTTTGGCGTTCTCCACCTGAAAGCATAACACCTCTTTCGCCAACTTCTGTATCAAGTCCTTTAGTTAAAGCGAAATAGAATGATTTTAGACCAACATGTTCTAATACTTTAATAATCTTATTATCAGAAATATCCTTGTCAAAAACAATATTTTCTCGCAAGGTTCCATCAAAAATAGGCGATTCCTGTGAAGTATAGGAAACATACTTGTAAAAATGATTTAAATTAAGCTCTGATAAATCATTTCCATCTACATAAATATTCCCTGTATCTGTCTTAAGTAAACCAATGATTTGCTTAACAATTGTTGACTTTCCGCAGCCACTTTCCCCTACAAATGCAACTGAAGTCCCCTCTGGAATATCAAAAGATAAATCCTTAAAGATGTTCTTCTCATCATAGGAAAAGCATACATTCTTAAAAGATATATTTCCATCTATGAAATTTACTATCTTTCCAGAATTCAATGTAACATCATCTGGCATGTTCAATAAATCCATATATCTTTCAAAGGCACTCTTATCTAATTTGCATTGTACGAACAATACATTAAATATAGCAATAGGCGAATATGCCTTATCAATCAATGTAAGTAACGCAACTACAGATCCTACTGACAATGAATTGCTTTTCCAACTAATGAATATAATGATCACTTTAATCACTGTAATAAACAATGCAAAAATAGCAAAAAATGCTTCATGAATCATCTTCATTTTCGTCTTTGATTTTACAATCTCTTGTGATGCATTAGTTGCCTTACCTATCTCATAGTCAAATCTTTTGTTAGTTCTAAATACAACCAACTCCATGAAACCACGAATTAAATATTTATTAAATATTTCCTCATTATTCAAAATACGTTCTTTAATCTTATATAAATATTTCAGCAAAATATTAGTTATGGCAAAAACAAATATATAGCCAATTGCAATATAAATCATAATATTTTTGTTAATACTCGAAATAAAAATCAAACTGAAAACTATACTCGGAATCAATTCACGAAATAATCGAAAGTAAAAATCGAATATTATGCTTTTCCCTGCACTCGCTCCATTTTCTATTTTTTGAATAAGACTGCCTGTACCCAATAATTGATAGTGTTTATAATCTATGGTACTCATTTTTCTGAGTGCCTTTAATTTAAAATCTAAATATATACTTTGTGACAATTTAGAGCTTGGATATTCATCAAAATAGTTAAGGCCACATACTAGTATTAAAACAAATCCATAAATACATAGTGTGGTAATAGAAAGAGTATTATCTCCAAAATCATCTAATACCTTTTGAAAATATCTAGCGCTAAAAGAATTCAACAAAGCCAGTACTATTCCAAGTAATATATAAATGACAATCCATAATTTCTTTTTGATTAAAATGTCTAAATAATGTTTCATAACTGTACTCCTTCTAATTTTTAATATGATATCAAAAATTAGTACAGCTGACACTGTAAGCAAATAATTTTAACCTCAGTACAATCTGCTAACAGATTATTTCAACTGTACTGAGTAGTTACCTCGTTTAAATCTCATCATAGAGTTCACGACCTTCCACAAGTATTAATCATATGACGTAAATTCACAGACCAAAATATGCCTTATATAAAACACTTGATTTATTTAATTATAATCTCAACTATAGATCTAATCAAGTTTCCTTTATCTTAAATACTAGTAAATATTAGTATTTAATACTATATATTTTATAGAAATGTGTTAAAATATGAATATAAGTAATTTATAGGGGTGATATGATGGATGAATCTATGAAAGTTGGCATATTCAATGGAACTATTGCTACAACAAATGGCGTATATAAGATAAGTGATATAAATGTAAGTGATGCGAAAAAGCTTATATGTAAAAATGGATTTATATCTGCAATAGGACATAAATCAACTGCTGAAGCCATTTCAGATTCATTTAATATGGATATACCCATGAGTCGTATAGATTTTAAACAACAGGTTGGACAAAAAGCAGTGGTGTTTAAATTAAACAGAAGACCACCAGAAGGAAGTATCCTGTGTAGGACTGAGATTGAGGAAATAGGATATTCCTTTAAATTAATGGAAAGATTCGAATAACAATATTAATTATGAAATAAAAGGGACTCTTTTGTATCTATTACATTAGAGTCCCCCTTTATTCCAGTGATATCTTTTATTTTTTTATAATACTTTAATCTTTTAAATTATTTAATGACTTTATATACTCTTCTATATACAATATTCTTAAAATTTATAAATTCTTCCTGGTCAATGCTCTTAGGATAACTCATAACCTTAAGAGGTAAAAAATCATGTTTTTTTTGCATAGGTGGCTGAAAATATTCAAAGCTATTTAAATGAAATCCTAACCGCTTGTAAAATTCAATTCTACGTATAGAAATATCATTTTCTGGTAGCTCAACTTCTAGAAATATAGGCTTGTTAGATTTCTTCAAATAATCCCTTATCATCGATGTCCCAACACCATTTCCTCTTATCTTACTATCCACAGCAAAATGTTCAATAAAATTGAAATCTCTGAATTCCCAACTTGCTATAAAAGCAGTTATATTCTTATTATCATCCATATCTACAATTATATTATATAACTCTTCATTAAGAAGGTTCTTCGCATCCGCATAATTTCGCCTTTCAACACTAGGAAATGCTTCACTCATTAATTTAAAAAAGCTATCAAAATCACAATGTTGAAATTTTACCAAATTTGCATTCCCCATCTTTACACTCCACCCCATAATTTAGTCTTCTTCACTATTATAATGTTCAATTACTTCATCAATATTTTCAAAGCTTAGCCCACCAGTTTCATAACAATCAAGAATTGCAATCTCCATTTCTGTCATAGGTATCTCATCAAATGTTTTACAATTAAAGCCTGAATCAATATATGATTGACATATCGCTTCCTTTAATTCTTCTGTTGAAACTCCTTCTTCTTGAAATATCTTTAAAAATAAATCTCTTGTTTTAATTTCTTTTTCTTGTATATTTAACTCTTTACTCAATTTAAATGTTCTCCTTTTGTATCCATGTTGTATTTTTAAACGATTATAATATATTTATTGATATGAATATTTAAAGCTTACTTTTCTTTCAATATTTCTTCTACTTCTTCAATACTTAATCCTGTTGCCTCTGCAATTTCATCTACCTCTTCAAACCCCATTAAATCACGTGCTAATGAAATCATGAGCTTCTTAACATTTTCTTCAACCTTTGGCGGTAATTCTGACATATCTGTTAAATTTTCAGTTAAATCAAAATATTCTTCCTCATAGTCTGATTCTTCTTCTAACTCAAAAAGTTTTCTTTTTTTAGCCTTTTCTCTGTCAAATTCATTAAGATAGACTAATTTACTATTATTTACTTCTAAATCTTCATCTGAGAATACAGTTATCCCTTCATTTTCTAATATGTATGCTGTTATTCCTTTACCTCTAATTTTATTGCCTGTAAATGTTCCATCATATACAAAATTAGATCCACATGAAGGACTTCCTTCTTTTAATATAGCTCTACTCGCTCCAAGTTCGTTTGCAATTTTTAATGTTTCATAAGCCCCATTTAAAAATTGTTTAGTTACATCTTCGCCTTTGTTACTTAATGCTTTTCCGTTATTCTCTACAACTTCACTTGCCATATTATTTAGTTCAACAGGATTTCTTGGTGTTTGTAATCCCCCTAATTGTTCTGGACAAACTAAAACAGCCTTTCCTTCTCTAAATAACTTTAAACATCTGTCATTTATATTACTCTTTCCATCATATCTGCAGTTAACTCCACATAAACATGCACTTATTATATACATAAAACCACCTCTTATCCTTTAAGTTCAACCATAGTAACTCCATCTCCACCTTCGCCATATGCACCTAATCTATATGACTTTACATGACTATGTCTTTTAAGCATATCGTTTATAGCTTTTCTAAGTACTCCAGTCCCTTTACCATGAACTATAGTTACTTCTCCTAGGTTAGCCAAATAAGCATCATCTAAATATTTATCAGCTTTATAACATGCTTCTTCTGCATCTAAACCTCTTAAATCCACTCGAGATTCCACACTACTTAAATTAAGCTTTACTTCTCTCTTTTGCCTTACCTTTTCTGCTTTGGTAACTTTAGTTTTTCTTAAATCTTTTAATTTAACATTTATTTTCATAATTCCAGCTTCGACTTGAACTTCACCCCTATTGTCTGGCATAGAAATAATTACTACTTGTTGATTCAATGAAGGTAAAAATGCTTCCATTCCAAGGGTTACTTTAGTTATTACTTCACCTTCATTTTCTTTCATATTATGAATGCCTTTTTCTTGTTTTTCCAAACTTGCTTTAAGCTTTTTACGCTCTTCTTCAAGCTTTTGCCTTCCACCAGTTGAGAAACCAAGCTTTTCAAGCTCTCTCATAGCTTTTAAAATATCGTCTGCTTCATCTTTTGCATTTGATAACATATCTTTTGCTTCACGTCTAGCATCCATATAAGCTTTTTCTCTAGTTTTTTCTAATTTTTCAAGCTTATCTTCAAATTTTGCCTTAAGTTCCTCAGCTTCATCTCTAAGCTTCTTAGCTTCCCTTGCCTCTTGTTTTGCTATTATACTCTTTTCTTGAAGCTCCCTAATCAAATTCTCAAATTGAAGATTTTCTTCTGACATATATTCTTTTGCTCGTTTTATTACACCTTCTACAAGTCCTAATCTCTTAGAAATTTCAAAAGCATTAGATTTTCCTGGTACTCCAATTAATAATCTATAAGTTGGGCTTAAAGTTTCTATATCAAATTCAACAGAAGCATTTTCAACACCATCTGTTTTTAATGCATATGCTTTAAGTTCGCTATAATGAGTTGTTGCAATTTGTTTTGCGCCTCGTCTTCTTAAGGTTTCTAAAATAGATACAGCAAGTGCTGCACCTTCTGCTGGATCAGTACCTGCACCAATTTCATCAAAAAGTACCATTGACTTATTGTCTACATGTTTCATAATATTAACTATATTGGTCATATGAGATGAGAAAGTAGAAAGGCTTTGCTCAATACTTTGTTCATCACCTATATCTGCAAAAATTTCTTTAAAGAAAGCTATTGATGAATTATCACGAGCTGGTATTAAAAGTCCACTTAACCCCATAATATGAAGTAATCCTACAGTTTTTATAGTAACAGTTTTACCTCCAGTATTGGGTCCTGTAATCATCAATGTTTGAAATTCTTCTCCTAGGTAAATATCAGCTGGTACAACCTTATCACTTTCTATTAAAGGATGTCTTGCTGATATTATATTAAATATTCCATCTTCGCGAACTATTGGTTTTATTGCATTTAAATAAGATGCATATCTACCTTTTGCAAATATAAAATCTAATTCAATAAGTATTTTCAAATTACTTAAACATTGTTCTCCATTATCTTGAACTTTTGAAGAAAGTTCAGTTAATATTCTCTCGATTTCAGCTTTCTCTTTTAAAACTAACTCTCTTATTTCATTATTTAAATTTACTAAGCTCATAGGCTCAATAAAAAATGTAGCTCCAGTTGAACTTTGATCATGTACAAGTCCAGGCACTTGGCTCTTATATTCTGATTTTACTGGAATTACGTACCTATCGCCCCTCATAGTATACAAATCATCTTGTAAATACTTTGAATTACTTCTAACTATAGAATTTATTTTTTCTCTAACTGAAGAATTCTTTTCCTTAAGACTTCTTCTTATATTAAATAAAGTTTGACTAGCTTTATCGCTAATTTCCTCTTCCGATACTATAGCTCTGTCTATTTCATCTTCCAAGGGTTTTATAGGAGCTAATATGTAAGCTAAATCTTCAAGTCTTGGATATGCTTTTTCAGCTTCTTCTCTCTTAAAGAATTCTTTAATCACCCTAGAAACTCTAAGCATGCTGGAAACTCTAAGTAATTGTTCTGGTGTTAATACGCCGCCTTTTTTAGCCCTTTCAATTCCTTCGTGTATATCAAAAAGACCTTCAAGAGGTGGATTTCCTTTAGTAATTAAAATTTCAAGTGCTTCATTAGTTTCATCTAATTTATTATTTATTTCATATAAATTATCGTAAGGTTCAAGGGCTTCAACCATTGCCTTACCAGCATTTGTTCTTGCATATTTTTTAATTTTCTCTTTGATTTTATAAAACTCTAATATTCTTAGAGAACGTTCATTCATTTACAACACATCCTTGGTCTTATTCTACTCCTCGTCTATAATGACCTTGAGTATATTTTTTATTTTCATTTTTTGTGCCTTTAGTAATTTGATTTAAAATATCACTAACTTCTTCATAGCTCTCATCTTTAAAGTCTACTCTAAAGTTTGTAATATTAAAAGATTTAAGTTCTTCTACTTGTTCAATCAAATTTGTAGCCACTGAATTTAATATATGACTTCTACAATTATTATCACATAGAACACTAAAATTTTCATTCATTCTATCAATTAATTTAAAGTTATCTTTCATACATACACCATTACATTCTTTTTTAGAAGCTTTCCCTCCAAAAGTGCTACCTACAGGACAATATTCACTAACCATAAGCTCAGTATTACCATAAATATTAACTCCAATTTTGCAATTAATATTTTTCATCATTTCCTTTATTTCTTTTCTATTTAATTCTAAGCTTAAACATGGAATATCCACATCTTCTGCATAAAATTCTGCTGCTTCCTTATTGAAAATATTTAATTTATAATCTCCTATTATA
The DNA here is from genome assembly GCF_019977655.1 of Clostridium gelidum. Lineage (NCBI taxonomy): Bacteria > Bacillati > Bacillota > Clostridia > Eubacteriales > Clostridiaceae > Clostridium > Clostridium gelidum. The sequence goes on from NZ_AP024849.1 coordinate 4,843,688, forward strand.
AATAATTTATCTTTATAAATTCTTATTATTCCAACGTTAGATGTTATTATTCCTTTTATGAAAGGCATTAATTCTTCTATAGTTTTTACTATATTATTAAATTCACCTTTAATAATATTAGGTATTTTTAAATAGATATTTTTATCATTTGAATTTTGTTCATGGAACTTTTTCAAATCATCTTTATTTAAAGCATTCTTTTGTCTGCTAAAGAATATATCTAGCGCTATATTTTGAACCTTTTTATTTTCACTTAATGCTTTTAATTGATCTTTTGTAATACAGCTATAAATATAACCTAAATCTTCATTAGATTTTACATTCTTTATTTTAAGACTTTCTTGAATTCTTCTTTTTCTATGTGAACTCACTTCTTCTTTCAAAATCTTTTCAAATAATTCTCTTCTCAAATTATTTATGGATGCTATTTTCATAAATCCATCATCAAATGTATCAAAAACTATTTGGTCAAACTTATAAGGAATTTCTCCTGACTTCTTTAAAGAATCTTCAACTCTTTCTCTTGTCATAGGGGCATTAGTTGCAACTTCAACATTTTCGCCATAAACTTTGTATTCTTTACCATTAAACTTAGTTTTAATAACAAGAGGAGCATTAACTTTAAACTCAACTTCTAAGGTTAAAGATATCTTCTTCTTATAAAGTTTTAAATCTTCTTTTAACTCATCATACAACTTTTTATCAGACATTTTATATAATCTATAACCCTTTTTATATCCTCCAACTGGAAATAATTTAACTGTATCCCCTCTAAAAGCTTCTTTAACTTCACTATTATTTTTTAAAATCTTGCTTAAAGTAAATCCGTCATCATGAAATCTTATTCCATCACCTAAAGCTACATTTTCTTCTAAGACAACTTCTCCACTATTTGTAACCTGTCCTATAAACACTCCAGTGTTTTTAGGATAGTTATAGCTCATCATGTCTTTTCCTACATTTTTATGTAAATACGCTTTAGCAAAACCTTCTCTATTAAATAACTGAGCTAATTCATTTTTTCCCTTATGTAAATCAAACTTTCCATTTTTTAATACCTTGTCAATGGATTGTCTGTAATTTCTTGTAACACCCGCTACATATTCTGGCTTTTTCATTCTTCCTTCAATCTTTAAAGATGAAGTTCCACTTTTTATAATTGAATCTATATCCTCAATCAAACATGTGTCCTTAGGACTTAAAAGATATCCCTTTTTTTCTCCTAAAGTTTCACTCTTTAAAGTATATTGCATTCTGCAAGGTTGAGCACATCTTCCTCTATTTCCACTTCTTCCACCAATCATAGAACTCATTAAACATTGTCCAGAATAACATACACATAAAGCACCATGTACAAATATTTCTGTTTCAATTCCTAAATCCTTTGAAATATGTTTGATTTCATCTAATGAAAGTTCTCTAGATAAAACAATTCTTTGAAGACCTTTTTCTTTAAAATATAAGGCTCCCTCTCCATTATGAACTGTTATTTGAGTTGATGCATGAAGTTCAAAGTTTGGATATATATCTCTAATTAAGCTTATTAATCCAACATCCTGAATTATTAGTGCATCTACACCAATTTCATAAAGATAACCAACATATTTTAAAGCTTCTTTTAATTCATTTTGTTTTAAAACAGTATTTATAGTAACATGGACTTTCACATTATAACTATGTGCATAATCCACAGCTTTCATCATAGTTTCATTATCAAAATTTGATGCATACGCTCTAGCTGAAAACTTATTTCCCCCAAGATATATTGCATCTGCTCCATTATTTATAGCTGCAATTAAACTCTCCATGCTACCTGCTGGAGCTAGTAATTCAATTTTATTCATATTTTCCTCCTAAGTTTAAATAACCAAATCTTGTACTTGGTTACTCGAACTTAATCAGCGACGTATATTAGTCGAGCTTCCTTATAAAAAAGATTTTGATATCATGACTTTTATTTTTTCTATTTTAAATTAGCTACTCATATGAGTAGCTAATTTATTATATCATATTAAATCTTAACCAATGTTTGTAAATGAGTCAAGTTTCTATACCTCTTCTATTAATATAATACAAAGTACACATACAGCTTTTAACCTGTTTATCTATACTTTGATTTACTTGTATTAAATAATGTCCCTCTTATTTGATTTTTAATAATCTGAAATATTCTTTAAATTTCGCACATAAAAGCATAACTTCTTATTTCTACCTAGTATTATATTCAATATTTACTATACTCAAGAGTATAGTTAAACAGAGAAATTGGACACATGTTTGTGGAATAGGCCTTGAAAATAGGCTGTTGAAGCTTCTTAATGGCAGGTTGTTCCATTTTTGCTTGTCCTGAGCTTGCCTCAGGAGCATGCAGAAATGGGTGCAACCTGGCATTTAGAAGCTTCCAGCGAAATTTTCTTAGTCCTATGGAACAAATATGTGTCCAATTTCGGCGGGATATCATCATAAGTATGGTTCAAGGATTTATCTTCTTCTAACAATAGGTCCAACTTGCTCTTTTTTAAATTTTGCTACTTCTATTTCTGTATCTATTATCTTAGCTTGTAATTCAAATACCTTATGTTGAAAAGTTCTAGATTCTTGATTAAGTTTATTATTTTCATTAGTTACTTCTTCTTTTTCTTTAACTAATACTGAAATTTTGTCTTCAAATTCTTGATTTATAACTAACAAGTTTTTTTCCTTAGCTTCTATTTGTCTTTTTAAATTTAAGAAAATGCCTTCTTTATCGTCTAATTCCTTTTCTAATCTTGCTACAGCTCTTTCTTTACTTCCTAATTCTTCTTTAGTTCTTCTTAAATCAGATTCTGCTGTTGCTAAAGTTTTACTTAAGCCTTCTATTTCTATATTTTTAAGATTAATTTGTTCTTCACTTTGCTCGTGGGCTTCATTAGCTTCATACTTCACTCTTTCATTGTTACTTCTTGTAATTTCTATTTCCTCTTTTAAAACATCTTTCTCTCTATCACTTTTTTCTATTTCCTTTGATAATTTATCCTTAACATTTTTCATATTATTAATTTCATTATTTAAGATATCTTGATCTGTCTTTAATTTATTAATTTCACTCTCTAAATCTTCTTTCTCTAAACCATAGATTTCTATTTCATTTGATAAGTCTTCATTATTAACTCTCATATTATTGATCTCATTATTTAAGATGTCTCGACCTGTCTTTAATTTATTAATTTCACCCTCTAAATCTTCTTTCTCTAATCTATAGATTTCTATTTCGCTTGATAAGTCTTCATTATTAACTCTCATATTATTGATTTCATTATTTAAGATATCTTGATCTGCCTTTAACTTATTAATTTCATTATCTAAAGCTTCTTTCTCTAAGCTGCATGTTTCTATTTCATTTGATAATTCTTCATTTTTAGCTCTCATATTATTGATTTCATTATTTAAGATATCTTGATCAGCCATTAACTTATTAATTTCGCCTTCTAACACTTCTTTCTCCATGTCACATTCTTCTATTTTTTGTGCTAATTCTTCATTCCTAGTTAGCATATTATTATTCTCATTATTTAAGTTATCTTTATCTGTCTTTAACTTATTAATTTCGCCATTTAAAACTGTTTTCTCTCTATCACATGTTTCAATTTCCTTTGATAATTGATCATTAATATCACTCATATTATTGATTTCATTATTTAAATTCTCTTGATCTGTGTTTAATTTATTAATTTCACCTTCTAGATTTTCTTTTTCCTCAATTAATAAATTAATTTGATTTATGCAGTTCTCATGTTCTTTATTTAAATTACTAATTTTTTCTTTACATTCTGCAATTTCCCTATCTGATTCTTCAAATAAATCATTTAATTGTTTATTAAGGTCAGCCTTTTCCATATTACTTTCATCTATTATCTTAGTTAGCTCACTAATATTTGCTTTTTCAGCCATTAAATTATTATTTAATCCTTCTTCATTTCTAATTAGTTCATTAATTTTGTTATTTAACTCTTCCTTGTTTAATAATAATTCTTCAATTCTATTACTTAATTCTTGTTTTTCCATATTTAATCTAGATTCAATTTCACTATTTATATTTATTTGATTTTCTAAGCTTTCCTTACATTCAGTAAGTTCTTTATTACCCTCAGAATATAATTCATTTAATTTCTCCAAGTTTATCTTACATAAATCATATTCTTTATTAATAGCTTCTTTATTTATAATTTCACATTTCAAACTTGCCTTTACCTTTTCTAATTCTTCATAGACAACTGAATAGTCTGATTCAAATAATACAGTCTTTTCTTTTAATAATAAACTTTTACTATCTAAATCAACTTTAACTTCGTTAAGCTTTTCAATTTGTGTATTTAATTCTAAATTCTTAGCACTTATTTCATTTAATTGTGTACTTATTTTATCCTTTTCTTTATTAATATTAGTTATTTCATTTGTTAAAGTAGTTACTTGTTCATTAGATTCTTGAATATTTTTATTTAATTTATGTTCCTTGTTTTTAGATTCATCTATATTTTTATAAAGAATCTTATTTTTATTCTTTAATTCAATAATTTCTTTATTTAAAGTTTCATTACTATTCTTATTTTTCTTAACTTCATCAGTTATTAATTTTTTTTCATTTTTCAGATTTTCATTTTCTGTTTTAAGTTCCTTGATTTGATTATTCAATGAATTAAATGTTACTTCAACATTTTCATATCTTTTATTTAATTCACCTTCTCTTTTACCAAATGTATCTTTAATATTTAATTTTTCTTTTTGAGCATTTTCTAGTTGTATATTAATTTCGTCTAATTTTTGCTTCAATAAAACATTTTCATCATCAATATTATTCTTCGCTTTAATAGCCTTGTCTAATTCAAAATCACATTCATAAAGTTCATCTGCAATATTTACAGCCGCTAAAACAGTTGCTGCTGTTGTACTAAGATTCTCTTTTTTAGATAGTATTTCTTTAATTCTTGTATCAACATAATTTGCCACACCTAGCAAATATTTTTCATCTTTTTCTCCTGTCAGGTTATAATTCATACCATTTATATTAATTGTTACTTTAATCATAATAATAACACCTCTTAAAATTCTTTATTACCTTCAATTATAGGGTATTTTGAGTAATAAAACAATTATGTAACGTTAAGCATCTAAAAAAAAATCAAAGTCTATTATATTAGATATTTTTGAGAATAACTTACCTAAATATCAATATTCAAATCTTCTTTTTTGAATTATCTGAAAATCTCAATTTTATTTTAGCTATTAAAAATATTTTCGTAGTTTTTAATTTTTGTGCTATACTTATTTTGATTATTTTTTTGTTTAATAATTGTATAAAACTTTTTGCATAGTTAATATTTTATTGTTAACAAAAACATTTATCCATCCTTATTTTAATGTAGATTAAACTTAAAGTGTTTCATTTATAAATGATTAACATTACTTTATTTTGTTAATCATTCTTAATATATAATTAGGCATATTCAAAATATAACAATTCAGTATGCCTTAGAATTGGGCGGTGAGTAAAATAAATATTAAGTCTATTTTAAGCATATTATTATCAAAAATTACTGCATTTCTGTCAAAACACATTTTTAAAGGTGGTAGTAATTTCCCTGGTAAAATAGCATTAAAAATTGATAAATCAATCTTAAAAACAGTAAGCAAAGGATATAAGGTAATTTTAGTAACAGGAACTAATGGTAAAACAACTACAACTAGCATGATTTACAACATATTAAAAGAAAATAAATTTAATGTTATTACTAATAATACTGGTGCTAATTTGTATCCAGGAATTGTAGCTTGTTTTACTCTACATTATTCTTTTTTTAAAAAGAATGTAGATACTTATGCTGTAATAGAAGTTGATGAAGCTAATGTAAAGTTTATTGCAGAACATTTAACTCCAGAAATAATAACTGTAACTAATTTATTTAGGGATCAATTAGACAGATATGGGGAAGTTTATACAACTTTGGTTAAAATCTTAGAGGGCGTAGTTAAGGTACCAGAATCTAAATTAGTTTTAAATGGTGATGAGTCTTTACTTGGAAAATTGGATGTTAAAAATCCAATTGTTTATTACGGTTTTAATATACCAATTAAAGAAAATACTTCTATAGATATAAATGCTGATGCAAAATTTTGTAAGTTTTGCAAATCTCCTTATTCATATAACTTAGTTACTTATAATCATTTAGGAGATTTTTACTGTCCAAAGTGTGGATATAAACGTTCTGGGCTTAATTATGCTGTAAATAAAATCTTTGATTTAACTCCTGAAAATTCTTCTGTATTAATTAATGATACTGAAGTTTTCATAAGTCAATCAGGTGCATATAATATTTATAATGCTTTGTGTGCTTTTGCTATTTCAAAAGAACTTGGCGTAGAAGATTCAGTAATCAAAGCTTCTCTTCAAAATCAAAGTTCAAGCTTTGGTAGACAAGAGCAAATTACTATAGAGGACAAGGATATACAAATTATATTAGTTAAAAACCCTGCTGGATATAATCAAGCATTAGATACCCTTGCTCTTAATCAAAATGAATTTTCAGCACTATTTATGTTAAATGATAATTATGCTGACGGGCGTGATGTTTCTTGGATATGGGATGTAGATTTTGAAAAAATATCAACGTTAAAAATAGAAGATGTTTTTGTATCAGGAGTTAGAATGTATGATATGGCAGTAAGATTAAAAATTGCTGGTTTAAATGTTGATAAATTTATTTTAGAAGAAGATTATGAAGCGTTAACTGAAAAGATTAAAAATTCAGTTTCTAAAAAAATATATATACTTGCAACTTATACTGCAATGATTAATTATAGAAAATATCTTCATTCAAAAGGTTATATCAATAAATTATGGTAAGGAGGCTTAAGTCATGGAATTAACTATTTGTCACTTATATCCCGATTTATTAAATGTATATGGTGATGTGGGTAATGTACTTATTTTAAAGCATAGAGCAGCACTTAGAGGCATTGATGTAAATATAATCAATTGTTCTTTAGGAGACAGTATAGATGAAGAAAATGTGGACATTATTTTCTTTGGTGGTGGCCAAGATTTTGAACAATCCATAGTTTCAAATGATTTAAATGAAATAAAAAAAGAAGCTTTAACGAGTTATATTGAAAATAATAAAGTTCTTCTTGCCATATGTGGCGGATATCAACTACTGGGAAAATACTATACTGCACCAAATGGTGAAAAAATAGAAGGAATTGGAATTTTAGATGTTTATACTGATGGTGGTGATACTAGATTTATTGGAAATACTGAAATATTCAATGAAACCTTCAATGAGACTTATGTAGGCTTTGAAAATCATTCAGGCAGGACTTACATAAATAATCATACGCCCCTTGGAAAATGCATTCATGGATATGGTAATAATGGAGAAGATGGATTTGAAGGATGTATATATAAAAATACTTTTGGCTCATACTTCCACGGTTCTTTTCTTTCAAAAAATCCTGAATTTGCAGATAGGCTTTTAACTTTAGCATTAAAAAATAAATATGGTGACGAAATACAATTAAATTCATTAAATGATGAATTTGAACTAAAAGCAAAAAAATCGATGCTCGAAAGATTGAAATAATTTGAAAATCATATGATAAATTGTTATATATTGTATGAATTTTCCTGTCTTTCATTGATTGTTATGGCATTGCATAAATGTTATACTAATACTGTTTAAATATACTTATGGCATGTACAGAAAAATAAATTATTTTTTCATATGCCTAAATAGAAGTGGAGAGATTTGACTTGAAGAAAAATTTAATATTAAAAGCACTTGCATTAACCCTTTCTCTTTCTTTATTTAGTCCATTAACTACAGCAAGCTATGCAGCAAATTCTACAACTAAAACTGAAACTGCCGCACAAAGCTTACCCGAAATTACTGCTGAATCAGCTTTAGTTATGGATTTAGAAACTGGGGAAATAATATATTGTAAAGATGCTGATAGCAAAAGATATCCAGCTAGTACAACTAAGCTTTTAACAGGTTTATTATTAGCTCAAAACAAAAATAGAACTGATCAGCTTGAATATACTAAATCAGCAAAGGCACAACCTGAGTATTCTTTAAATATCAATTATATGCATAACTCTATGAAAGTTGGAGATAAAATATTAGCTGATGATATAATGAAAGGATTATTATTATTTTCAGGTAATGATACTGCATATGTAATTGCAGACAATGTTTCAGGTGATTCTAAATCATTTGCTGAATTAATGAATAAAAAAGCAAAAGAACTTGGTGCAAATAACAGTAATTTTATTACTGCTAATGGATTACATGATGAAAATCATTATACTACTGCATATGATCTTTCATTAATTACAAAAGCTGCTTTTGCAGATCCTTGGGTAAAAGAAACTATGGAACTTCCAAAAGCTCCTATAAACATAAATAATTCTAAAATAATTCTAGAAAATAGGAATTTAACTCTTGGTAAAAATGGTAATATTGCAGGAAAAACTGGAACAACTAATGAGGCTGGCGGATGTTTAGCTACTGTATATGAGAGATCTGGCAGACAATTAATAGGTATTGTTCTTAAAGATAAACAAATTAACCTTTTAGATATGACTAAATTCAATGATATGGATTCTATTATGAATTATGGTTATGCTGCCACTAAAGAAACTTATAAGACAAATGGAGAAAATATTGGAACTGCTGAAGTACAATATAAACCTTTTATTGTTTTTGGACCTACAAAAACTATTACAGTACCACTTAAATTAGCTCAAGATGTATCTTACTATAAAAATACAATTAATGATGCTGAATCTCAAATCACTTATAAGGTCACAGATTCTAACGCATGGAATTTACTTTCTAATAAAGAGACTACGTTAACTTATAGTACAAGAAATTATACTGAGACAGTTAAAGGGACCGTAGATGTTTCACTTGGTGCAATAGTTAATGATAATTTAATTACATATATAGCTACTATAGTAGCTATCATTATTGTGATTACTTTAATTGCTCTGATTAAAAATATGGCATCTAATTCAAAACGTAAAAAGAACCGTTATACTAATGGTTCTAGGAAAAGAAGAAGATAGTACTCACTTACTTATTTTAAAAATTGATTTAATCATCTTCTAATAACTAGGATGATATGCTTCCTAGTTATTTTGAAGATGCTTTTTCTTTAAAGGAGTAATTTAAAATGGATAAAATTGATTTTAAAGGAAGTGTAATTCTAAACCCAGTACCTGTGGTTTTAATTACTTCCAAAAATAATGCTGGCAAAACCAATGTTTTTACAGTTGGATGGACCGGTACTATAAATACAAAACCGCCTATGCTCTATATATCCATAAGACCAGAAAGATTATCTTATGAATATATAAAAGAATCTATGGAATTTGTTGTAAACTTGCCAAGTTCTGATTTAGTAAAAAAAGTGGATTATTGTGGTGTTAGATCTGGCAAAAAAAATGATAAAATAACTGAAATGGGCTTTACTTTAAAAGAAGCACATAATGTATCAACTCCATATATAGATGAATGTCCTGTAAATATAGAATGTAAAGTTAAAAATATAATCCCACTTGGAACTCATGATATGTTTATAGCTGAAGTGGTTGCTTCTCATGTTAATGAAGACTTATTAGATGAAAAAGGTAAAATTCATTTTGAAAATGCAAATATGATGTCTTACTGTCATGGCGAATATTTTCCATTATCTAAAAATCCTATTGGTTCCTTTGGCTTTTCAGTTATGAAAAAGAAAACTAAAAAACGTAGACGACTTAATGTAGACTCAAAAAAATAACTGTAGATACCCATACTTATGTTTATAACTCGCCGAAATTGAATACATGTTTATTCCAGCGGACTAAGAAAATTTCGCTGGAAGCTACTAAATGGCAGGTTGCATCCATTTCAGTTTGCTCCCAATATAAAATTGGGACAAACTAAAATGGAACAACCTGCCATTAAGTGGCTTCAACAGCTTATTTTCTAATGCCTCTTTCACAAACATGTATCCAATTTCTCTGTTTAGTAATACACCTAAGTATAGTAAATATTGAATATACCAACTATAAATAACAACCTCTAATTTTGGTATCTATATTCAAATCATTCAAATTTAAAAAAACTGTTTATATTATAAAGTATTTTTCTAAGGCTTCCATCATTTTGGTTTTAAAAACTTCAAATTTATTTACATAACTTACTTCGTGATTCATTAGGTCATAAGTAACTACAGAAATATAAACCTGATCATTGCTATATGAAAGTAAATACCCTATTTCTTTGTTATATTCTAAATCAATTTCTTTATAATTAATAGACATAATTTCGTATAAATTATTTTCTTTTTTTTCTAAAATCATCTTACTTTGTTTATTATCTAATTTTGTATCACTTTCTTTTTTCTTAGTATTATTCTGATACTTTTCATCATTTAAGGTTATACATATATTACTTTCATTATATTTTCCAAAAGGAAAATATAAATATTTCTTTCCTTTAATAAAAGAGATCATGAAATCTTTTAACTCCGATTTTGATCCCTTATACTTTTTGCCATTTTTATCAATTGAAAACATTAGGCTTGTATACTTTTCATCCCATAAAAAATATTTCTTTTGCCATTCTTCAAGAAATAGTAATAAATTTAAAAAATCAAGTTCACTATATTTCTTCTTTATTAAGAAATTGTTTCTAATTTCATACTCTAATTGTTCCTCTATAAGCTTATCATTTCTACTTATAATACTAGCTTGTCCATGTTTACTTAAAAACTTACTAAACTCAGTTCCAAAGCTAGTAGTTAAAATAACTTTCAGAATTATTTTATTATATTTCAACAATTTTTGCTTTGTATCTTTTGCATTTATCTCTAGATTTTTAGAACAATTATCTAAATATTCTTTAACTAAGGTTGAGTCTTTTTGTATATACCCTTCTTTTCTTAATCGTACTTGGTTTAAATCCCTTTTTATGTATTCCTCCATAATATGAGATTGCTTGTCCATATTTTTAAACTTTATTGATGTAATTATAGGAATAGTCTTTAATAGCCTTTCTTCTAAAGCTTCCTCTATATTTATAATATAGTCGCTTGGAAATTTCAAATTACATTTCCTATCAAGTTTTTCTTTGAACTTATTAATACTATTTATTTCTTCTATAATATTAATTTCGTGTTTCAATACGGTCTTTTCTTCAATTTCTGTAATAATTAATAATTTGCTTCTTTCAAAAGCATACCCTAATCCGTATGTTATAAGTAGTTCATCGTCACAACCCATATTGCTGTCTCCCGCATTTATTATATTTAACATCCTCATTTGTTTATTATTTCACTATTTTTTTATAATTAGTTTGTCTACATAATTATAATTTGTAATCATGATTATAATCAACAAGTAAATAATGCTAAAGTCCCTTTCTAGTGCCATTATGCACAAATTTCTTACATAAATATGGTGTTGAATTTTTATTCATTTAAACTTTTAAACCCTTCACCTAAAACTTCGCTTGTTTCACTAACTGTAATAAATGCATTGGAATCATTATTTTTAATGAACTTTTTTAATTTTATAAATTGACTTCTACTTAATATGGTTAAAATCATGCAGTTATGTTTTCCAGTATACCCACCCTTTCCATAAAACACAGTACAACCTTTATTTATAGTCTTAATTATATAATCAGAAACAAGTTTTTCTTGTTCAGTAAATACCATAACTTGTTTTGATAAATAAAAACCATCTATAAATTTATCAATTAAAGTACCCGTTAAATATATGCTTAATAGCCCAAATAGTGCTAACTCTGTACCAAATGTATACATTGCAATTAATATTACAATTGAATCAGATATTAAAAGTCCTTTCCCAAAATCTATATTCCCATATTTGCTTAATATTTTTGCTGTAATGCTAGTTCCTCCTGTTGTAGCATCTTGAGTAAGCATAATTGCTGTTCCCAAGGCTAAAAGTACGCTTCCAAATATTGACGCAAGCATTAAATTATTCGTAAAAGCTATTGGTTTATATATTTTTTCCGTAACTGATAAAGCAACTGATAATCCAAATGCTGCATACATGCTTTTAATTCCGAAATTCCCACCAATAAACACAAATGCTAATACAAATAATATCCCATTACATATTATCATTACTATTCCTGTATCAATTTTAAATATATTATTCATTGCAAGTGCTAATCCCGATACTCCACCTGAAGCTATTTTATTAGGAAAGAAGAAAAACTCTAATGATATAAGTACTAATATTACTCCTATTGTTATAATTCCATATTCTTTTAATATTTTCATGTTATCCTCCATGTTTTTCATTTCAATATTATTTTATCTATAAGTTATATTATGCTACATCTCGTACCTATTTATATAAAAAATAAAGAATTATTTCAAAATTATTTTTACTCCTTTTGAAATAATCCATTTGTGAACTGTTAATTATTTTATCATGTGATATACAAATATTGATGCATTATATACAAGCGGTGCAATTATCACTGTCATTATTCCCGCAATCCCTATTGAAAGGCTACTCATAGCCCCTTCTATTTCTCCTAGTTGAAGCGCTTTACTAGTTCCAACAGCATGAGAAGCAGTTCCTATAGATACTCCAATTGCCACTTTATCTTTTATCTTAAATACGTTACATATAGTTGGTCCAAATACAGCACCTGTTATACCTGTAACAATAATGGCAAGTACTGTTATTGGAACTAATCCACCTAGCTGACTGCTGACTGCTATTCCTATAGGTGTTGTTACTGATTTAGGAACCAATGATTTAATTATATTTTCATCTAACCCTACCAAATGCGATATTCCAATTATGCAAACTATTCCTATAATACTGCCTAAAAATATTCCAGTTAAAATAGCTTTAGCGTGTCTTTTAAGTAAATCTAATTGCTTATATAAAGGTACTGCAAGTACTACAGTTGCAGGTCCAAGAAACATATTTATAACTTGCCCCCCCTTATTATATGTATCAAAATTAATATTAAATGCAAATAAAAAACATATTACAATTGCCATTGCTATAAGTAATGGATTTAAAATTGGTATTCTTGTACTTCTGTTAATAAATATACCTATTTCAAAAGCTGCTAATGAAAGCACTACTCCAAATAAAATATTATTCGTTACTATCTCCAAATAATTCACCTTCATTTCTTTCAATTTTTATCTTTTGTTTTTCTTAAAATTGTTTGAACAATAATTCCAGTCACTCCTATCATTATTATTGTTGTGGATATACATACTATTAATATTTGCCACCATGTTGACTTTATTATTCCAATTGAGGTCATAAGTCCTACTCCTGCAGGAATAAAAAAGAAAGATAAATGATCTAATAAAAAACTTGTCACATTAGAAATGTTATCTACTTTAACTGTCTTAGTGCATAATAAAATAAATAGTATCAACATCCCTAATATATTCCCTGGTATTGGCAAATGTAGTACTGATGATAATAATTCCCCTAAGAGATAAATTCCAAATATAATTAGTGCTTCTCTAAATAATTTCAACTTCTCTAGCCCCCTATTACTTAAACATATTCAAAACAATAACTATTCTACGCTATTAGCTATTATTTTTTAGATATCCTTTATAATTTAATTTACCACTGTTATATGAATAAGTAAAACTGTGTTTCCCTTTAAGTAAAGGTTACCTTTTTAATAAATACCATTCTATTTCTATATTTTAAGTATTCTATCTTAATTGAACTTTTAATATTCAATAACTTAATTTAGACTCATTAAAACCAATATATGTATAACATGTGAAATACTTCTCAAATTATGTTATAATCAATGTTATATAAAAGTATAGATTATTTATATACTGTGGATATATATCAATTCTAATTAACATTAATATTTAAGGAAAAAGGGGTTGAAAAGATGATACTACTAGGAAACGTACTTATTCTTTTAGCACTTATAATGGCTCTATTTTTAGCTGTTATTGCAATAATACGAGGATATAAAGGTATGAAGATGAGCAAACGTTTTGATACATCTGATAATAAAATAAAAGTTGGTTATTGGTTGCTTTCGGCTGTACATATGTGGGTGGGCATTTTAATAACTTCGTGTTATTTGATTGCAGGAGTATTGATTTTGAATAAATTATAAGGGATGTGATCTTATGGGCTTTTTAATTTTTCTACCATTTATTGCAGCTATAATTGGAATTATTATTGCTCTTATTTGTTTTATAGGGACATGTTTGATAATTATAGGTGGCACAGGCATAGCAATGAATAAAATATACTTGAAACAGATGAAAACAGAAAATAGTGTATTAAAACCTATATTTAATACAAGCTCAATAATTTTAGGAATTATATTTATATTATTCCCTTTAGGATGTGCTTTATCTGGGATTATTCTTTCATTATCATGAAAATAATTATATAAGTATCGTTTATAGTATACGCATAATCTATAGTAAACTTAATGTACAATATGAATAGCATAGATTGGGAAGTTGAGAGGTAAGTTTGGATGTTTAAACATGGAGTAATAAGAATGATTTTATTTGGTGCTATAGCAGGAATAATTTTAGGTGCTATTTTGGGATTTACTAAAACAGAAATGCCTATTTGGGGATATGCAATTTTGGGTGCCATTTTAGGTCCAATAGGACTTGCTATATATACATCTTGTAATAAAAAATAACAAACATATAAATAACTTTAAAATTATAGGTGGACAACCCCACCTATAATTTTTTTATATTTCAACGGTATATTAAAACACAGCTAATTTTAAACTCTATACTTTAAAATCCTTTTATACTTTTAATTTTTATCTTTTACAAGTCTATTTTCTACAAATGCAACCATTTCATACATAACAAATGCAATTATAGAGAGTATTACAATACTCATCATTACCATATCTAATTGAGCAACTTGTCCTCCATAAACTATTAAGAATCCTAACCCATTCTTAGCTACCAAGAACTCACCCATTATTACACCTACCCAAGATAATCCTACATTTATTTTTAATGCTGAAATAAAGATTGGAATAGAATATGGGAATATTAAATACCTTAATATTTGCGTCTTAGATGCTCTGAAGGTATTCATCAGCATAATTTTTTCTTTATCTATTTCATTAAATCCAGTTAAAACACTTATAATTGTTGTAACTACTGAAATTAATAGTGCAATAACAATTATAGCTGGCATACCATTTCCAATCCAAAAAATTATAATTGGAGCTAAAGCAACCTTAGGAAGTGCATTCAAAACTACTATATATGGGTCTAATATTTTTGCTACAAGAGGACATGACCATAAAATTACTGCAATTAATCCACCTAATATTGTTCCCAGTGAAAAGCCTAAAATAGTTTCATAACAAGTAATACCTATATGCTTAAACAAACTTCCATCTTCATATAAGGATACTAAAGATTTAATAACTCTAGTTGGACTTGAAGTTAGAAATGGGTCAATCCATTTTAAACTAGCAGCTATTTGCCATAAACCAACAAAAATTACAAGTATAAGGATTCTAGTAATTACAATTCTTCTTTTAGTTGATTTTACTTTTTTCAAATATACTTCATGTTCTTTACTAATTGTGCTTGTCTCACTTATCATTTCATGTTTTTTACTGAATTTATCTGAGCTTTGTTTTTTAAAGAAAGTTCTCCCTTGTTTCTTACTCATTACCATCATTCAACTCCTTCCATAGTCTATTGAAATAACCACTAAACTCTGGAGATCTCCTCTTTTCAAATGGAGTTAAGTTATGGTTCTCAAAATCTATAGGAATTTCAGCTTTTACATTTGATGGCCTTTTAGTTAACACTATTACTTTTTGTGATATAGAAATAGCTTCTGCAATATCATGCGTTACCATAATTGCTGTCTTCTTTTCTGTTTTTATTATCTTATAAACATCATCACATACTAGTAGTCTTGATTGATAATCCAATGCTGAAAATGGTTCATCTAAAAAAAGTATTTCAGGTTTTAAAGCTAAAGTTCTTATAAGGGCAACTCTTTGCCTCATTCCTCCAGAAAGTTCACTTGGATAATGATTTTTAAATCTTAGTAATCCATAAGCGTCTAATAATTCATTTACTCTATCTTTTGATTCATCATTTAATTGTTTTTTTATTTTCAATCCAAGAATTACATTTTCCCAAACAGTATTCCATTCAAAAAGATGATCCTTTTGAAACATGTATCCTATTTTATCTAAATTACTTTTTATATCTTCACCTTTGTATAATACATATCCACTAGATGGTTCTAAAAGTCCATTCATTATATTAAGCAAAGTAGATTTGCCACATCCAGAGGGTCCTAATATAGAAATAAACTCACCCTCATTCACTTTGAAATTAACATTATTTAAAGCTTGTGTTTCGCCTTTAATAGAATGATAATTCATGGATACGTCTGATATTTTAAGCAAGCTCAAATTAAAATCACCACCTTCTCATCTTTACCGTGTCCTCTACTTAACTACTTTTTGAGCATATGAATTATCTACTATTTTATTAAATTCAGGTTTTTTTTGCATTAAATTTGCATCATAGTCTGCAATTATTTCCATAAGTCTATTTAAATTTTCTTCTTTAATCTCTGGTGTATGGGCAATCGCATCAATATTTTTATAATTATCTATAACAGTCATAATTGTCTCTTTATCAGTTCCAGGAAAATATTTAATTATACTATCAGCAACTTCTTCTGTACTATGGGTAAAGAACCATTGTTGCCCTTTATAAATTGACTTTGTAAATTTTTCAATAACCTCAGGATTTTTATCCATATAAGATTTTGTAGCGAAGTAGCAAGTATAAGGAATAAGACCTGACTCTTCACCAACTGATGCAAGTATAGTTCCAGTACCCTCTTTTGCAAGAACTGATGCTGTTGGTTCAAAAAGTGCTACATAGTCTCCGGTACCACCTTTAAATGCACGTTACATGAAAATACGATATTTGATAATTATATTTTGAGGATTGATTTAACAAATGAATTTAGAGAATTGCCTGCTAATACAATAGCTGAAAATTTAGTTAGACTTAGGAAGTTAAATAATTTAACCCAGCAATATTTAGCCACTGCTTTAGGGATTAGTAAATCCAATATTTCTAAATATGAACGTGGAAAGTTATTTCCCACAAAAGAAATGTCTATGAGATTAGCTGACTTTTTTAATATTAATAATAAGTATTTTTATGATAATTATTTTGAAGCTATGGATAACTTTCAGCAATATATATCAGATTTACTTAAGCCAGATATTTATATTAGTAAAAATCAATTATGTAAATTGTTAGGTATATCCAAAAGAACTTTATATAGATATTGTTATCATAATGATCTTCCATCTAGAACTATATTTATTAAAATTCAAAAACATTTTAATAAAGACTAGAAAAACTATTTACAGTTTTCTAGTCTTTATGTTTTATAATTTCTTAATCTATTTCATTTAAGAACCTACAACTTCTGGATTAGTTAACTTTTAATTTACTCTAATTTATTTGAGCTTATATGTTGCATACATCTAACTTATTGATTTAAATCAGTTCATCTTAATTTATATGAATTTAGAACTTTTGTGGGAAAAGTGTGGTAATAAATATTAGTTATATATTCTTTATTCAGCATTTTACATGTCTACTATTATCCTCACCTTTTTCTAGTAATATTTTCAACTAGCTCTATAGACATATCATGCATAAATCTTATACAATATAATATCTAATCCAAACATATGATTTATTCAAAGTGAATTTCTTATCTTTCTTCCTTAGGATTAAACATATAATCTCCATCTTCATCAAATGGATTTTTACCATTATAAGCTTGACCATCCTTTCTTACCATTGTCGAATTATTCTTACGTTCTCTATAATGTGATTTTTGAGATCTCACAATATAACCAGCATGTTCTTCGGTAAGAATTCTACAAAATGCCTGAGTAATTTCAGTTCTTGTACTAACTTTTTTAGTACTAGTTTTTAGTTCTTTTTCTTTTGAATCTTTATTAATATTATCTTTTATATATTTCCCTCTAAAAATTTTCTTTGGCATTTTTTACTCTCCTATACTATATAAAATATACAGCTACAAAATAGCCTTAATATTACTGCCGCAATAAATGATTGTAAACCAATAGTAAAACATCTGCTTTTAGCATTTGTTATATAATCTCCAGTTCTTGCTGAATTTCCAAAAGTTTCAATCATTAATTTATAATAATTATTAATATCTTTGTACGTTTCAATTTCAGCGAAATCAGAATACTTCAAGTATTCCTCTAATTCTATATCTGGAAAAGGTGTTTCTTTATAAGAAAATTTACCCTTTTCAATTTGCTCTTCAATATTTTCTTGTGTTTTATTTTCTAATCTTTTATTAACCTCTTTTCGTACAAAAATCCTTACTTTTCTTTTCAACTTTTTCGATAAAAATAATTTAACTATTTTAATATTTAGTAAATTATCATTTAATCCTAACATTAAAGTAATAACAGCAATTGTTAAAGCTGAATATAATAATGCTGATAAAATTTTACCCGTCAATTCGATTTGCCAAATAGTTGATGCTTCTGGCTTTCCAAATACAGAAAGTCCTCCTAGAATTGCAACTGCCTGCAATAAGTATAATATTTTTATTTCGACATGTTGTTTTCTTGATAATATTTCATTTGATTTTTCTTTTGCACATTCATGTATATATTTTAAATTTTCATCCACATTTTTCATATTATCTCTCCAATTATACAGAATAATTTCTTTTATTGTATAATATTCCTAGCAAATACACAAGTTGTTAGAAATAAAAAATAGACTAATCATATGCTTAATCTACCTTTTACTAATCTTCACCTAATTTAGTTATGAACTTTATTATCTATTTATTTTATTCAAATTTCTGTTAAACAAACTTTATAACCATCATATACTGCATAGTATTCATATATATCACCCTTTTTACTATAGTAGTAATACATAACATCTATTTGCAATTTTTCATTTTTTAAATCTACAATTATCTCTTCGAGAATTTAACTCGCTGATAAATCAATGCTTTAATAATTAAGTTTAAAAATCCTATTCCACTAAATTTCTACTAATGCAAAGATCATTAATAAGTATTGAAAAAGAACTGCTAGAAGAATTCAAATCAATAAAATAACAAAAAGATGCAGCCAAATTAATGACTGCATCTTATATAATTTTATGGGGAGAGTAATTTAGTAAGGGGCTTTTGGATACCTTTATAATAACACACTATTATAAAATAATCTATATTAATTGATAATATTTATTTATTGTTTTTCGACAAAATAAAAAATGAGGTAGATTAAACCTAAACGTCTAACCTACCTCTAAAAATAATTATTGAGCTTGCAAAAATCTTTCATAGTTCTCTATTTTATCCTCTCTGTTGGTCTTTTTTATCCAATCGTTATATTCTAAAATAGTTTCTTCTACAGTTTTTAATCTTATCTGATTATTCTTTTTCCTTTTCATTTCTACATACATGTTAATCTTAATTATATTCCCCATCTTCCTCACCTTCCTTTTATGCTTATAATACTGTTAAATTGAATAACCTAAAGACTTAAGTAAACCTTATCATTTCTAATTAATATATTATCATTAGTTTATGTCAGTTATTTGTCAAACTTGTACATGTTTCCTCTTTATTTTTATATAAAAAATTAAAGGGTACAAGATTAACTCCCATACCCTTACTACATTCTTGTCATTAACTTATTTAGTTATTGTATCTTTGTCGCAATTCCATTCCTATCAAATCTATATCCGTACATATCACAATTGTAAATCATAGCTCCAGAACTGTATAAACAATAATCTTTTCCATTATCTTTAATCCATCCAGTTTGCATTTCTCCACTTGAATTGAAATAGTACCATTTACCATCAATTTTCTTCCAACCTATAGTCATATCACAATTACTTGAATCTAAATAATACCATACATCTTTTTTATCTTTACAAGTTTGATAGTATACCCAACCCGTTATACACCAACCATTAGAATCAAATAGATACCACTTATTATCAATAAGGTTCCATTCTGATTTATAGTAAGTTTTACTAACTGGATCTGGTGAATACCACCATCTACCACTCTTACTGTTCCAACCTTCTTTCCATTCATCATTTATAGAAATAGCTAATATACCCTCAACTATTGCTCTAGCAATAATAGCAGGATCATATTTAGTAGGCGCATTGGAATCTACAAACATACACTCCACTAATAAAGCTCTCATATTAGTTCTACTAAGAACTATAAGACCTTCTTCTTTTACGCCCCTGTCCTCTATACCTAAAGCATTTGCTATACTGCTTGATATTCTAGATGCCATTTCTACTTTTTCTCCAGTAGAACCTCTGCCAACACATACCTCCGCTCCATCACCAGTGTGTTCTTTCCCTGAGTTGAAATGTATTTCAATATACCAATCAGCTCCGATTTTATTAGCTAAATTAGATCTCACATAACAGTCTTCAAAATTATAACTATTAGATGTATCTATTCTTGAATGAATAGCTGTTTCCCCTTCTTGTTCTAAGTATTTACATACTAGTGGCCCAACTTCTCTTGTGCAATTACTTTCATCTAATTGGTCTACTGCACCACAGCCTGCATTACCTGATGCTGTATGTCCATCTGCTATAATATATTTACTCATTCAAAGACCTTCTTTCTTTATAATATTTTCAAAAGAGTAACCATAAAGGCTACTCTTAATTTGCTATGCTTGTGTGATTAAAGCATCTCCTGGATTTAATGCATTGTTTATTTTATCTATTTTTGCTTTTAAATCTGCATTTTCTGCCTCAAGGTTAACTTTATTTTCTTGTAATAATGAAATTTGTTGTTTAGCTGAATCATCTGTTAATGCTACTTTACCCTTGTTAAATTCTCCAGCTATAGCTTGTCTTAAATCATCTAAATTAGATTGAGTTAATCCTGGTATCTTTTGCAATAGTAATTGGTTAAACAAATCAGCTTTAGAACCTAAAATTTGAGTTGCATTCTCTGTGATCCTAAACTTTTCTTCTATTATGTTCCATGCTTCTTTGGCTTGTTGCAATTCTGATTCATGTCCTGAAATTTTAATTTTTTGTTCAATCTCTTCTTTTTTCTTAGTAAATACTTCTATTGCTGCACTTCCTACTTTTTTAATTGTTGCTACTAAAATTGCTACTATTGCAGTAGCTACTATTGGGGCAATTTGACTAATCAATAATTCTTTCATTTTTGAATTCCACCTTTTCTTATTTTATTTATTAAATATTCCTGTTTGAATTGCATAAAAAAAGAAGCTTATCAAAGCTCCACCCATTGCAGTTATAAACCACTTCATCATATTTGTTAGTGATTTAAGATTTTCACATAAATTTTTAATTTCTGTCTTAAGCTCTCTTGAGTCTTGCTCCAGTTTATCTAATCTACCTCCGTGGTTATTAAGCCTCTTTTCATGAGTTTCTAGCTTGTCTTTTATTAATTCTTCATTCATATTTCACCTTCCTAATTTCAAATTATTTATAAAAATAAGCATGAAAAAAAGACTTCTTAAAGTCCTCGTTATGCCTATCTTCTATTAAATTATTCTGCTAAATATTCTGCAACTGCAGTTCTATAATCTTCTGGAACTACTTTCTTTGTAGATCCTTCCACTAGCTCTAAATTCCACTTTTCAACTCTAACTAATACTGCATAGGCAGTAATTAAATATGGCTTCAAATTCATACTAAACACCTCCCTTCAATGTAGCTATTTCATTTTTTAGATCTACTATTGTTGATTGTGCTTCTGCCAAATCTGCACCCATAGCAGCTATTGCTTCCCAAATATCAACAGTTGCATTTTCTGCCTCTTGTTTTCTATCTTCCTGAATCTCTTGCAATGGTTTTTTATTTATAATTTCCATTATTCAAAAGCACCTCCCAATCCATAGAACTCAATATTATCTGTTACACCTGATTTTAATGTTAATTTAAATCTTATATCTATTCCCCATTTAGTACCTGTCTTGACCTTATTAGTAAATATATAAGATTTATTTAACAATGTCTGACTTGTAGCATTTTCCCATGTCGGTACTGCATCATATGCATTATTACAAACCTCAAATAAAGCATCTACATTTTCTTTACCTATCCAGTTTGGAGTCAATAGAATTTTTGTGGCAGCTAAATCTGTTGGCACTATATTGGTAAACCCTGTACTTTCAATTACAGTTTCTTTTTTTGTAAAAGTAAATGTTCTTACTATACTTGCTCCAAGTGAATCTGTTGCAGTTATAGTATATTTATGAATTCCATTAGGCATTATAATCCACGTGGCTTCCGGAATACCTATTGTATACTCCGTACCATCAACACCAGTAATATTTTTAAGCACTATATCATTCACCTTTTCAACTATAGAGAAGGTATTTCCTTCAACATCATGGCAAATATATTTTTCAGCTATTCCAGTTCTTACAACTTGCCCTAAATTCTTATCACTATTTGTTATACTTGGTCCACTATTGGTTCTCGTAAATGTAATAGTCTTATAGGTAGTTGCAGTTCCGTCTGTTACACTTATAAGAATTGTGCTTTGTTGATTTAAAGGTAAACTGTCTAATATTGCTTTAGTTATACTAATAGTAAAATTAGTATTTCTTGGAGCATTGCTAATTGAATTAATCTGACTGCCATTTAATTTTTCTATGACATTTAAGATATTTGCACTATCTACATCATTTACAGAGAACAGAATGTCGAATGGCGTATTTTTATTTCCTAAGCTTTCATTTGCACTTCCGCTAATTGTCGGTGCAGTATTGACAGAGCCCTCTACCTTAAATGACAACGCTACATGGGAACCATATGATGTCCCAACGCTTACACCCATATCTGGGTAGACACCACTTACATTTTTGCAAAATATGAAAGTGCCGTTATATTCGCTCGTAACAGTCATACTTATTCCACTTACAGTAGTTACTATTGGTGAAGTAGTAGCATTATAATAATTTGCGACATGCTCGTTATAACCCACGCGTTCGAATGCTATTCTATAAACTACACTTGCTTCTAAGGTACAAGATATAGGAATTTGAAGCCATCCTTGGGCGAAAGCTAATTGACTACTTGAAGCAATCAGTGCTTTGTCTGAGACTCTAAATATATATGCTTTCACATTCCCAAAAGTATAAGGATTCTTAAACCATAGAGCAGATACCTTTACTGGAGCACTCATATATATGTCTTCTGCTAACATCGTAGCACCTATGGTGATAGTCGAGTTACTCTCTCCTTGAGTCCAAATAATTGACATTTTTCTATCCCCTTTCTAAACGTAAATTTTCTTATTTACAGAATCGTATATTCCACTTTTTAATTTAATATCATCTAAAGTTGCAAAAGATATAAAAAACATATTATTACTCATATCATTTATAGTTACATTTTTAAGTGTCAATACATCTAATTTTAATTTCATTATTTCATCAAATAACTCTTTTAAAAAACTATAATTGAGATATACTCCTTCTTCTAAATGATTTAAATTATTAGCACTTACTGGAGTTCCTTGTTGCAATATTTCTCCTTGTTTTGGAGCTAAATTTATAGAACCATCCGTATTTACTGTTTGTACAAATGCAAATGGACTTTCTACTATATGATCCTGCCACTCTGTCTTTTCATATTCACCTATCATACTTCCACCTCACTTATCTTTACGCTAAATACAATAAGTAATCCTTTAGTAGTATCTTTTTGAACTACATTAGAATTTTGAAAAATTATTTCTCCATCCTGATCTATAAGATTTTTATTTTCAATTTTTCCAGTGAAGGTATCATCTAATAATAAAAATATTTTAAGTGTATCTTTATTAACTGCTGTTCTATACAGCTCTACATCTTTTGTTATTCCCTCAACTGTTACTTGACCTTTTTTCACAAGTCCAACTATTAAGTTTGCTATTTTATTTATGCCTTTTTCTGTTATCAAATTGTATCGCCTCCTGTATTAAAAGCACCTGCCATATTATACTTTTGCATAGTAGTTGTATTATTGGTTACTGTATTGAGTTCTGTTGTCACTTTAGTTCCTAGAGTGTTCGCATCTGGCTTAGTTCCACAGAGGAATGCACCACACATGAAAAAAGGATACGAATACTCCTTATATTTAGTTTCTAACTTTAATTCGTCACTTATTACACCTATTATCGAATCTAAATGAGATCTCTTGTTTTTTATGGTATCTAACATTTTATAGAATGTTTTAAGCCCATCTTTTAATGCTTCTATATTTGCATATACTTGAAATGTATATGGTTCACCATTATATTGAAACCACTCTACAACCTCTGCATCTCCACCAAATATAGTCTTAGTCAATTCTTCTGTGGCTTGTGGTGTGCCTTTTATTTTGTGCCATCTAGGAGAATTTTTAACAAGCTGTCTTTTTATTTCAACAGACAACGTAGGATCATAAAAATCAACATGAAATTGCCATGCTAGTTCATCTATTGTTTTTTTATCTAGTTCATCCATTCTTCCATATAAATATGTTAATTTAATAGAATCATTTATTTCTTTCAGATATGGAGTAAGTGCAACACATAATGCTTGAATCATTGAATCTTGTTGAAGGTATGAAGTTTGTAATTCTAATAAATCAAATTCATTAAGATTCATTACTCTTTGCCTCCATAAGTTACAATTATATTAGCAGCTTTAGCCACTTGATTTTCCGTTATAGTTGCATGAACTGGCGAAGTTACTTCTAATCTCCTTACACCTGTAATTTTAATTCCTTCAACTTCAAATGATGCAGCATTTTGTATAAAGTACTTTAGTTCATCAGGATTTATTGCTTTTCCAATATCACTTTGTTGCCATTTTATAAAATCTCTTATGGCTCCATTTGAATGATCAAGATGATCTCCTTCAATGCTCTTTCTCCATTCCTCTTCTTTTATTGAAAAATTTTTATCTAGATAATATGTTAATTCAATATTGTAATTAACTACTTCTGGAACAACTACTTCAACCTTATCTGTAAGTGGCCTTCTATCTTTTTGAGAACAAGCATTATAAATCTTATCTAATATTTCCTGGCTTGGTATTTCTCCATTATCAACTAAAGCATATATTCGAACAACGCCTGGTGAAGGTGATGTTATTTTTATACTTGAAACAGAATTATCTGCAGATAATGCATAATATTCATACGCTCCTTCTGGGCCTGTAGTACTAAGACTCTCCATATATAGTCTTGCTCTTTGTCTATACGTTTCATCATCTTCTATATCTGATCCTGAAGCTGATATTTCAGTATTATATATTTCTGATACATATGATATTGGATCTACTATAAATTTAATTTTCATTGGTAAGAATCCATTATATTTTTCTCCAGGTTCTGCAGCAATAAGAGTAACTTCTGTTTGGGTTTGTCCTGCTTTAATTACTGCATTATCTCTAATTAGATATATTAATAATCCATCTGGAGTTACTTTGGTTCCAGCTTGAATTGTAACATCTTGAGCCTGAACTTCCGAAAGCTTTGCTATTCCCTTGCAAAATGATTTTGTTGAATCTAATCTAGTTGTTTTATAAAAATCCTC
Source organism: Clostridium gelidum (assembly GCF_019977655.1). Lineage (NCBI taxonomy): Bacteria > Bacillati > Bacillota > Clostridia > Eubacteriales > Clostridiaceae > Clostridium > Clostridium gelidum. The sequence continues at coordinate 4,869,390 of NZ_AP024849.1, forward strand.
TGCTACTTCATCTAGCTTTTCATCTCTTGCATACCTTAATAAATTTTGATTTGCAGTATCATTAATTGAATTGTATAGCCCAATTATTATAGGTGCTAATGAATGTAAAAATAAATTACGTTCATCACCATCACTTAACTTTATCCCAAGATAAGATTCCACTGTATCAAACATATTATCTAATATGTTCTGAGGAATTATTTCAACAAAGTTAATCAATAGTAACCACCACCTTTATTTCTAAATTTTCAATATCTTCTATTTCAACACTTTTTACTGTAGCTCTCGGCTCATATGTTTTTATTAAATCATAAGTTTCTTCAATTAATGCATTTCTATTTTTATTTGTTTTATCTACATTTTTAGGATTTCTTCCCATGAGTCGATCATAAGGTACTTCATTTTTAACTGTATTAATTATATTGTTTATATTTTGAAGAATTCTATTGTTTCCCTTTGCATTCCAATCTATTAAGTCAGAACTGCTTACTGTATAATCCATATTCTTATCCTCCAAAAACTTGATTTTCTAATGCACTTACCTTTTGAGAATCTTCTTCTGACATAGTTTCTTCACCACTTGCCTTAGCTTTTGATTTAGCCTTTGATGATTTACTAGCCTTTTCTTTATCTTCATCTGATGTTCCTGATTCTTTCTTTACTCCAGCTCTAACATATTCTTCAAAATCTAATTTTAGTGTTGCTTTGATTAATTTACTACCAAAATAAGTTGTATCAGATAAACCTACATTCTTAAGTAGAAACTTATTAGTACTTACAGGATTATCACCTAAAAAAAGCATATTAGGTGCACCACTTTCACAAATTGTTCCCCAATCTTCTACTTCTGTTCCAACATCAATACTTGATGATTGTCTTAATTTAATTGAAATGCTAGGGTTTTGAAGTCCTTTTCCCTTTATATAAGTTGAAGGCTTATCTCCATCTACCTCTTGGCTTTCAACATTTAATGAAAAAGATTTAGTATAATCATCAAATGTATATATTTTATTAGAACTAACTTCAAATAACTTTCCTGAAAAACCTCCTAATGACATCTAATCACCCCACTTTTTCTACTATAACTCCATCTTTCAAATTTTGATTATAAAAACATATTACTACTTGATCTCCCACAGAAATATTTATTGAATTTATAGGTAACCAATCAGTAACAGCATTGTCCATATCTTGTAATGTTACTCTAGCAACATTATTATTTACATCCGATACTATACCTATATTATTCACTAAAATCCCTCCAGTACTTTTCTAACTCTAACTTTTGTTTTCCCTTGAATAAAATCTTGATACACTCTATCAACTATATATTTGCCATTAAAAGAATCTAGATTTTCAATTTTTACTGTAGCACCTGCTGCAACCTTTGCATTTTTATTTAAATAAAATGTTCCAGTGATTTCATATTTGTTATATGATCTTAGTATATTTTTTGCAAATCTATCAGCTTCATAACTGTTACTAACCATTATGTTTCTTAATTTAAGCAACTCACCATCTCGATTTAATATGCAATTTCCTTTAATAAACTTTCTTGAAGCATAGTTTATTTCACAACCACTATATATATCTTTAGATATACAGTTAAAATTATATTTTCCAACAAACATAGATGGGTCTAATGTTAATGATTCTTTTTGCCCTTCTAAAAATACTTCTGAAACAATAATTGCTTTTCCATCACAAATTTTTAAATTATAACCTTCTAAAATACATCTTTCGTTTAGAAATTCAATATTATTTTTTTCTATTTGGTCTACCCTTGCATACTCGTAATTTTCAATTGTTCCATATGTTTCTAACTTTAACCCCTCATCTTTTATAAGATCATTAACCAATGCTAAAAATCTTACACTTTCCCAGGTTCTTGTGAATTTAGTTTTTACCTTTTTCTTTATAGAAAGAGCTCTTATTGAATATATTCCAACTCCACATCCAAACTCATCTACATACATTTTTCCTGTTGAAAATGGTTCCTCAATAACTTCTATAGTATGATTTTTCTTAAAGCCCCATTTCCTACATTCATTTTTTATATCTGCAAAAGTAATAGCAAGGCTATCAGCCTTGCCACCCATATTATCTATAACTTTACAATCAGATACCTGAATATTAATCTCAGTGTTTTCATATATAACTCTCATTAAATCACCTGCTCTTCCAAGGTGGTAGTGTTGATGTATCTCTATTTTTTAATATTGGGATCATAAGCTCTACTCCATATTCAAATTGAATAGTTCCGATAAAATCAGGATTAATTTGCATAATAAAAATTGAATACTTTTCATCACTATAAAAATCTAAAGCAAGTTTATCAAAAGTATCATTTTCATTAGTTATATGCTTATAATATGTTCTATCACTCATAAGCTTCCCTTCTTTCATCATCCATAGCACTTAATACCATTTCTTTAAATTCTTCAAAACTTTGTTTTATTTGATTAACAGTTTCTGAATCTGCATTGCCTCCAATTTGAGGTGAATATACAAATGTATGACCTTCACTACGTTGTTTTCCATTATACCCAATAGTAGCTGCTGTTTTTTCTAGTAACGATATACTTCTTGGATTATTTCTCTTAAGCGGAATTGCTGCTTCTGGGCCAGCTTCACCAAAAATAGAAGGAATATTTGTAAATCCACCATTTGCAAACATTGGAATAGCGGGAATATTGACTCCAAAATGTTGTCCTCCAACACTTGGAACCCATTCAGGAATATCTAACTGAACACTTGAATTAATTCCACTTATTGCTGCATTTATTAATCCTATAACTGCATTAAGTGGTGCTTTCATTACAGTTCCTATACCATTCATTATTCCTGAAAATATCTGAACAATTCCATTCCAAGCTAATGACCAATCACCAGCAAATACTCCACTAACAAAATCAATAACTCCACTAAAAACAAGTTTAATTGAATTCCATATACCGCCAACAATATAGAAAAAACTATTTAATATAGCACCTAATGCTCCAAAAGATGTAGTCCAATCAGTTTGCATTGCAGTGGTAAGCCAAATATCAAACGCTTGTATACCAGCTTGTATACTTTGCCACATTTCAATAAAGAAGTTTCTAAATCCTTCGCATTTAGTCCATAGCAAAACAAATATTACAATTAAAGCAGCTATTCCTAAAACTATCCAAGTCAAAGGACATGCTAAAAATGCTGAATTTAATGCCCATTGTGCTACAGTTTGTGCCCCTGTTGCCAATGTTGAAGCCCCTTTTATGATCGCATCTTTTATATATAAGCCATGTAGATATAATGTTGTCGCTTTATCTTTTAACTTTGCTAAATTTAATGCTAAAATCCCAGTTTTAAGTAACATTATTGAAGTGTATACCCCATGTATAGCTTGAATACCTGATGATATTCCTGATATAACTTTCCATGCTATAAAAGCTTCTCCAATATATTTTGCAATTTCCATTATTCGTGGGCCATTATCTCGAACATAACTAAAAAAACTTTGTATCTTTGGCCATGCATAATCAATGCCTGACGAAACATTTTGAGCAAATGCAGTAAATTTGTCTGCCATTATTTCAAATGTTCCATCTGCTTGCATTTGCGTTAATTTGTCTGCTAACCCTGATAATTTTTGCTTCACTATATCAAATGCTGAACCTGCTATTGCATCTCCTTCTTCATTTATACCCATTATTCTTGCAAGTCCACTTTTAGCAACACCAGTTACGGTTGACATTAATCCTTTATATGACTTTGATTGAATATCCATCGCTCCTGCATATCGTTCTTTCATAAGTGAAAATAAAGCAACATTAAAAGCCTTTTGATTTGTAATCTGTCCCTTGTTATTAACAAGTTCTATGCCTGCTAAACTTTTTGCACCTTGAGCTATTATCATATCTTTTGTTATACCAAATTCTTTTAATCTTTCAAGTTCTCCTGTTTGTGCATCAGCAACAGCTTCAGTAGCATCATTTATTGTCTTCCCACTACCTGCAAATACCGCAGCCATATCACCAATTATCGGCAATGTTTTTTGTGCCTCAAGACCATAATTTGTGAGTTTTACAGTTGCCTCCACTATTTCTCCTGTTTCATAAGGAGTTTTATTTGCATATTGAGTTGCCCATGCAAATGTTTGTGCTGCTTTTGTATTGTCCTTCATTACAATGTTTAATGTATTTCTATACTGCTCTAAACTTGAAGCTTGTTCTAACATAGATTTACCAACTTGTACTCCTGCTGTTGCAATTGCTCCTGTCACTAGAGCTGCTTTTATTTTACCTGACATTCCTTGCACTTGAGCTCCAGCATTTTGTGCAAGTGATATACTTTTTGAATTTACTTGAGCTATTGAATTTGATGCTTTACTAGCAAATTGTGCTACACCTGCAAACGCTTTTTGAAGGCTTGGATTTAAAATTCCACCAATGGCAATATTGGTTTGTAAAGTTTTTGCCATAGCCTCACCTCTTCTCTTTATTTGCTAACTTCTTGTATTCATTATTTCTTCTGTCAGCTTCATCAGCTAATGCTTCATAGTACTCAAACAAGTCAAGCAATGCCATTTCGTAACAGTCCTTTCTAGAATTTGAAGTTTCAAGAGTTATCTGTGCAACTATTTCTTTTAAATGTTTTCGTCTTGGCTTCCAACCAAGCCTAGCATAAAAAAATCTCTTGCAAGTGATGCCGCCTTACCATAATCAGCTAATGAAAATCTTTGTACATCTGTATACGCAATATTAGCTGCCTCTGCAAAAACTCTCCCCCCTATAACTGGATCTAATTCATAACTAGCCGAAACCATATATCCACTTTTAGTCGACTCTTTAAAAACATTTTCTAAATCCCTACCTGTTAATTCATCAAAATCATAATTAATTTCTTTTGTTTCCGCTCCATCAATCATTATAGGTTTCTTCAGTGTTAATACATTTTCTTTATTTTCCATCTAAGTTTCCTCCTCAAAAATAAACAGCTAAGAAAACTCCTAGCTGTTTTAAATATTACTTTTATAAATATTGGCTTATATTATCAAACATATTGATTCCATTAACAGAAAAAATTCCATTTAATTTATCAATATTAATTATTTCACTACCATTGATAATTCTCTTATATGCTATAACCTCATATGCAGCACTTCCATCCTGTGCGGCACCTGTTTCAAGTTTCCCTTCTTCAGCTTTTTTATTTATTACTTTTAAAAACGCTTTATGAGCTACTACAGCAACTTTTCCTGTTGATGGATCTACTACATCTGTAGCCCATCTATATTCTAATTCATATGCAGTAATTAGTATCCCCCATTTATCATTAGCAGTTCTTATTGCAATCTCTGTTTCCATAGAACCTATTTGACCATACGATGGTAGGTCTATTTCTCCAATTATTCCAGAACCTTTAATTGTATCTGTTAATTTTTCTATTGATGGTAAAGTCACCGATGTTGTATCTCCTATTTTTGTGGCTTTTCCATTCTCTCTAACATAAACAGTATAATCTATAACCTTATTAGTAATTGGATCCATTATTCTTCACTCTCCTCTCCATATAAAGTATCAACACCTTTTGAAGTATATTGAACTTTTTGAGTAATAGATTTAGCCGGTGGAGTATTGGTAACAAGCGTATTAAATGCAAAGTCACCTTGAATTAAGTCTGAACGTGAATTATCATCTTGATTAAACTTAATTTCTCCATATAATAATTCGCCAGCACTTACATATGCACTTAATATCATTTGTTCTGAAACAAGTAATGCATCAATGTCATGGCGAGTCATAGGCGAATCTATTAAATCAATATTTCTAAGTTGAAAATCATTCAACAGATACTTATTCATCATTAGATTTATATCAAATATTTCTTCCGGCTTTGTTGTCTCAATATAATCATAATTTCCCATATGAGGACCCCAAAGAACATACTTACCTCCGGAATAAATTGCTGTAGTAATTCCTTTTTCATTTAAACCATTAGCTTTTTCCTGACTAAATTTTATTTTTTGACCATTTGTAACTAGCCCATTAATGTCAATCGGTTTATTTGATGCACTATCATATGGAACATCTTTGTTTTTTACATCTGTCTGTAGCTTTCTTACAATAGCCACTATAGACATCCATAATTCTTTATCACCAACTTTAACCTTTGGCCAACATACTTTTTCACTGTTGGATTTATAGTTATTATCGGTTTTCCACTTTATAGCTGCCTCTCTACTAGTTGCTAATTTAGAATCAATGTCAACATAGCAAACAGCTTCCCATCTATCAGTTATTTTAGATGTAGTAGATACGAGTGCCTGTTCAACTTCTTTAATTTGTGTAAATCCTGGCGCTGATGTAATTGCAGGTACTAAATTAAGTTCCTCATATACATCAGCAATTGCCTTTATACCAGTTCTTTTTTCACTGGTTTCATCATATGTTCCAATAACATCAGCTGCAATAATTATTGTTGGATCTACTTTCTTATAGATTACTGAAACTGTAGCAGCTAAATTATCTCCTGTAATTTGAAGTTTTCCTGAATCGTTGTATTTAACGTTATAATCAAGACCTAAAACCTCATCTGTAATTTCTACACTTTCTATTAATGCATGATCTTCAATATATCCTATTCCATTAATGATACTTATATCTTTTGTTACCTGAGCTCCTATAGTTGTATCTAATACTATTACAACTATAGGCCCAATTGGTTTTATTTTATTTGCAAAGTGTGCAAAGACTACTGCAGATAATGTGAATATATCAAAGTCATCATTATCTCTATAACCAAGTTTTGTTTGTACCTCTTCTAAATTTCTAATTAATAACGGTTTATTTATTACTCTTGTTTTTACTCTATGGATTGGAGCTGTTCCAATATATACTGCAACTGTTTTGGTTGTTGTGATTGATTCACCACTTGCAACCAATTCTCCATATATACCATGCTTATATCCCATGTTTTAACACCACCTTATAAATAATTTTGATATTGTTCTGTATTAAATGGTAATGGAGCAATAGACACCGTAAAGCTCATATTGGCTGTCCAATATGGGTAGCTTTGCTGGTTGTCCATGCTCCATTTAATTGGTTTATTTATACTAACTTTTTCTTCAATTATTGGATTTTGTGCTAACTCCAATCTAATTTTGGTCGTTAAATTTAATAAATCCATATAACCTTTACCATTTAAATTTACATTTCCATCTTCTTGAGTTTCTCCAGGATCATAAGTAGCAATTTTAAGTCGTATATTAAGGTTTGAATCACTAGTATCATCTATACCTTCATCAAGCATTACAACAATAGATGGAACTGAATAATTATATTCATCTAAATTCTTTAATGGTATCCATCCCTTATAAACTGATGGATTAACTAATTCATAACTTCCTTTTCTATCTATAATGCCCTTTTCAGGTGGTTTTTCTAATAGAATTTTACTGGCTACATTTTTTTCTAAAAATATAGCTAGACCTTTTATTACATCAACCTCTGTCATATACTCCTCCTATTTTGTTAACTTATTTAGCCTATACTCAACTTCATGTTCAACTCTTTTTTGTAGTTGTTCTGAAGCTTCTCTACTAATATTTTCATTTATTTTAGCATTGCTTATCATTTGTGGAATTGATAAAGTTTTTAAAACTTCTACTGGATAAGATTTTGATGTTTTCCTTCTTACTATTTGCAAATTTCCACCAAGTGAAGCAACAAAAGGTGTTGGATTTCCATTAACTTGTTTATACCCTGTCCTTTTTACTTTAACTTTTACCTTTGAACCTTTACCCCATCCTGCTTTTAAATTTGCTGGAAAATGACTTAATGTTAATACTCTTCCTTTTGAATTAATACTAGCTGTTAAACTACTGCTATTTGCCTTTTTTATCTTAAATGTAGCAGCTACTTCACCTGATTTAATAGAATATTCATTTGTAACCTCTTTTTTAACTTTCTTTGTTACAAAACTAATTGTTCTATTAAGTGCAGCTGATGTAGCTTTTGGAATTTCCTTAGGAAAATCTCTTAATTTAGCAACTGTTCTTTTTAATTCCTTATCATCAATTTTAATATTTATAGCCATTAATTCTTATTTGCCTGAAGTATTACTTCATATACTCCATCATCAAGTTTGGCATCAAATATTATATAAGGAATACCATCAAACATTTGCACACCATCAGGCCTAGGCTCTTTTAACAAATCCTCTTCTTTAGCAAAATACAACATATCGGCTTGAACAATTCCATCGTATTCTTTCTTATTTCTACTTTTTAAAGTTTCATTATCGACAATAACATTAACAACTTTGCCATCTATACTATGATCTTCTCCAAATTCATCTGGATTAAAGAATATATTTAAATCAGCCTCGATCTGTTCCTTAAAATTCATAGCCACCCTCCAACTCTGCAAATTTATTTCTTTTATATTTATTTGCATATACTTTTTTTAGATCTTGCTTACTTCTCTTAAACTTATCATTAATTTTTATAGCAACTTTTAACTTGATCAGTCTCTCAGCTTCTTCTTTAGTAATATTGGTTATGATGTCATCTTTTACATATTCAGCTTCATCATTAATTATTGTTTTTAAACATTTAATACTCATAATTTTAAAATGGCCCTAAGGCCTTTCCTATAACACTGTAGCAACTACCCAACTATCAACATCTTCTGGTGTTGGTAATGGTCTTGATGTAAGTCTTAATTCATCAATTTCATTTTTATCATCCGTAGTATATTTAGGAATTCTATCACCTTCATATGTTACCCATGTTCCTTTTTCTTTTTGAGTTACTGAACCATAGTAACGCTTTCCGCTACCAGATACACCAACAATAACTTTTCCAGTTGGAATAAGTTGTTTTTCTTGACCATCATCATCAATGTAATATTCTGAATAAGAATATAATTCAAGTCCTAAAGATGGTAATTTACCAATAAATGTAACTCCATTTCCTTGATAGCTTGGCTCTATTGCCCCAATATTTAATCTTTGAATATCTAATAACTTTTGAACAGCTGCATTCTCAATAAAATTATCCACTACATCATCAGCCATTAAACACATATTTGGAGTTTTCCCAGTTGCTTTTATTATTTTTAATCGCCAAGTTTTTAAATCAGCAAGTGGTTTAGAAGTTGAAGCACTCCATAATTTAGCTCCTGAAAGTGTTACTGTATTTGTAAAGCCAAAATCAATATTTTGTTTTACTCCATCAACATCAATATCAATTGATTCCCCTAATACTACTTGGGCACACATCCACTCTTCTCTTCTTGTTATAGCTTCATCTAACTCTACTAAGTCTTTAGCAAGCAATAATGCTGCTCTTTCTTCTGGCGTCTTAGTGCTATAAACATTTTCTCCTGGCGTTCTTTTTTTAATATCATCTGCTGTGATTACTCTTATCGGTGCAATCTTAGGTGTAGTAATAACATCTGTTTTAAAACCTTCTCTTGTCATTACTTTTCCACCAACACGTGGAGCAACAAAAGGTGCAAGTTTTCTTTTACCTTTTTTAATATCTACCTCTGCTTTTTCAGTTAAAAGTGTCTCAATGTTTGGAAAAAATGTGTCTCTTAAAAATGTAAATACTGGTTTCTTTTGTTCAATTGCTAGAAGCATTGTTTTAGTTTCATATATACTCATATTTATTATCCCTCCCTTAATCTATAAAAATATTTAATTTTCTTAATTCTAATTCTGAAGTAGCTACAGTAGTTCCATCAGCAAATGTTAATGCTTCTTTATGGAAGTATCCGCAAATATATACACTAGCTTCTGTAGCTACAATTCCGTCTACTGGAACTATAACATCGTCGGTTAGTACTCCAACGATTGTTGCACCTTTTGTTTCTGTTACAGCTGTACCTGCGACTGTAAATGTACTCTCTAATTCGCTTATATCTAATAATTCTGCATTTCCACTTGCTGAAACCATTAATACTGAACCTCTAGTATAAGATCCGCTTGAAGTAGGTGCTAGATTTACACCTTTAACAATTACAGGAATATTATTTCCTGCAAAAATACTATCGGGTACAAAAGTTTCTTCATTCCCATATAAGTTCATTATTTAACGCCTCCATTCATGTATTTTGCCATATAATCGGCATTTTCTTTGTCTTTAATATCATCAGACTTATCATTTCCAGGTGCTGCTACCTCATTTACTTCTAATAGCTTAGCATCTATTGCATCTTGTTTTGCTTGATTTATAAACTCTGTTCCTTTTCCTTTTTGAGCCTTAATAATTTCAACTGCAACGGCTTCTGCCGAAATTCCAGTTTCAAATTTAGCTTTATCAATTATATCTTCATTACCTGGAATAGCTAAGTCCTCTATTCCTTTAATCCTTGCCCTTTCAGAATTAGTTGCTTCTAATACAACTTGATCATAGATGTCTTTGTGTTCATTTTTTAATGTGTTTACATCCATTATTTTTCCCTCCTCTTCATTTTCTTTATTATCAATTACTGAATTAACAGTATTTTGAACTTTATTATTGATTATATTTTCTTTAAATGCTTCAACACTTCCACATTTTTTCAATTCTTCAATGGCTTTATTACTAGGTGTAACCAAGCTATTATAAAAATTTGGTGTTGAATTATTATATTGTTGCGTATTTTCAAACATTATTTCATCAATTAATCCTAAGTCTTTAGCTTCTTGAGCTGTAAGCCATGTTTCATTATCCATAATGTTTTTAAGTTCTTCATCAGACATTCCAGTTTTCAATTTGTATGCATTGGCAATAGACTTGTTCACAGATTGTAGAATCTCACTTGCTTTATTCATATCTCGATAATCGCCTTGTGCTCCCATTGATGCATTATGAATCATTAGTTGCCCTGTTGGTGACATTAAACATTTTGCCGCCATAGCTACAACTGATGCAGCACTTGCAGCCATACCAACTATATTTATAGTTAAGTTTCCTGAATAAGATTTTAGGCTTGTATATATCTCACTTCCAACATATACTGAACCACCATTGGAATTAATATCAACTTGTACATCTTCACCTTTAGCATCAAGTAATTGTTTATTAATATCATTTGATGTTGTATATGGATATTCAAGCCAATCATAAATCCACTTATCCTCTTGAGATATTATTGTTCCTTTTACCTCAACTTTTTTCATTTATAACTGTACCTCCTTTTTATTTAAAGCTAGTAACTCTTGTCTCATCTTTTCTTCCTTAATTCTTTGCCTATTGTTTTTAACAAAATCTCCACCTGTAAGCTCTATAGTTTCTTTTGCTCTTGTCGAGAAGCAATTTTCCACACGAATTACTGCTGCATTAGCTTCTTTGACTGGATCTAATTGTCCTTGAGATGGGCCACTCCATTCAGCATTACAATAAGCCTTTTTAATAATTGGACTATCAAAAAAGCCAGGAGCATAAATTCTGCTCTTGGCTACGGCTTCTGAAAGCCACTCTTCATATATAGGTTGACAAAAATCATTTGAAAGCCAAATTCTTCTCATTCTAAACATTTTCCAAGCTTCAAGTAATGCTGCTCTACTAGCTGAATATGAAGCATTGAATTGTTTTAATAATAAATCATGTGGTATTTCAAGCGCTGCCCCAATTTGTTTACATACTGAAGCTATAAATCCATCAAAAGCAGTATTAGGTCTCCCTGGATTAGTCTCTTTAGCAGTTTCTCCTTCTCCAAGTGCTACTATTGCACCATTACCTAATTCATAACTGTTTTCATCACCTCCATCGACTTCTTCATCTTCTGGTATCATCGAACCAAGTGGCGCTTCTTCGCTATTAGATTTACTTTCAATGAAAACTGTAAACATTCCTGATATAACTGCTGCCATTAATTCTGCTTCTGTATATCTCCCTAATTGTTTTAAAGCTTCAATAACAGGTGCGAGTATTGGAACTCCTCTTCGTTGCCCTATACGTTCACTTTCCATTATATGAATTACATTCCTTCTACCTGTCTTTTCACCGAAAGCTTCAACTCTAGTCCATGTACTATTGCTCCTATACGTAGATAATGGATGAAAATTTGCTATATGATATGCTGTTATTTCTCCATTGTCATTACATTCAATGCCTGCACTTATATTGTTATATCCTTTTTTATAATAAGGATCACAAACTCTATCCGCTTCTATTAATTGAATTCTCAAATCGTAAGGCATTCCAATTCTTTGAGTATAGGGAAGTAAAGCAAAGGCATCTCCACACATCAGACTACTCAAAAATATAAGTTGTTGTAACTCATAAAAATTATTTAGTCTTGCTAAATCACAATTAACACTATCAGCCCATAAAGAGAATTCTCTTTCTATTGTAGTTTCTAATTTTTCTGCCTCTTCATCACTTAATCCCAGAAATTCATAATCAATTTGGGATTTTAATCTAAGCCCACCACCAACCACATTGGTTCTTAATGTTTTTATGGCACTTGTTGCAATTGGAGTTCCCATATATAAATCTCTTGAACGTTCCCTTAATACCTGGATATTATCTTCTATATCTTCTTTAGGACTTCCCCCTCCAAACATCCAACCTAATAAACTCTTTTTTGTTCTACTAGCTCCATGATGTGAGTAACCACTATTCATTATTGATAGCTTTTGCCTCGCAACCTGTCTTTTCAATGCTGCATTTGGTGAAATCACTCCTATTGTCCTATCTATTACATTCAATCCCATCACCTACCTTTAGTTATTGTTCTATAAGTCTCTTGGAACCACTCTCATTACTCTATTTCTGCCTTTATTTTTAAGTATATTTTTAGCTTTTGAAAGTTCATTGCTCCAATACTTAACTTGTTCCCTTATTTGATATAAATTTGCCCTATCTAATGATTTACTTCCAATTGTATAACTTTGACCATTTGTTACTGCAATTTCAGCATCAAGCCATGCATCTAAGTGTTTTTGTGCTATTTCAAATGTAAATGCCATAAATTTCTCCTTCCTATAGTCCTTTTGATACTATTCTTTTTTTCTTTTTAGCTACTTTTTTACCTTGTGCAAAAACATTTCCATTGATATTTCTAGCAGCCATTGTATCTAAATCAGGATTTAATATTTCAAATGCAGCATTTGCATAATTTCTTAAATCCATAGGTTCATTTCTTATACTGCTACTCTTCTTTACCCATTCAAATGTTGCTACACCTTTTTTATATCTAATAACCCTTTTTTCTGATGTTAAACCTTTAAAATAACTTTCATCATATCCCCTATCTACCTCTTTAGGAAAATGACAATAACCTGGCCCATCTTCTTTAATTTTTAATCTTGATAATATTGTCTCTTTTCCATTATCAACACCTAAAGAAAATAAGGCAGCTCTTTCTCTATTATTTCTAGTTGGTTTGCTTATGAATGGTTTTCCATATCCCCCTACGCCTTTAATTGCAAATACTCTTCTATGTTCTCTTTCTTTGCAGAACTTATAAACTTCAGTTGTATAATGACCTCCACTATCTATGCATACACAAGATAATATAAGTCCATCGCCCTCTTCAAACCAAAAGGTCTTAAGGAGATATTCATCTAACTGCTGCCAAACTATTTTTTGTCCTAGATCTCCATAAAAAACTTTATATTGTATTCCCCAACTTTCTTTACCTGCTCCCCATCCAACAACTTCAACCTCAAGTCTATCGTCTTGAACATCTACTCCAGCAGTAAGGACAATAACTTTTCTTGGAATATCATTAATATAAAGTTCCCGTCTTGCAACTAAATCATCATTATCAGCCCCCTCACCTTCATCTGCTTCCCACACTTCACCTAGAGTTGTATTAACCCAAGTCTTTAAGGTTTCATGTCCATTTTTCTTTGCTAATTTAAATTCCTCTATAATATTTTCCCAACGCTCCCAGGATGAGGCCAATGCATTAAGATGAAATCCTCTCTTTTTAATTCTTTTAGGATATTTAGCAATCCACTCTCCACTTCCAGCTTTCCATTCAAATTCATTACATCTGTCTCCACAAAATTTACATTCATGCGTTATATCTTCAAAATGAATTTGAGCCCATCTTAAAGGTTGAAGCTTACCACAAACCGGACAAGGTAGACACCATTTTTCTTGAGAGCTATCATCAAATTCCTTGTCAATTCTTGAAATTCCTTTTTCTGTTGGAGTCGAAACAAAGAATTTCTTCTTATTCCAAAATGTTTTTGTTCTTTTTTCTGCCAAAGATAAAGGATCACCTTCAATCCCTGCACTCTTTGGAAATCTATCAACTTCATCAGCTAATAAAATCCTAATAGGTCTTGAAGATAATCCTGTTGGTGAATTTGCTCCTGTTAATGCAATATATCCTCCTGGGAATCCTTTTTCTAATAAAGTATTATCAGAATCTCTTGATTTTGCGTCTTTAACTTTTCCTCTAAGCACTGGAGTATCACGAATCATTGGAGCTAGTCTTTTTTTAGAATAAGATTGTGCTAAATCTAAAGTTGGCATTAATAACATTATTGGTGAAGGGTCGTAGTCAATAAAATAACCAATTATATTATTAATTAATTCTGTTTTTCCAACTTGAGCTGAAGACATAACAACTATAATTTCAGTTTCTTTATTCGAAAGTGAATCCATTATTTCACGCTGATATTCTGCTCTTGATGTTCTCCATTGTCCTGGTTCAGCAGAACTTTCTGGAGATAGTTTTCTATAGCTATCTGCCCATTTAGATACAGTTAAAAGTGGTGGTGGTGCTAATATTGAAACTAATTTTTTAAATAAATCTATTGTTTTCTTATGAATCTGTTGTTTCTTCTTCATTTGTTTCTAAATCCTCATCATTAATTTCATCCTCGACAATATCAACATACTTTTCACTATAGAAATCACTAGGGTTGTACTTGCTTAACTCATTAAGCGCATCCAATACCTCAATCTGCAAAATTTCTTGTATATCAGCAATAGTATCTATCCCCATAAGTCTTGGAGCTACTCTTGAAGGTAAAGCTAAAATTTTTGCTCTGAAATTTGATAACATATCGTTCATTACTCTTTCAACATCTTCACTAAAATGCATTGTCCCTCTCATTGATGCAAGCTCTAATTCAATCTTTTCTCTTTTTCGTCTTTCAAGTAACGCATGTTCTTCATCATAATCTACTTTGCCCTCTTCAGTTTTGTTTTCTTTAAGATCTGCTGAAGCTTTTATAAAAGTAATATAACTTTTTATATTATCTTGTAATGAATATTTACCTCTGGCAATCTTTTTTATAACACCTTCATTTTCAAGTTGCCTTATTCTTCTTGTTGTTAATCCAAATAGATTTGATAAAACTGTACTTGATACTGTTACCTGATCAACTGAATCAATTTTTTTAGTTTCATCACTCAAAGCAGCCCCTCCTTTCTTTAATGCGGTAACGGAAACACCTTTAAAAAATTTTTTATAACTAGATCTACTTCGGGCATCGCTAGACCCTCACTAAGTTAATGCCTTTTCACAGTACCTTTTTACATATAACAACATTTATGTTTTTTGATTTATTTCTTTTTTCTTCTATTAGTTATAACTACTAAACTAATACCATATCAAATTATTTTCCCCAATTCCACCTTCATAGTATCTTAGGATTTTGCACAAAAAAATATCGTAAATTCATTTCTTGAATAATACGATATTTAAACTTTGCTATTTATTAATTTTTAATAACGAACCCTATGTTATTTTAAATCTATTCTATAAGAACTTCACGACATTCTTTACTACAAAATAATTTAAAATAATCTTGAGAATTTATACTATCATTCATACATTTCAATGCTACTTGTGAATTTGTTTTTTTGTTAACAAAATTATGAAAGAATACTGAAAATGCTATTAAAGCATCATCCCATGGTATTTCATCCTCATGACCTAAAACAAAGGCAAATGGTGAACGTTCTTTCTTTTTCTCCCAATCAGTTCTAATTGCATTTAAACCATAGCATGATGACATAGATAACACTATGGGACTAACAGGATCATCTTCAAAACAAATATTAATTATAGACAAATAGTATTCTAAACTTGTCCATGGTATAAAATTATTATCAGTCAGAGCAATTCCTTTACTATTTCCATGACATGATATATGTATAATGGGCCAAACGAAAGCATAAGAATCTTGCAATTCAATTACATCTTCCTTAATTAGTTCAAAAGCCACTTTAAATACTTCTTCAGTTGTTGCCAAAAAGTATTCATAAGGAACTTCTGACATTTCTAACATTTGAGTCATTGCTTTTCCCTCTGTCCTCTTTTCTAATAAATCCATGCCATTAGGAGATTCAATTATATATACTTTATAAAATACTTCCATATCCATTTAATTCACTTCCTTCTTACTTAATCGGTTGTCATTAGCAAAGCTAAACTTATTTTGATTCAAGTTTTACATAATGCAACATCATAATTATACCATTTTATCTCAACTACGATATTATTAAATTTTCAAAGAACGTTATATTTTATTTAATCTCTACGCAATTTATTCTATCTAATAATCGATAATATTCTCATATGCAATGTTACATATCTAATAATTCTGTTACATTTATTTTAAAAAGTTTTTTCTAATATAAGAGATCATTTTTTAGTACTCTAATATTACAATGCTTTTTTATGTAACATGATAGGATAAATAAAAAAGAGCTTCCGTTTTTTCACCTTCTAAGATAACTCACTTCCTCTATAATCTTATCTTTTCTATCTTGGTTAACTCCTATATATCTTAATGTTGTTGATAGATCTGAATGATTTAGTATCTCTTTAATTGTTATTCCATCATGAGTACGTTGATATAATTGATATCCAAATGTTTTCCTAAGAGTATGACACCCTATTGATTCAAGTCCAAATGTTTTAGCTGCATCACTTAATATTCTATAAGCCTGTTGTCTTGATATTGCCTTATTATTACCTTTTTTGCTTAGAAACAAATATTCATAATCTAATTTACCTTTTACAAAATCACCTAAAATGTATTTCAAATCTTTAGGGATTTTCATACGTTTTTCTTTTCCTGTTTTTCCTTCTCTAATATAAAAGTATTCTTTAATATTACCTTTCATCTCTTTTATATCTCTCACTCTAAACTGAAGTATATCTGATATTCTTAATCCTGTATAAATTCCAAACATAAACAATACATAATTTCTTTCGCTATGCGATCTTAAATAATCAGCTACATCATAAATATCTTGCATTTTACGTATAGGTTCTACACTATTCACATGGAACCACCACCTTTTTGAACTATAGCTCCATTATGTCTTCTATAACTTCTTTCACTCATAAGTTTTCGTAAATCATCTGTTGTAATTCCACTTTTCAATTTCTTACATCCACAATGAGAACATGAAACATATTTCCCTGATGCAAGAGTTCTCTTTACTTCTTCAGTTATTAAAATAATTTCTTTATTGCAGTATTTACAGCTATAGCTTGTATAATATCCTTCCATGTTCTCACCAGCTTTCTTGCAAAATAAAAAGCACAAACATTACGCCTGTGCTTAAAAATTTAAATTCATATATAATTTTTGACCATACATAAACTCTACCATTGCTTTCTATATTTGTACATAATATTTTCTTTGTTTTTTCCTTAATTTATCCTCAATTTTTCCTTATTTTTTCTATATTTATCTTTTTAGAAATAACATAATCCCATTGCAAATTTATAGATAGAATTATTCTTAAGTTTATAGTATTTTTCAATTCTTTCATTACCTCACTCATAGACATATCATATGTAAAATAGCTACATTAACAAATAAATAATATTTAGTTTCTTAATTGCTCTAAAACTTTAACATTTTACTTAGGGAAATCTTTATATAATTTTCCAACTTCGTTTATATCTTGTTTAAGATTCTTTTCTAATTATTCGGAAATAATCAAAAATATACCTCACCCTTATTCAAAGATTTTGTTCTAAGGAAAATTGTTGTACCCTATATGGTCTTCCAAATTCAGCCCACATATGTTTTTGTGGGGGGGCTATGTACTTGGAATCAATTCTCCTTTATCATTGAACTTGTAGCCTTTCTTAGTTGCACTTTTCTTTTCTCTATTGAAGTCATGCTCTGCATTATGACAATCCAAACATAAATATTCTAAATTATCATGGTTAAGTGTTACATTAGGATCATTAATGTTGTTAGATGTTAATTCTTTTTTATGATGCACAATGTATCCTGGTCTTTCACATCTCTCACATAAACCATGAACTGATTCAATATAAGATGCTTTGCATTTCTTCCATGCTGAACTGTTATAAAAAGCTTTTGCAAACTCTTTAGCCATTTCCTATCCACTCCTTGGCAAGTTGACATAATAAAAACACCTACATATGTAGGTGCTTTACTTTTTTAATATTTTCTTTTTTGAATATTACGAAGATCATCTAATATATATCTGTATTTATCATCTAACTCATTCATATGCAACTCATGCATATCAATATGTATTTCATATTCATCCTCTATATCGTCACCTCTTAAAATAAATTCCTCACTAAATATTTTAGCTGATATAAACTCAATCAAATCTTTATGATAAGCTGTACTATAACGTCTTTCATCTTGTAAAGTCATTGAATCATTGTACTTTTTAACGGAATTACTTACTTGTTCTAAGTAACCATATAACTCATATATATTCTTAATATCGT
The DNA here is from genome assembly GCF_019977655.1 of Clostridium gelidum. Classification (NCBI taxonomy): domain Bacteria; kingdom Bacillati; phylum Bacillota; class Clostridia; order Eubacteriales; family Clostridiaceae; genus Clostridium; species Clostridium gelidum. Next base: position 4,888,067 of record NZ_AP024849.1, read on the forward strand.
CAATTCTTCCAGATAGTTTTGCTATATTTTTATTCCACTCTTTACTAGGAAACATTATTGACTGCTTAACTGAAAATCTTGATTTTTTACATTGATAATAAATTCTCTTTAAATCCTTTATTGCAAAATATAAATCATAATATACAATGAAGCTATTTTCTTGTAATTCAGATTCCTTATTTTTCTTATCAGTATACACTAAAGTAATGAATACACCTAATAGTGTCGCTATTCCTCCAATTATTGCTCCTATATAACTTCCATTAAAGCTTGACCACCCTGCACTATCCAAATGTGAATCATATAAATGCAAATTGTATAATTTCCAATCTAATATAAATGGTATTGCTGCACAAACAAGTAAAAACATAAATACACCAAATGTAATACCGAGTATTAATTTATATTTATTTAATATTGATTTCAAGATTAACTCCTCCTTATATCCACATACAACAATCTTTCACCATTATAACATATATTCCCTTAAATTGTTACATTTCCTTGTTTCATTTCATCCTCCAAATCATATAAAAAGATTGTTAAAAACATGAATAAGTATCGGTTAAACATTCGTGTTTTTTAATTTGAATTTTTAATTATATAGGTGAATCAAACATTCATTTTAAATTTTTTCTACTTCTATACGTCTTTAGTTTTTTACCATGAATATTAATACATTCAAAAATTAAACATTGATATATTACATAAAAAAATCATCAATATTCAAAAACATTTAATGACTTTTGATATTGATGATATTTTTCTATATTTATCTTTTTAGCAATAACATAACCCCATAGCAAATTTATAGATTGAATTATTCTTAAGCTTATAATATTTATTCTTATCTATTTTTAATTCTTCCATTACCTCACCAACAGTTACATCATCTCTAAAATAGCTACATTCAATAATTCTTTTACTGCTCGTATCTAATTTATCATATACAAATCCAACTGCATTAACTAATATTGTTTTATATTCATTATCTATTGCATTTCTGCTAACTGGATCTGATGGACTTAAGTTTTTATCAATCACTACATCAGGTCTAATTGATGATCCTAATCCTGGTGTTTCTATTGAAATCAAGTAATAAGGATAATTCCTTAAATCATTTTCTACTTCTCTTTTGATTTTTTTATATTTGTCTTTATCGATTCTCATTTTTATATCACCTATCCCTTTTTTATGTTATAATTGGAATAGATCAATTAGAGAACTAGTGTTCCAAACTATTAATATTCTCTAATTTTTGGAAGGTGTTCGTCAGGAACACCTTTTTGTATTTTATTTTTCAAATTTTTATATTTTCTTTATCATAATTAATATTTCATAATTCTGATTTTCTGCATCAAATTTTAGAATTGCGCAGAAAAAAATATCCCAAATTCATTTCTGAATAATGCGATATTTCCGTCTGTTATTGATTTTTATTAATTCAACTTTCGCAGGAAAATGTTAAATGATTGATATAAACTCTTCATTTTCCAAATATGCAGTACAATTTAGTATGATTTTCTTTGCTTGTGGATTAACCAACGATACATGAAACAAAAATTTTTTTTATTTATTTCAGTTCTTCCATAAACTCTTTTATCTGTTCAGCTATATAGTCAGATTTATAATAATGTATACAATGTCCACAATCTAATATAATTAGTTTACACTTATCTGATTTTGCGGCAAATTTTCCTTGTGCATCCCTCCATCTTTTACTGGTGTCAGAACCTGTTAATTTGCTAGCAAACATTAAAATAGGGATATCTGGCGTTCCTATTTTCTCTACAGTTTTTGCATTATCATAAACTAATTTAATTTCCTCATAAACATTATTATTTAAAGAATTTTTATAAACTAAATATTTATGCTGTTTTATCTCCTCAACCGTTAGTGTTTCTTCATTAACAGGACAAAACTTTGGAATTCTATGCATCCCAAAAAATGTCATTATTTTATTAAATTTTATACTTGATAAATTGCTATCATTTTCATCGTAACTTATTGGTACAGCCATATCTAGCGCTATAATTCCTTTAACTTCATCAGGATAGGTTGTTGCCCAATATATCGTTTCTAATGCAGACATAGAATGTGGCATTAAAACATATGGACCATTTTCTCCAACCTTTTTAAGAGCAGCTCTATCTTCTTCTACCATTGTTGCTACATCTCTCTTTATCCTTGCAACATCTGAATAACCGTATCCAAACTTTTCAACTACCGCAATTCTATAAATATCCGTCAGCTTTGAATACAACACTTTATAATCATATATAGGAGCTTGTACACCAGATCCTGATAACAAAACGATAGTAGGCGTTTCCTCCTCTGAGTCTGCTCCTTCAACATATATATTCATATTGTAGCCATCTACTTTAACCAATGTTCCTGCAGTTTCTATATAGTTTTCTTCCTTTAACAACATAATATGATGATAACTCGCTATTACCCCAAAGAAAATAATTATAATTATAATTATCTTTATCACTATGATTTCCATTCAAACTTCTCCTACAATAAATAATTATTCGTTATTTTACTATCACGAATCAATTATAGCATATTTTGTAAATATCACACTATTCAGTTTTCAAAGAACATATTTATAATTTACTGCGCCTTTTCTACACATTATGTTGGACTACCTCTTTACGCTAATCCCAATTGTTCCTCTGTTTGCTCTTCAGCTATTTTATCTGATATGCTAAACTGTTTTCCATCATCTTGACCTTCATAATAAGCCCCATCATGTCCTTGAAATTTCGTTGAAGTATTGATTGAACCTTTAAATTTAATATTCTCATGCGCCTCAGTTACTTCTTTGTCTTTAACTAATATTAATCCCCATTCTTGATTTTTCCTTTTTTGTTCTTCAAACTTTTCTGCTAATCCAGATATAAAACCAAGCGCATAATCATTTTCTACTCCTCTAGTACTATATCCATCCTTTGAATATTGATACCTTAGTCTTCTAACTTTACTATTTATTGAATCTATCGCATATTCCAGCACTATTGTACATATAATAATATCTTCCTCTCTCCCAAAGAAAGTAATAGTCTGTGTTCTGTGCGTTTTATAGTACATATAGCAACCAAAGTTTTCTGCTATTAATCTTCCTAATCTCGCCTTCCATTTTGCTTTAGTAAAAGATACATTGCTTCTCTTTTCTTTAATTTCACTATTATAAACTTTAAACTCCTTTACTTCTTTTAAAGATAATTTATGTTTCACAAGTAGTTCTTGAGCTTTTAGCAATGATAATTGTGCCTCATTTTCATTACTACTTTCACTTAATGCTAATAGTTTCTTAATTTTTTCAATTACTTTTATATCCATGATCTTCACCTTCCACTCTACATATTCTGATTATTCTGTAGTAACATACCACCCATTAAATATCTCTTCTGGTAGCACATAAGTACATGATTGCCAGCCAGATATTGTTGGATTATAAAATTTAAGTTTATTCTTCTTTTCCAATATATCAATTTTGTAACTATCACCACTGCTCTTGCTAGTAATAACAACATTTTCATCATCAATACTCTTTTCCCAAGCTTCCAGGAATGTATATTCAATTGTTTTATTTATTTTCTTAATATCCATATTCCCACCTTATTTTCTACAAGAGGATTTCTCCTCTTGCATTTTTTATTTGCAGTAACCTTAACATTAGCAATTATGTAATCCCTGCCAAAGCTCCTAGTCCTGCAAGTGCATTTAATTCACTATTTCTTTTAATCTTTCATAAAAAGCTTTTGTTTTATCCTCTGAAAAACCTTTTGTATATTCTTTAAAAATTTCTTTCAAAGTTTTATCAGGCTCCTCAAAATATGTCTCAACAACTTTATCTATAATCTCATCATTCTTATCCATTGATTTTATCCCCTTATAACATCCAAGCAACCAAACCTTTGAAATTGTCCTAACCATGCAAGCTTTGTTGTAGTTGTTTGTCCATTTCTGTTTTTAGCTGTAATAACTTCTGCAATACTCTTATCTTCTGTCTCTTTGTTGTAATATTCATCCCTATAAAGAAAATGTATTACATCTGCATCCTGTTCTATAGACCCTGATTCTCTTAAATCAGATAATATTGGTCTATGGTCTGCTCTTTGCTCTGGTGCTCTTGATAATTGTGACAAAGCAATCATCGTAATGTCTAATTCCTTTGCTAATGCTTTAAGTTCTCTTGAAATATATGAAACTTCTTGTTCTCTACTTGTTGTTTTTAGTGTTGTTCTTATAAGCTGTAAATAATCTATGATTACAAGATCTAGTCCACTTTGTATTTTTAACTTTCTACATCTAGCTTTTATATCACTTAAAAGTGTTGTTGTATCATCTAATACCAATTTCCTTGTCATTATCTCATTAGCTCCAATAGCAATTTTTTCAAATTCCTCAATATCTAATTGACCAGTTCTAACCTTGCTAAAATCTACTAAACATTGAGCAGATAAAAGTCTATCTGTTAATTGCTCTTTAGACATTTCAAGAGAAAAAATTGCTACACTTGCATACTTTGAAGCTGCTTGTCCTAAATTTAATGCAAAAGCTGTCTTACCCATTGATGGTCTTGCTGCTATTATTATTAAATCTTTTTTTATAAGTCCACATGTTATTTTGTCTATATCTGAAAAACCTGTTGATAATCCAATAAGTTTCCCACCATTTCTATATCTTTCTTCTAAGGCTCTAAGTGATTGCTCCATTGCTTTATCTATCGTTATAACATTATTTGTATTTTGATTACTTGAAATTTCATACAAATGATTTTCAGTTTTATCAATAATGATTTTTATGTCTTCTTCATAAGCACTTTCCAAGAGAAATCTGCTTGCTTTAATTAATTTTCTCCTATTTGATTTTTCTTTAATTATATCTGCATATGTTTTAATATTAACAATTTCAAAATATGATGTGGCTAATTCTGTTACATATGTCACTCCACCACATTCATCAAGTAAGCTTTTCTTTCTTATTTCTTCTAAAACTGTAACTAAATCTATTCCTATTCCTCGGTTAAAAAGTGATTTTACTATCTCGTAGATTTTCTTGTGTTTACTAACATAAAAATCATCTGGCAATAAAAATTCAACATCTAGCAATTTATCTGAATTACTTATTAAGCAACCTAAAACTGCTTGCTCTGCATCAATACTATTAGGCAATATTCTATTTAAATTTTCCATATCACAACGCTCCAAACTTTGATCTATCTATTTTTATTGTTTTAGGTTCAGCATTATTTTTATTTATATTTATAACTGGAGCTAATTTATAATTATCATCAAGGTAATCTTCAAATCTCCCATTAAAGTATGTTGACCCATTTAGAATGAATTGTATATCTTTCCCTTGAACTTCCTTTGCATATCTTTCAACACACCTTGTTATCTGCTCCTTACCATATTTCTCTAAAATCTTAGGTATTTTTTTAATAGCTTGAGCCTTTCCTTTTTTGTTAGGATATATAATCCAAATATCATGTGCATCATTTGCACTATATATATTATGGTAGATGGATATAGTAGATGGGTTTTTCGTTCGGGATTTCAATCCGTTTGATTCGGATTCAGTTCCGTTTAGTTCGGATATATTTCCGACCCTTTTCGTTCCGTGTTTCAATCCGTTTGATTCGGATTTGTATCCGAACCCTTCGGATTCATTTCCGACATCTTGAGATTCACTGATTTCTTGAGTAATTTCAGATTTTTTCACCTCTAATTCATCTTCAATTTTTTCTTCTGGATCTTTATCTGAAATTAATTCAATATATCTATTTCCTAACGTGTAATAGCTCCATACACCACCTTGCTTTAGTGTCCTATGCTTTAATATATCTTTATTTGCAAGACTCTTAAGTCTTCTATATACAGTATCTTTCTTAAATTTAAATATAGGGTATTCTTCAATAACCGCTTCATATTTAACCCAATAGAATACTTCATCATCAAATATCTTTTTAGTTATTTTTTTACTGTCTTTGAAGTCGATAAACCATCTTAATATTGCTAAGTCTTTATCATCTAGCTCCATCTTTATAGCTCTCTCTTGACTAAACCCTAAATGAGTAAATTTCATAGTGCACCTCCTTCTTTAGTTTTCAAACCATAAGTACGTATCAAAAGTAATTTTAAATGCTGCCTTTGTTTTAATAGTTCCACCAGCATAATCTATTTCTTCAACTCTTTTAAATTGATTAGGGTCGGAGTCTTGAAATATTATTTTGCATATATTTATTTGACCTTCTAAATAAAATTCAAGTGTCCTATAATTGATTGCAAGTTCTTTTATATTTAGCATTGCACTAAATTTAAAATCATAAATTACAAGTTTTACTTTTTCATGGCTATTTATTAATTCTTTTAACTCTTCTAATCTGGATTCAAAAGAATTTAAATCACTTTCAGATTTCTTTTTAGCTTTAGTTAAATATTTCTCTGACAAAGTGGCTAGACCTTCATCTTTAGGTTTATCCGCTACTTTTTCTGAATACATTTCATTAAGCAATTTTTTATCCAATTTACTTTCAATAGGCTGCTTTATGCCTTGTACCAAAACTTCAATTTCTTCTTTTGACTCCTTAGAATCTAAGTCTTTAATTTCTTCATGAATTACGTGCTGCTCTATCTCTGATAAGCTACTTAAAGTATGAGCTTGAGTTAATGTTATCTCTTCCTTATCCAGCTTTTCTTTAAGTGGTTTAATCAAATCCTTGTCTACCTTTTGATAGCGTCCTACTTGTACCCCTGAAAGCTTCATATCCTGCCCTATTAAGTCTCTAACCTTTCCTTTAGGCAATTGTTCTCCATTAGCTTTCTTTTGCTCATATATGGCTTTAAGGCGTTTGATACCTTCCATCTTTTCAGATGGAGTTAATTCTCTTTGTTCTGCATTAGCTTGTATTAATATAAGCTCTGCATCTAAGTCGCTAATTTCTTTGACCTGGCATGGTAATGTTTTATACCCCAATCTTTTAGCTGCATGAAATCTTCTTTCACCAGAAATTATTTCATAAGTTTCATTATCTTTTTTTCTAACTACTAGATTATGCATAAGTCCATTTTCTTTAATTGATACTGCAAGCTCTTCTATCTCTCTAATACCATAAAAATTATTTGAGGAAGGAACTAGACTATTTATATCTAATTCCTTAGTGAAACTTTCCTTCTCTACTCCATTTACCTTATCTGCTAAACCCTTTAAATAAGACGACATTTCAATTCCTCCACTAATGCCTTATAATCTTTAGATGCATTAGCTTTGCTATTAAAATAAATCACTGGAGTAACTTCGAAAGTACTTTTAATAACATCAACATTTTCTCTTATTGTTTGTTTAAATATTAAATCTCCTAACTCTCCCCTAAGCTCTTCCTTTATCTCTCTATTTATTTTTGTAGCTCTGTCCATAGTTATAAATACACCAAGTAAATTTAATTTTTCATTAAATTCTTCTTTTACAGAATTTACGCTGCCAATCAAATATTCAAATCCATCTAGTGAAAATTTGTCTATTTTAAGTGGTACTAGAACGTGATCGCTAGCAGCCAATGCATTTATTGAAATCATACCCAATGACGGTGGACAATCTATAAGAACATAATCAAATTGCTCTGGTGACTTATCCAACCATTTTTTGAGTCTTGTTTCTCTAGCTTTCTTTGTATCCGCTAAAATCTCTGATTCACTAGCAATTAAATTGATATTTGCAGGTATAAGCCACACATTGTCATATTTAGTTATAGTTACTCCAACATCCTCACCTTTTAGTAAATTATAAGAACCTAACGAATTAGGATAATATGATCCTAAATATTTTGTTGCATTACTTTGTGGATCTAAGTCTATTATTAATACTTTATAACCTTGTTTTCCTAATTCAGCTGCAACATTAACAGTCGATACTGTTTTTGCAACTCCACCTTTTATATTCAAAATTGATATTATTTTCATACTTCTACCCCTCCATTACATCTATTTAATGCATCCCAGCACCTTTTACATATTTCAATAAATTCTCCTGGACTTGTCTTTTTATTAAAACTTGACCTATTAAATTTTATGTCATCTATCGTCATATCAAAAATAGTTTTATAATCTTCTTTACTAACCTTAGCCTTTAATTCATTTAAAAATTCTGAAACCATGTTTACATTTCCCCCATTCTATCTTATAATGGAGATACAGACGGCAATCTGTTTCTCAAAGAATTTAAAATTAGATTTTATAATTGAACCTTTACAAAAGGTTCTTTTTTCATTTCCAGCAATGTTCTTGCAAGTTTATCTTTTAAATCCTTAGCCTTGCATGATATAGAAAAGTTCCCCATTCCCCTCACCTCCCATGAAAATTAGTACCATTGTTTACCTTCATGTGTTACATGAAACCAAACCTTATTCTTACCTTCTAAAAATGCAAACCTTAAATATTCTTTTCTCTCTTGATCTATAGCTTTTAAGTTCTTATACTCTTTATCTGAAAATTTGTGTAATTGTTTTTTACTTCCATCAGCTTTTAATACAATTATTTTAGTATCTACGCTAACATAACAATCTCTATACTCTTCATTCGTATCTGCATCAGGATGTGGTGCTATATAATCTATTTCCTCAACATAATTTATAGCCTTTGGTGCTGTAATAGTCTTTCTATCCATTCCCATAGAGTTGAAAAAGTTAATAATAAAATTCTTGAAAATAACTTTATTCTCTTCGGTTAAATTCTCATATCCATTTACCTGCTCCGCATCAATGCCATGACAAGTCTTTAAATCATCTAAGCATGTAAGTCTAAAATCGGATAATCCATGCTCTAAATAAATTTTCTCAACTTCATTTCTTTTCATAATCTAATCCTCCTTACACAAATTGCATCTTTTATAATTTCCACAACAAACTTTAATCAAATGCTCTTTTCTAAAATTTTTATCAACAATTTTGTTGCATAATTTATGGCTATTCTGAACGAATTTAGGACATTTTATCTTACACATTTTTTATATCCCCTTTCTTCTCCTTAATGTGGTAAAATTCTTTAACTGCAATTAAAGATATTGCTACAGTTATATCTGAAGTAATTAAGTCTCAATTTCAAACTCCTTAATTTTTATTTTTATTGTTAATTCTGTTAAGCTTCCAGGTTTAACAGAATCTTTTTTAATTTCATATCCAGTAACACCTTTTATTGAAAAATCATCTAATTTAATTTTCCCACCTTTTATTTCCAATCTGTGTAATAAATCATTAACTACTGAACTCATTTAAATTGCTCCTTCATTTAAATTTCTCCACGCACTTTTTACATAACCTAACCCCATTAATTTCTTTTAGTTCTTGCGTTTCTCCACAACAGTTACAACCTGGAGTATACTTTCTAAAAATTATGTCGCTATTTTCTGTATAAATTTCTAATGCATCCCCCTCCTTAATACTCATAGTCCTTCTTAATTCCATTGGAATTACTATTCTTCCTAGTTCATCAATTTTTCTTACTATGCCTGTACTTTTCATCTTAAAAATTCCCCTTTCAATATGTTTATAATTTATTGATTAGCTGTTAATTTTTTTAGAGCGTTATCCAAAACTTGCATTCTTAATTCTGGAGGACACATTTTCATAACAGCAGCAACTTTCAATTCTGCTATCAATTCACTGAAGCCTTTTTCATCTTCCAATCCTATTATTGTTACTTTCAATTCATCACCTTTCATATCTACCCCTCCAAACATATCAATCACTTCATAATATGATTCATCATTTAATGTGTTACTTTGCAAACTTTAAAGTCATAATAGCCTCAGCAACATCATCAAGTTCTTTCATGATTTGATTCCATTGTGGGCGTTCATCATCATCAATAATCCCATCACATGTAATTTCTATCATTAAATCTTTGCATTTAATAAAATCTGTAACTTCTTTTTGAAGCTTTAATATAGCAACTGGTAGTTCTCTAATCTCAATGTTAGGTAAATATTTTTGTCCTATCTCAGCACTTGTCTTTAAATGTTGATAAGCTAAATATTGAGTATCATAGATTTCAATCATCTTGATAACTATTTTATCTGGTGGAGTTCTCTTCCCTCCTTCATAAGCTCTTAAGCTATCAACTGATATATCTAGTAGTTCTGATGATTTTTCTTGAGTTAAACCTGTTGACTCTCTCGCTATTTGGTAAATATTTCTGTATTCTTGTACCATTCATTTCACCTCCAATATGTATTAAAATATATATATTCAAGTATCTTGGATTATATCTCTAAAAAAATTTTTGCATCCACATTGTAAAATTCAGCTAAAATTTTAGCTTTTAGAATAGTAAGCTCTACTTTCCCATTTTCTAGCATGGAGTAACCACTTTTCCCACTATACCCTAATGCTTTTGCAACTTCATCTTGAGTTTTATTATTTTTCAAACGTAATGCTTTTAATAATTCATTCATTTGCGCTCCCTCCTTGTTCAAGTTTCTTGAATTAATATATTTTTATATTAATCCAAAATACTTGAACTGTCAATCCTTTATTTATAAAAAATCCAAACTTTTTGAACTTACTATTATTTATATTCTAAAAAAGGTACAATTATATTGAACTACGAAAGCAAGGAGATGGTAAGATGATTACATTGGCAGATAGATTAAAAGAAATTAGAAAATCTAATAATTTAACTCAAACAGAATTAGGTAAAATATTGGGTGTTGGAAAAACTACTATCTCTATGTATGAAAATGGGAATAGCACTCCTAATGATGAAATAAAATTAAAGCTTTCTGAATACTTTAATGTTTCTGTAGATTTTCTTCTTGGAAAAACTAATATAAAAAATCATGATTATAAAGAAACAACTATAGCACTTCATAGTGATGTTGATTACAAGGATCTTCCTCAAGAAGCTAAAGATGAGATTTATAATTTTATAGATTATGTTAAACAAAAATATAAGGATAAAAAATAAGGTGTTCTTCACGAACACCTTATTTTTTTATATTGTACAATTAATATCTAATTTTAGAAATGTAAACTATTCAAAAGAATTTAATAAAACTTTGAAGGTTAAAAAATCCTATGATTTTCTATGCGAAAATAAAGAGGTTCATATATATATGGAAACCTCTTCTTTATAAATACATCTGTTTTTCATTAATGATGACTTAATAATGCTTTATCATGAAGTCCACTGATAATCCTAGTTTAATTTATAATTCTTTTATATTATAGTATTACAAGCTATCAATAAGATCTTTGAGTGCATTATATCCAAGTCCATTAATCACTGATATCATATTCTTCGAATAACATTCTTCGTACTTCACTCCTTCAACAGATAGTATAAATGATTGAAGCCCCTTCAATGTAAGAATTTCGTTATTTTTCCGTTCATCAGGCTTTCTTTTAGCTAACTCAACAGCTAATACATATAAATCATCTTTTCTTTTCCGCCCAACAGATAATTTTCTACCGTCATCTTCTGTCTTTGTTATATTAATTCCAGTTATTTTAACATGATTAGATTGTTTAAAATCAATAATACGAGTCTTTTTATCATTTAACTTCAAACCGAATTTCTTTAGATTTTCACAAACAATTTTTTTTATATCATCTATATTTTTAGGTTCAATTCCATTGTAAGAAATTACTAAATCATCTGCATATCTTGTATAAATAATACGTTTAATACCTAGTTTCTTTAGATTTCCATATAAAATGTTGTCAAAATCTTTTAAATAAATATTTGCTAAAAACGGTGATGGGATAAGACCTACTGCTAAGCCTCTGTTTGATACAGAGCAAGAATCCACTATTTTAGCACACGTAATCTTACTTATCTTTTTTTTATGATTTAAATTTATTTCGTAATATAATTTTTCTATTAACCAATTATGGTTAATACTTTGGAAAAAATCCTTTATATCAAACAGTAAAAAACTATCATTATACATGTGAGTTTTGGCATTCTTAATTATAGATCGTTTTTTTATATAAGCTTTAGCAAATTTGGATGGTAATATTCTTTTATATAAAATATCACCAACTCTTTGGTGGAACTCACGAAGTTTTCTATTTTCGTCATTGTAAGTTATTATCTTTCTATATCCATTCTTTTTAGGAATATAGAAAACTTTAAAATCTTTTTCTTTCATAATCATATACCTTCAATATCTAAATAAGTATCTTCGCAGATGATATTAGAATATTTCTCATATATATATTTAAATCCTGTTGAATCATCAGTTTTTTTAGACATTGTAATTCCTTTTTTATCATTTATGTCAATTTCAATCCATCCAAGACCGTGGAAAATATACAAAATAAACGAAATTGCTTTTCTAAAATCTAATCTGCCATTTATCGAATTTGATATTTCAAATTTACAATTTAATTTTCCAATACTACTCGCTTCGTTTCGCTGGATTGAATTCAACAAAATTTTCTTAAACCAAACCTCACAAACAGTTAATCCATCAAAATATCTCAAAGTCTTCCTAATTTCTTTCCTAAATTCAGAAATACTAAAAATGGCTATCATATAATATTTCAAAAGTTGAACATCTATAGACATATTAATTAAATTATTAGAATCAATATAGTATGAAATTGATTCATTATAATTTAAATGATAATTAGATTTTTTTATATTAAGTACTTTAAATCTATATGCATTATTAATACAATCATCTATTTTTTTTTCTAAATTTTTTCCTATTTTGTTATTCTTAAAAAATGTCTTTATTTCAACTTTACTTTCATTTACTATATGTTTTTCTATAACTGGTGTAAAGGTTATATGCCTAGGCATTAAACTCTTATATCCCAATTCCAAGAATCCTGAAAAATGGTTTGTCTCAGCATTTTCTTTATCTGGAACCAAAACAAATGTTTTCTCCGCAACTGCTTCGGTAGATGCGAATAAAGCTATCTCTGCTGCTGTTGAATGACTTTCATGTATAATAAATACTCCATCAACAGCCATGCAAGCTAAGGTTTCAACATCATTAAGATTTTGTAAGCCTATAGTATCATATCCTAATTTTCCACTACTTTTTTTAGGATTAAAGTATTGTTCTAATATTATAGAACAACATTTTTTTTCCTTTAAATATTCTTTTAAAACAACCCTTTTATCATCCTGAGGATTCTTTTTATTATATTGAACCCCACATAGAAAGTATAATGGAACTGGATTTTTATATTCATTTATTTGTCTAAAATAATACTTCATATTTCACCTACTATTGGGAGGAATCCTACTAAAATTATTCTTTGTAACTCACCGAAAATTTACTATTTTTGTAGCTAGAACCAGCTGTTCTTGCTGCGCAAAATAGTAAATTTTCACTCTCATATTATCGGCGGTAGCCGATAATAATTTTACAATATTTTGTGCTTTCAACTACCTTAACTGCTAAGGTTGGATAAACTCCATGCTAGGATTCCTCATTATTATTATAACATAAAATCTTATTACTTAAACTATTATCAAAATATATTTTTTGGGAACCGATAGCATTAATAATCTTTTTATAGTTTATTAATTTATCTCCTTTATATATTTTTTCTTCTTGTAGCACTTCTATCATTTTTGCTTTGAATTCTTTTGATGTTTTCTTACTGAAAAGAAATAAAAATAATAAATATTTAAGTATTGTACTTTTACCATTCTCATCTTTTTTACCATTCTCATCTTGTTTACTATACCTATCTTTCTCAATTACCAGATTTACTAAGCATATAAAGTCATTAATTCCAATTTCATAATCACTAAGAGTTAAAAACTTTTTATCTTTAGGCATGTACTTAATTCCCTTAAATTCATACTTTTTATCATTAATTTTAAAACTGATATCTTCTCCATTGTCGTTAATCAATAAATGCATCTTATCGCAAATATACTTACCTTCCTGGTTGAAATTATCATATATATAAATAAGAGTACATATTATATTATATTCATCAAAATAAAATCTAACCGTTCTCCCTTCATACTCTTGTTCAAATATTACACTAGTTTTTATCATTTTTTTTAGCTGTAGAGTTGTGCTAAATTTAATACCTTCTGTGTTTGGTATTATTGGCGTATATGTAGTAAACCTTCCATCTATTTTCCATCCTGGATATTTATTTATTATATAATTCTTTTTGCTTTCGTATATTTCATCTATATCATCTAAGAAGTGACCCATTTCTACCCTCTCTTATGCTTATTAAAATTATCTTACATAATTTTTGTATATATTAATTGCCATTTGAGTTTTATTATACCATTAATTTATTTAGATTAAAAATAATAAATATAATTGTATCTATACTTTGTTGAAATTTAAGATTAAATTTATTAGTAATTTATTTTTCTTATCAATCTTCTTTTTTCCAATTTTTTATAAATAAGAGTTTATCTTTTGATAATTCTAAAACTTTATACTTTCTTATAATACTTTCAGTATTATAAGAATAAGAGTTGATTTTATCAATAGCTATAAAAATTTGCTTATTTCTTTTGCTATACAATTCAACTATATTTTCTAATGCTTGGTTTTCAATATTCTTTAACAATGGTAAATCATGAGCAATAGCTGGTAAGCAAGTTAAATCCAAAATTGCTAAATCAAAAGTAATTAAATTTGCAAATGCTGTTCCCGTACCTGTATCCCCATATGTATTAAAAGTATATTTATCACCATGTATATTAATCGTAGGTGTTCGCCTATTATCAGTATATATTTCTTTGTTTAATTCATACAATTTCGTATTAATTTCACTACATACACTATCTTGCAAAGTTTCTTTTAAAACAGCCAAATTATCTATGGATGTTTTAATTGATTCTTCAAGCTCTTGTTTCTTTGTATAGTACCCATTTTCGTCTACTAATTGTTTAACATTAGCCGCTAACTCCACAATCTTATCGATTGCATATATTGGAACATTTTTAATTGTCAATTTTTCATTAATCTTTTTATCTAAATCGTCAATTTGGTTATCAAGTTCAATAATTTGTGCTCTAATCTCTTTTTCAGTTTTTTGAAGTTCTTCCTTCAATATCTTTGTTATAGTCACATGGAATGCATCAATCTTTTTTATCTGTTCAACATTGAAATCAGGAAAATATGTAACTAACCTTTCTAATTCCGATTCAATGTTTATATTTTTATTTGCTAGATTCGTTAATGTACGTGTTAATCGACTTTCACACATGTTTCTTTTAGTAATTAAGATACTCTTGTTTCTACTCAGATCTAATATTTCCTTTGAAACAAGAGCTTCAATATCCGCTGAAGCACTAACAATACTTTCTTTAAGCCTATTCAATTCTCCATTTAATAATTTAATTTTATTTTCATTTTGATTAACTAAAGATTTAGTCATTTTAGGTATAAAGTCTTTTTTTGCAGCATCAACTAGAAACTTCTTTTCATCTGTTAACTTTTGGATTTGCTTTTCAAGCCCATTTATAATTTTATATTTATCAAATAGCTTTAGTAATGCAATAATAGATTTATGTGTAATTTCTTTCTCAAAATATTGAATTGGCTTTCTCTCATTAAGATTCTCTTTCCCATACACCCTAAAGTATCTACCAATGATATTCCGAAATGATAATTCTTCAAGTTCTGCTTTATATTTACCTTGCAGTAGTTTTGTAAAATTATCAAGTTTTATTATTTTTTGAACCTCAAATTTTTCATTGCATATCGAAACAAATTTATACTCATTTGTTGTTCGGATAAAGAATAATTCGCTATCATTAAATATGAACGAAAATTTGAACATATGATGACCTAAATTATCTATAACATCATGATTCTTTTTTATATAGTCTTCTCCGCCAAAAACAAAATCTATTATCATTAACATAGTTGATTTGCCAATGGAGTTAGATGCAATATCATCCCCAACAATAGCATTTAGTCCATAATGAAAATTTATTTGTTGTTGCGCAAATTTATCACATATTATTTGTTTTAACATATTTAACCACCCTTAATTCATCATCTAATTGAATTTTTTCAAGTGTAAATAAAACATCTAATGTTAAAATATATTGATTTATATCTTCAAAGTTATTCTTTATTTTCTCATATAGTGTTTGTAAACTTTCATTTCCTAAAATCAATACATCAAGAACATACACCGTTTTAGCTAAAATACTATCTTTATATGGTATCAGTTTATTAGGTAATATCATGAAAACACCTCACAGTCCTGTACAAAATAAGCAACCACTACTTCACACGCCCTTTTTGAATAGCAGTCAGTTTTTTCATAAATCCAATCCACTAGGGCACCATAAACATAATCCTGGCTTTGGTTTATCTGCATACATTTAAAATAAAAAACTTTAATTTGAGAAGCTAGCGTTTCAAATTTATACGGCGTAACCTTGTTAATCTCTATAAATAATCTTTTGATAAAATCAAAGTAATCGACCACATCACTTTTTATGGTTCTCTTTATAATATATGATAGTGATTCATTTGCCTTTACATCGATTTTTAGTGATTCATAACTAAGATGAATTAACTCACTCTCACTATTAGGATTATTTAATTTTTCTAAAACTATTTTTATTTCTGCTTCTATATTGAAGAGTTGATATGTATTTTTTCTTTCTATATCTTGAACTAATTTTTGCTTTATCCTATACCATTTTTTATATTCTTCTACCGTACGAGGCGTATCAAACTGCTTGTGGCATTTTCGGCAAACAGCAATTACATTATTAAGATCATTAACATCCTCACTTAATCGAATTTCATTTTTTAATAACTCAATCTCATTTAATCGAGGGTTTGCAGGGTAGATATGAGCAACTTCAAATGTTTTATGTATCTGTCCATTCTTTTTATGAGTCAAGATATCTCCACAAACTGGGCAGTGTCCTTCTACTTCACTATAAAGTACCATTTTTTCATTATTTGTAAAATCTTTTCTATTATCTTGCATAATTTCTCACCCACTCCCAACCTTTTATTATAATAATTCAATTTATTTTACTATCTATCACGTTTCTATCAACTTCTTCTTGTATATATATATACTTTAGGGATAAATTTATAAATATGTTCTTATTATAGCATATTTTGTAAATTTACTCTCATTCGAATTCAAAATATTCGAGCATACTCTTGAACGTACGTTTGCGTTGTATTATAATAACATCATAAATTACATGGTGGTGATAGACAAATGAAGAAATTAAATGGCATTTTTAAAATAATTGACAATGAAAATATAATTCTTGAAGAAACAAATCTTAGTCATACTTACCTAAAAGGAATATATTTTAGCATCCCTGGTATTCCACCAACAATAGGGATCGATAAATCTATTGTTTCATACAGCGTTATATACATATCAGTATTATCTGAAGAACTTGGACATCATTTCACAACCTCAGGTAACTTGCTTGATGATTGTAATACTTACTCTGACGAACTTCAAAAAAATAAAAAAGAGAAAAATGCTAAGTTATGGGCTGCTAACTTTTTAATAAGTGATGAAGACTTTGTACATGCTTTAAATTCTTGTATTTCTTCTATAAATACCATGGCTGAATATTTTAATGTAACAGAAGAAATAATAAACTATAAAATTTTATCCATAACTTTAAACGAACTTAAATATATTAATATTAGAAATAATTTTAAAAATAGAGAAGTCCCCTATAATAGTTGTGCTATATAGTATTTTTTCTACTACTTTTCAATAAATATATGTAGTTATAATCAATTAACTTTAATTATTTATAACACTACAATCAATGTATACATTAATATGGGGGGATATTATGAAAGCTGCTATTTATTCAAGAAAATCAAAATTTACTGGTAAAGGTGAAAGTGTAGAAAATCAAATAGAGTTATGCAAAACTTATGGTGCGAGTAATGGCTATACTGATTTTTCAATATATGAAGACGAAGGGTTTTCAGGTGGTAATATAAATCGTCCTATGTTTAGATCCATGATGAAGGATGCTAAATTAAAAAAGTTTGATGCTATTATTTGTTATAGATTAGATAGGATAAGCAGAAATGTTTCTGACTTTTCTACTCTTATTGATAAGTTAAAAGATTTAAGCATTGATTTCATATCTATAAGAGAGCAATTTGACACCTCTAGTCCTATGGGAACTGCTATGATGTTTATTAGTAGTGTATTTGCTCAATTGGAGCGTGAAACCATAGCTGAGCGTATTAAAGATAATATGTATGAATTAGCTAAGACTGGTCGCTGGCTTGGTGGTACTCCCCCTTTTGGCTTTTGTTCTGAGCCAATTTATTATTTAGATAATAATTCTAAACAAAAAAAGATGATGACTCTTTCACCAATTGCTGAAGAAATTGACCTGGTTAAATATTTTTATTCACAATATTTATCTCTTGGGAGCTTAGGTCAATTACAAAAACACTTAGTTCAAGAGAATATTAAAACTAAAAGAAATGCTAGATGGGATATCAAGGCCTTAAATATAGTTCTTAGGAATCCTGCTTATGTAAACTCTTCTGAACTAGTAGTTAGTTATCTTGCAACTAAAGGAGCTACAGTACTAGGTGTTCCTAATGGAAATGGAATTAATTCATATAATAAAAAAAATTCTAAAGGTGTTGCTAAAGATGTTAATGAATGGATCTTATCTGTTGCTAAACATGATGGAATTATTAGTGATACAGAATGGCTTAATGTACAACGGTTATTAGATAAAAATAAAATCCTTGCACCAAGACTCGTTACTGGTAGTGACTGTGGTTTATTTAATTCTGTTCTTCGATGCTCTAAGTGCGGTGGAAGAATGATATCTAAACAAGGCCATGCATCTGTAAAGACTGGTGAAACAATTAGATATTATGTATGTTCTACAAAAACAAATACCTATGGTAGAGATTGCGACTGCAAAAATATAAGATTAGATAAATTAGAAAATGAAGTCATGAAAGAAATCTTTGAAGTTACTAGTGATCATGGAGATTTAATTAATGCTATTAATAAATATAAGCAAGATTTAGAAAATGAAACTTCTAGTAAGGTAGATATTAAAACTTTATCCACACAAATTTCTACAAAAGAGTTACAAGTTAAAAATTTGGTGGATAAAATAGGTATAAACCCTAATATCTATGATGTATTAGCTACAAGAATTGAAGAATTGAATAATGAGATTAAATCTTTACAGTTTAAAAAATTTGAAATAGAAAATAGTCAAAGTAATATAAAAGAAGCTCTTAAGAAAATTGATACCTATACTGCTATGTTATTAAATTTTGAAGATCTATTTAAAAATGCAGATTATCAAATGAAAAGATTACTTGTAAATTCATTGGTGAATAAAATATCTTATGATTCAAAAACAAAACTTACTGAGATCAAGCTGTTTTGTGCTAAAAAAAAAGTCGTTCTTTAATGTACTGAGCGAATGCACCAGCTGTTGCTGCAAAATCTATATTAGTAACCATGTTAACATCAGTCTTAGGATTAATTTTGTTATGCTTCAATGCATATTCTAGTGCCATGGCAGGAACTCCCCCAGGTCTTCCCCCTATAACATCTTTTCCTTTTATATTCTTCCAATTAAAATTATCATCCTTAGTTCTTCCAACCAAGAAGGAACCATCCTTTTGAGTAAGCTGTCCAAAAAGTACTGGATAATCCTCTCTTCCTTGATTGTTAATGTAAATTGTTTGCTCAGGTCCACAAAAACCAATATCTGCTGACTTGCTTAAAACTGCTTGCATAGTCTTGTCAGCACCCTGTGCTGCACGAACTCACTTGCGATATTCCACCAAATATTTACTCCATTAACATTAAATTTAACCAACGAGCTCTATAATCAAATACCTACTAAAACTGTTGGTCAAAAAATTCTAAAACAGCGATTAATTCGAAATATTGAAAGAAAAGAATTTGCTAAGATGATTAATGCTGAAAGTATTTCCAATTGTACTGCTATTTGATACTTATTCTCGTCGGCTCTCGTCGGTTTTATTAACGTCACGTTGTCATCTCGTCGGCTCTCGTCGTATTTTTAATAAAAGAATAATAGTAAAGTGTATTCAAATAAAAATAACAAGTCAGTATTGATGTAAAAATACATAAATATTGACTTGTTATTTTATTTCATATGCATAAATTTAATTTAATACATACCTTGTACTGCTGCTCGAGCCTTCTTTTTTTATCTTTCCTTTTTTTATTAAACTATTAAATAATGAAACATTCTTATCCTTACCAAATCCTAGCTTATCTCTACTTTGTTGATTATTTATAGATCCATTTTCCTTGATATAATCTATCATTTTAATTTCATCTTCACTTAAACTACTTTCATTAGCCTCTTTTATTGCAGAATTATATTCATGATTTAAATAATATACTTTTCCTTTACCATAACCATCTACTACTAAAGTTTCCTTTTCTACTAAGTCATGTAGTATTCCAGTTATGTCATATGAATGTTTATCCATCATTAATTGAATTCGTGCATTATTCACACTACCTTCTAAATATGCTGTTGCAAGTATTAATACTTCGTCCTTATTAAATGAATTAAAAGCTTTCCCAAATATTCCTTTTAATGATTCTAAACATTCTTCTGGCAGCATAGATATCATCCATAATTTTAAAGAAACTTGGCTTAAATTAATTTCTTCTTTTAATTCAGGTGTTCTCCAACTTTGTTCATTCCATGCTGCTAAAATTTTAGGGAATCCAGATCCTGCCCCTTCACCTAGACCTATTAAAGAAAACATCTTTTGAATTCTAGGATTTCTGCTTTTAGAATTTCCACCCTTAAATATACTTTCTAAATCTATCTTTAAGCTCCCTGGATTAGTAAACTCCAAACTATCTTTTGTTTTTATAATTTTTAATGTTCCTTGAATATTAAAATCTGCATGTATTATTTGATTTACAAATGCTTCTCTTATTGCTTGATGAACTAAAGTATCATCCTTACGCTCTAAATTTTCTAATTTAAATGGTACTTTTACATTGGTTGTTAATTTATTAATTACTGTGAAATAAAAATTATAAAGATTGTTTTCCCATGTTCCATCTATAGTAAATCTATCAGACCATCTTTGATTAGAATTTACATCTATCTCTTCTCTAAAATCAAAATTTATCTTTGCAAATAAATCTCTAATATAAAGACCTTTTCCAAACATAAGCATTCCTGCTACTGTTACTCCTTTGATTTTTCTTCTTCTATCTTCCTTTATTCCACCTAGCATTTCCATAAATTCTTCATTATCAAGTGCATTCCAAGGATGATCTGGTTCTCTAGAACTAAACCTATTTCTATATTTCTTTATTGTATCTTCATCTAAATCCTTTACTATATAATCTTCAAGTATTACACCATCATTACCTTCTTCTGATGCATCTCTTATCATAGCATTGACTTCATCTTCTGTAGATTTGTAATCACCTTCTGCATTACGTTTATATGTCCCTTTATATAGATTTTCATTTAAATATATTGGGCGTTCTTTATAATTAGCTCTTGGAACATTTATTATTAAAACATCCATTCCTTCAATATCTAATTTTTGTACATCTTCATCTCTTAATAAATTTCTGTTAGCTTTACTTCCATTTATAGTATTCCAAAAATCCTGTATTCTTTTATCAATGTTTTTTACACCCTGAACTTCAAACGTGCCTTTACTTTTGTTTTCTTTTATTCCTAAAATTATTATTCCACCATTTGTATTTGCCATAGCAGAATAACTTTCCCACAAAGAATTAGGAATTTTACTTTCTCCTTCTTTGCATTCTACATCAACAGTTTCACCAATTTTTAATATCTCCAATAATTCTATATCTGTCATTTTAGCTCTCACCTTCTTCATATTGAAATGAAAAATTCATATTTTAATTTAATTACTTTAGTTTTTCCATTTTATTGTAATTTATTTCTTCTATTATATCAATATTATTTGATTTTGTAATTAAATTATATACTAATCTGATGTTATCTAAAAGTTTGATATAAGATTTGAATTTCATCAAAACAGATAATATTTTTTTAGTAAGATATTTAACCTCAACATTGTAAAACACACCTCATGTTGGATACTTGTTTCCTCATGAGGTGTGTGTTGAATAATTATACCAAATTTTAACTTAGTGTATTTTATTGTATATATTCATCATTGCAATTACTTTAGTTTTTACTTTTGTATTTCTATTTTGAATCATTTATAAATTAAGTAATAATATCTATTTCACTTTCAACCAGTTATTTCTACCAAGTAATATTATTTGAATCATCTTTAAGTATCTTAACTAATTGATCAATTTCTTTAGGCTTAAGTTTTTTTATGAGTATTGAAGATAATAAATCTGCTGCTTTTCTTTGTAACTCTTCCATGTTATCTGGATATCTTATATGCACATTTATCTTCAAACTCACCCCTCCCTTAAATCTTAATTAGTTTATAATATGCAGATACACAACACTTCGTTAATTTCCAGTAAATCAGTTAAGTTTATAGGAGACTCTATACTGCATAAAAAATATAATTGCATGTATTACCACAATAATTAAAATTACATAAAACCTATAATTTTCTAAATTAATAATCATATTATATATAAGGCATGTAAAAAAATATAAACTTCATTTGGAGAAGCCACTGAAAAAGTTAATATTTTAATAAAATCACAATTCATTCATGATGTTTACAAAGTGTGATTTTAGCTAAAATGCTCCTTTTTCAGTGACCTCGTATCTTTGATCTGTTATTTTCTTTCATGTGCCTAAGTGGTAAACCCCTCCAAAATAAAGTGTACGACGACGAAATGAGGTGTCCTTATGAAAGTGGCAATTTACAGTAGAAAATCAAAATTCACTGGAAAAGGTGAAAGTATAGAAAATCAAGTTCAAATGTGTAAAGATTACTTATTTAATCAAAATAGAAATAAATCCTTTGAGTTTCTAATATATGAGGATGAAGGTTTCTCTGGCGGAAATACTAATCGTCCTGAATTTCAAAGGCTAATGAGTGATGTTGCTTTAAAGAAATTTGATATATTAATATGCTATAGATTAGATCGTATATCTAGAAATGTAGCTGACTTCTCTTCTACTTTAGAAACTCTTCAAATATACAATGTTGATTTTGTAAGTATAAGAGAACAATTTGATACTAGTTCACCAATGGGTAGAGCCATGATTTATATAGCTTCAGTATTTGCTCAGCTAGAACGTGAAACAATTGCAGAACGTGTTAGAGATA
The DNA here is from genome assembly GCF_019977655.1 of Clostridium gelidum. NCBI lineage: Bacteria > Bacillati > Bacillota > Clostridia > Eubacteriales > Clostridiaceae > Clostridium > Clostridium gelidum. The sequence goes on from NZ_AP024849.1 coordinate 4,911,317, forward strand.
ATATGCTTGAGCTTGCAAAGTCAGGTCGATGGCTTGGAGGAACTCCCCCACTTGGATATAAATCTAAGACTGTTTCCTACTTTGATGAAAATATGACAGAACGCTCAATGGTTAAATTAGCAAGTGATGATGAAGAATTAAAAATAGTTAAACTTATATTTGATAAGTACCTCGAACTTAAATCCTTAAGTAATGTTGAAGCTTATATGCTTGAGCACTACTATAAAACAAGGAATGGATTAGATTTTAGAAAATCAAGCTTAAGATCAATTTTAACTAATCCTGTTTATGCAAAATCAAGTGAAGAAATATTTGATTATCTTTCATCACAAGGTATGATGCTATGTGGAACACCTGATGGAATTCATGGATTCTTAACCTACAATAAACTTAAAACAATCTATTTTAAAAATGGTAATCATGGTCGTGAATTTAGAGATACATCAGATTGGATAGTTGCAATTGCTAAACATAAAGGTATTATCAATTCTTCTGATTGGCTTGATGTGCAAAAAATATACGCAGGAAATAGTGATAAATTCACAGTATCAGCAAGAAGTCATAATGCTCTATTAACTGGTATAATTAAATGTGCTAAATGTGGATCTCCTATGAGAATAATGCATGGTCCAGTTAGTAAAAAAACAGGAACCAAACTATTTTACTACGTATGTACAATGAAAAAAGACTCCAAAGGAACAAGATGTGATAATCCAAACGGAAAAGTAGAACAAATAGATCCGGTTGTTATTGATGCAATAAAAGACCTTTATAAAAACAAAGAAGTTTTCCTAAATGATCTTATAAATAGAACTAAGCAAAAAAGAAAAATAGTTGAATGTGATAAACAAGAAGGAACTCTTAATATATTAATTAAGCAAAAAGAATCTCAAATAGATAACCTTCTTAATAAACTGTCACTAGACCCAGATCTTGGAGATTTAATAATACCTAAAGTTAAAGAATTAAAAATGGAACTATCCGTACTTAAAGGTGACTTACAAAAATCAAACACTGCAATTAGTCACTTAGATAACGAAGAACGAAATCTCTCTTTCATAAAACTATTGTTAGACAAATGCTCCATAATCGATACTCTCTCTCACGATGAAACAAAAGAACTTATTAGAGGTCTAACATATAGCATTACCTGGGATGGAGATATTGGAGATTTTAATTTTTATTTTGTTGGTAGTAACCATGCTTAAAAAATAAATTTTTCACTACAACTTATATCCAATTCATCGCAAGTGAATGTAAACACCTTGACCTGTTTGCAGGTCAATCTCAATTCCATTTTCCTCAAAAAATCCTTCACTCATTGCAACATACATTGGTGCATAGAAAACAGAACGAGTTACTTCATTTAAACGTACTGTAACTTTGCCTTCATTAGTTTTGGCATTACCACATCCAAACATAGATATAGCTGTTACAGTTGAAATTAATAAAGCAGTTAACACCTTTAGCTTCTTTCTCATAAAGAGTGCATCTCCCAATAATATTCATGGTGTATAATATGATATTTAATCGAAGATTGTTCTATAACTCCACTCCATTTCATAAAATCAACTCCCTTATATTAAAACCGCTCGCCAATTTTACCATTATAATAACATTTATCAATAAATATCATAGTATTTATTTTTACTTTTCTATTCCCGTAACCCCTCAGTCCGCATTTTTGGCGCATATTCTTCACCATATATATGGTGAACCATATCTATGGTGGATCATATTAAAATATATCTTTATGCTTTTAGAATACATTTTTAGTTACCACTGAGTATTTGCGAATATTGTTCTTTGTATTTTAACAATACTTAAAAGTTGTTTTTAGAAATATATTAATTAAATGAATTAATATTAAGCTTATTGGTTAAAGTATGTTAGGAAACAATTTAATAAAATAAAGGGGACTTATATATGACTGTTGGTTCAAAGGTAAAACAAACTTTAGCTACATTAAGAGGAGCTGAGGCTACTTTGCGAGTTTACTCATTGCAGGAACGTGATAAAGAGGCTAGGGATACTTATGCTGCAGCATTTGAAGAAATAAGTAAAATTAAAATAGATTTAGAAAAAAGAGTCGGCGTTATGGAATTTGAAGAGCCACAATATAAAGGAAATTAAGTGAGGTGAACTATGGATACTTGGTTAATACTATTATTTAATTCAATAATTTTCTTTTTCGTTGCATTAGTTATAACAAGATTTATGAAGAAAAAAACCTTATCTGCTGCTACCCCTTTTGATTTTATTTCTTATGCTGTTATTGCTATTATAATTACTTTAATTTCATTAAATATTATTACCAACATTTACTTTGGACTGCTTTCCCTAGCTGTTTGGGCAGTTATGCCTATTGTTTTAGATTACGCCTCCATGAAAAGTAAATGGATCTACAACACAATAAATGGTAAGGAAAGAGTATTAATTAAAGATGGCAAAGTAATGGAAGATAACTTATCTAAAGAAAGATTGACGGGACAAGAATTTCTACAATTATTACGTTCAAAAAAAGTATTCAATTTAGCTAACGTTGAATTTGCTGTAATGGAAACAACTGGAGATATAAATGTTAGTTTAAAAGCTGACAAAAACCCTGTTACCTCCTATGATTTAGGGAAAAAGGTTGCACGTAAGACTGAGCCACAAACGGTTATTTTAGATGGAAATATATTAAATGAAGGACTTACTAATAGTGGCTTAAATAAAGGTTGGCTTACATCCGAATTAGAAAACAAAGGAGTTGCACTTGAAAATGTTTTTATTGGGCAAGTAGATTCTTCTGGGGATTTATACGTAGATCTCTTTGATGATTTAATAGAAGTTCCTAAAACACAGATTAAAGAAATGTTATATGCAAGTCTTGAAAAAACCCAGGCTGACCTTATGACTTTTTCTTTAGATACTAATAATAAAGTAGCAAAAGCTATGTACTTAAACGATGCTGAAAAATTGAAAAAAGTCTTAGAAAAATTAGAACCCTATTTATTACGTTAGAAGGTGAATGTAAATGTCCAATATGAAAAAGAAAAGATTAACTGCAGCTCAGTTACAATATAATGAATTGGTAGATGATATAGAACCTAAAAGACCCATTTTTAAAAATTGTGTTAGAGCCTTTCTTGTAGGAGGTATCATATGCACCATAGGTCAAATCTTACAAGTGTTTTTTATAACCTATTTTAATTTTGATGAAAAAACAGCAGTCTCTCCTACTACACTAGTCTTAATCTTTACTTCAGCACTGCTTACTGGTCTTGGAATCTACGATCATCTTGCTCAATGGGCTGGTGCTGGATCTGCTGTTCCAATTACAGGTTTTGCTAATTCTATAGCTTCTGCTTCAATTGAGCATAAGAGTGAAGGATTTGTACTTGGGGTAGCTGGAAATATGTTTGGTCTTGCTGGAGCAATTATTGTTTATGGAGTTTTTTCTGCTTTTATAGTTGCTACTATAAAAATAACAATAAAATGGCTGGGGGTGATGTAAATGCTTAAAGGGCATCAATCATGGATTTTTAATTCTAAGCCTACAATATTAGCTTCTTCAGCCGTTGGAGGTCCTTTTGAAGCTAATGGTGCTATAGCTGATGACTTTGATATACTTCATGAAGATTTATGGCTTGGACAGGATAGCTATGAAAAGGCAGAAAGAGTTCTTCTTGAACATGCTTGTGAAAGAGCAATAAAAAAATCAACCATAAAAAAAGAGGATATCAACTTTTTCTTAAGTGGAGACTTGATGAATCAAATTATTTCTAGTTGTTTTACTGCACGAACTTTAGGAATACCCTTTTTAGGAATCTTTGGTGCTTGCTCTAGCTCCATGGAAAGTTTAGCACTAGCTGCCCAATTGATAGAAACTAAAGCTGCTAAATATGTTTTAGCCTCTGCAAGTAGCCATAATGCAGCTGCAGAAAAGCAATTTAGATATCCTACAGAATACGGCGTACAAAGGCCCCCTTCTGCTCAATGGACAGTAACAGGGGCTGGAGCTGCTGTACTCGGAGCTGATGGAGTTGGACCAAAAGTAACTTCTGCTACCATAGGAAGAGTAATAGATATGGGAATATCAGATCCATATAATGTTGGAGCTGCTATGGCACCAGCTGCTGTAGATACTATTGAAGCTCATTTTAGAGATTTGAATATTGATGCCTCCTATTATGATCTTATTGCTACCGGTGATTTAGGAAAGGTAGGACATGAACTTGCTAATCGTTTATTAAAAAACCATGGCATAGAAATGCCCGTAGATATATTTACAGATTGTGGGCTTTTAATCTATACAGAAGATCAACTATCCTTTGGTGGTGGTAGTGGCTGTGGCTGTTCTGCGACAGTAACTTATGGGCATTTACTTAACCGTATGAAAAGAGGAGAATTAAAGAGAATACTAATTGTTGCAACAGGTGCTTTGATGTCTCCAATATCCTTTCAACAAAAGGAAACTATTCCTTGCATTGCTCATGCTGTTTCTATAGAAATGTAAAAAAGAAGGTGTGATTTAATTTATGGAAAAATTTATTTTTGCATTTATAATAGGTGGCTTAATTTGTGTTATTGGGCAACTTATAATGGATATATTAGAAATTACTCCTGCTCATACTACTTGTACATTAGTTGTAATCGGTGCGATACTCGGAGGATTGGGTTTATATGATCCTTTGGTAAAGCTTGCTGGTGCTGGTGCATTTGTACCTATAAGTAGCTTTGGAAATACCCTTGTTACTGGTGCCCTACTTGATGCTGAAGAAACAGGCTTTATAGGAATTTTTACTGGTATTTTAAAAACAGTAAGTTCTGGAGTTTCTGGAGCAATAATCTGCGGTTTCATTGCTGCAATAATATTTAAACCAAAAGGCTAAGTATCAGTTATTGGTAAATTAAAAAATACCTTTGAAGGGAGGTGACAACAATGACTGTAGGAACTCAAATGCAACAAGCAATTGCTGGAATACAAAGTGCCGCTGCTACAATGAAAACATTTTCTCTAGAAACTCAAGATCAACAAGCAAAAAATGATTTTCAACAAATAGCACAACAACTTGATTCTCAATTAGAGATATTAAAAGGACGACAAGATTATATTCAACAGCAAGAACCTCAATATAAGTGTTAATTTTTACATTCACAAAAAAATAATAATATACTAAATTTGCAACGAAATTATTATATTATTTAAACACTTTAGCTTAATGGAAACTCACGATATTTGTCGTGAGTTTTCTGTGTTCTACAAATATTTCTTTATAAAATAATTTTCTCAAAAATCACTCATGTTTTAATTTAAAGCAATTTATAGTGCTTATAGATTTAATCAATAAAAACTAAATTTAAATATATGAAAAAAATCCCACACATATCCTCTCTCAATCTACAAATACTATAATTGCTAAACAAAAAAACAACTATTATAATTTGAAAGGAGATTGCTTATGAATAGAAATAAAAAAACTAAAAATGTTAAAATGAATAAAAGTATTGAATATATTGAATCAAACAATAATCTTAATGCATCTAATGCTACAAACACCAAAGAAAATATTAATAATACTAATAGTTCTAAAAAAGGAAGTAATTCATTTAACTAAAGATTGGGATGTTGCAAAATAGAAATTCAGTCTCAACTCCCCCATCCTATAAACTAATATAGAAGATGTGAATTTGTAAATTTATTTGTCGATTTTTAATTAATATGATAATATAATGATAGCGTTTTTATAAAAGACATATTTTATGCAATATTAATTTTTTAAAAAGTAATATTGCATAAAATCAAATCATTAAGGGGGGCTTAATATGGAACATTGGTCGATTATTGCTATTGCAATATATCTACTTATCCTGCTTGTAATAGGATACTATTCTTACAGAAAAACATCTAATATTTCAGACTATATGCTAGGTGGCAGAGGGCTTGGCCCAATGGTTACTGCACTATCTGCGGGTGCAAGTGACATGAGTGGTTGGATGCTTATGGGACTTCCTGGGGCAGTTTATTTAACTGGAATTTCTAGTCTTTGGCTAGGAATAGGATTAACAATAGGAGCTTACTTAAACTATCGTTTATTAGCTCCAAGGTTTAGAGTTTATACAGAAGTTGCAAATGACTCATTAACAGTTCCAGACTATTTAGAAAATCGTTTTAAAGACAAATCTAACATGCTTAGGCTTGTATCAGGTATAGTAATACTTGTTTTCTTTGTTCTTTATGTTTCATCTGGAATTGTAGCTGGAGGCAAATTATTTGAATCTACTTTTGGATTCACTTATACAATGGGTGTCATAGTTACTTTAGCTGTTGTTGTTCTTTATACATACTTTGGTGGATTTTTAGCTGTAAGTCTTACAGATTGCTTCCAAGGAACATTAATGTTTATTTGCTTAGTTATGGTACCAATTGTAGCATTTATGAATATAGGTGTAGATCCTGGTATGTTTGCAAATAAAGTAAAAAATATTGATCCCGCATTATTTGATATGTTTAGGGGAACAAGTATTTCTACTATTATTGGTTTCATGGCTTGGGGACTTGGTTACTTTGGTCAGCCACATATCATTGTTCGTTTTATGGCAATTAAATCTGCAAACGAATTAAAATCTGCAAGACGAATAGGTATTGGCTGGATGGCTATAGGTCTTTTAGGTGCAGTTGCAAGTGGCCTTATAGGACTTGTATACTTTACTGATCATAACATTCCCTTAAGTGATCCTGAAACAGTTTTTCTTCGTCTTGGAGATATTCTATTTCATCCATTTATTACAGGATTGATACTCGCTGCAGTACTTGCTGCCATTATGAGCACTCTTTCATCTCAACTTTTAGTTTGCTCAAGTTCTATTACAAAGGATTTTTATCTAACATTTTTTAACAAAGAAGCTTCAGATAAGCAACAAATGGTAATAGGTAGATTGTCTGTACTAGTAGTTGCACTTTTTGCAACTATCTTTGCATATTTACCAAACAAAACCATACTTAATATAGTCGGACAAGCATGGGCTGGTTTCGGTTCAGCATTTGGTCCAGTTCTTTTATTAAGCCTTCATTGGAAGAAAATGACTAAGTGGGGTGCCCTATCAGGTATGGTTGTTGGCGGATTAACCGTTATTCTATGGATCGTTTCTGGTCTATCTAGTTACATTTATGAAATGGTACCTGGATTTGCACTATCTCTTATAGCAGTTATAGTTGTTAGCCTTTTAACTGAAAAACAAGATGACTCTGTTGATAAAGATTTTTCTGATATGGAAAAAATATTAGCAGACATGAAATAAAAATTATAGAAGAAACTAATTAATAGTTTCTTCTATAATTTTGTCCAAAACAAAATAGTTTCACTCCTGTATTTTTCATTATGAATTTATTGAGTTTTTATATTTTTTATTATACATTTATATTAGTTGTTGTATCAGTTTCATTAGATGTTGTAACAGTATTTTCAGTGTCTAATCCTTGAAACTTACTTAGTTGGTTTTTAAGATTATCATTTTCTTCTTGTAATTGCTTAATAACATCTACTTTATCCAATACATCTTCACTTGCATTACCATCCCCAATTATACTTTGTTTTATTTCTATAACATCATCTTTTGATAATTCTGGAAACTTAGCAAGTAATGCTTTTTCAAATTTATCTACTTTTGACATCACCTTATTTACAACTGTATATGAAATTCCTAAATCCTTATTTATCATCGCCCAAATCTCTTTTGCTTTTTCAAGGTAATCTGCACGTTTTGCCAATTTTTCTTCTAATCCAAGTTTATTTAATTTACCTTTCAACACTTTAGATGATTGTTTTAAAACTGTTTTTAACATATAAATATAACATCCTTCTTCCTTATTTTATACCTTCAATAAATACTTAGTCTAATGTGTAAAGAAGTTCAACTAACTTCAGTTAGAATATAAAATCCAACCTAAAAAGTTTCACTTAATACTATAAAATATGAAAGAACAATCTTAAATGCTACTTCTTTATTATTTATCTCCTTCTTTCCGCAGCCATGTTTTAAAATTAGCTGAATCTGATTCATTAATAAGAAATACTCTTGCACTACGAGGAATATTATCTTGTCCATAACCCCCATAACCCCCATAACCAGTATATCCTGCATATCCGAGTTTAATTCCATTAATAGCAGCTAAATAATTATTTAGATGGTCATGACCTACGAATACACCTTTTACATCACCAGTTTTAACAATAGTATTAAAAAGACATAAATTTATCTTGGCACAACTTTCTTCTTCAATTCTTTCACCATCTATTAACCCACTACTCCATGCGTCTTTAAATCTTTTTAATGGTATATGGAAAAACATAAGAGATGGTATCCTTTTGTTATATTTTTGTTTTATTTTTAAGGCAGTTCTCTTATACCAACAAATTTGAGTAAACTTTATCCAATTATATCCACCAATGAAAGATGGAGCATATTTTCCTGAATCAATCATGTAAATATTAAATTTAGGTATGTTTTCTTTTGAGCTTTCTATAAGAAGATTATAATTACCAATTCTATCAAATGTTTTATAGCCTATTTGACTTACATTGTGTTCAAAAGTCATATATACATTCATCATTTCTTCTTTACTCATCAGATTATGTTCATCGTCATGATTACCAAAAACAATGCACCAAGGTATATCTCTAGTTTCCATTGGCTCAGCTATATAATTAATAGCATTTTTCACATCATCTATTGTTTTACATTTACCATCAATATTATCTCCAGTTAATACTACCATATTAGGTTTCTCATATTCTAAAATCTTGTTCATTAAATCTATAGTTTTATCTCTATCTGGACCTTGGTGTAAATCTGTGAATTGAACAATTTTAAAATTACCATTAGTATCAAATTTAAGTGGAAGCTTCATATAATCAACCTACTTTCATTAAGATAATATTATCCTATGGGATATATATTTAATTTGATACCTTTCCAAGATTTAACCAAGTTACATTATTTATTTCTAATTCCAACTTAGGCATATTAAAGAAAATAACAAGTCAAAGATGCGACGTATATTTTACGTAAGTCGAGGAAGCAATATTAGTTCATAGCGGGCTATTAGCTAATACTGCTGACGAAGTATTACGCAAAATAGACAAGCATACTGACTTGTTATTTATTTTAATATGTCTTAATATTATAATTAAAACTATAATAATTTTTTTAAAAGGGATAACTCAAACTAATTCTTGAGTTATCCCTTTGTATACTTTATTTATTTATTTATTTATTTGCTTATTTATAAGAACGATTCATCCTATAACTTAAATCTATTAATCTTTTCTTTAAGTTCGTTTGCTGTTTCTTTTAAATTATTAAAATTATGAACAAACTGTTCTGTTGACGTTGTAACTTCCTGTGCAGTTGCTGAAACTTCCTCTGCTCCTGCTACTGTTTCTTCTAATATTGCAGATAAATTTTCTACTTTTACTACAACAGCATCTTTCATGCCTTTTATAGAAATTGCTCCTTCACCTATTTGTTTTATTTTTTCTGTTAAGTCATCTATAGATGAGACTATTTTTACAAATATTTCTTGAGATTCTTTTACAGCCGTTTCTTGATTATCTACTGTTTCACTTGTTATTAAAACTTTCTCCACAGCCATTTCTGATTTAATTCTTATTTCTGTTATTATTTGATCTATTTGCTTAGCTGAACCTGAGGTTTGTTCTGCAAGTTTTTTTATTTCATCAGCAACTACTGCAAATCCTTTTCCAGATTCTCCAGCTCTTGCAGCTTCTATTGCTGCATTTAAAGCTAATAGATTAGTTTGTTCTGTAATTGCACTTATGGTTTGATTCATTGTGCCTATTTTTATGATGCTTTCTGAAACTTCACTTACTACTTTTTTAACTGATTCAGTGCTTTCTTTAGTTTCATTAGATTTATCCATTACTGTTTTTATAACACTTATTCCACTTTTACCTAAATTATTAGTTTTTACTGTCACATTATTTACATCTTCCGATACTTCTTTTATATTGTTTATAGCATCTGATAAGGACTGCATACTTTTTGTTATTTCTTCTAGATTATTAGCTGATTCAATAGTTCCATCAGATATTTGAGTTATTGTTCCACTAACTTGATTCATTGAATCTGCTATATCTTTACTCATATTAGCTGAATTTATTGCATTATCATTTACATTAGTTACAGAACTCTCAACATTTTTAATTAATTCTGAAACATGTTCTTGCATCTTATTAAAACTATTTCCTAAAATCGTAAATTCATAAATAGAACTATCCACAATGATTTTTTCATTAAATTGTGCATTTGCAGTTCTTTCCATACCATCTTTTACTATATTTATATTTTTACTTATCCTTCTAGCAATAGCTAAAGTTGAAATTGATGCAATTATCATTATTACAAAAATAGTTATAATCGATGATTTTATAGAGTTTATTTCAGATTGTCTTAATTCTTCTGAAGGTATTTTAATTATTAACTTCCATCCAGTTAACTCTGAAGTTTCAAAGTAACCTTCATATTTAATATTATTATAATCAAATTTAATTTTTCCATTATCATTATTTGCTATCTGATCCCAAACCTTATATTCAGCTGGTTCTTTTCCTGAAATTTTAGATTTATCACTATCAGAAATAACATTACCATCTTTATCTGTAATAATAAGTTCTCCACTTTGTCCATATTTTATGCTTGATAATTGTTCTGCTAAAGAAGTTAAATCTATATCTATAGCAAGAACTCCACGCTTTACATTATCTTTAATTACAGCTTTATATATTGTTATTGCACTCTTACCTGTTAGTGTATCTTTGTAAGGAATATGTATAGTATATGTATCTGAATTTTTTATAGCATCTTTAAACCATGCTTTTTCTGTAGCATTATACCCTTCTGGTAGTTTTGCATCTAGTAATTGAAATAATCCTCCAGTGTTATCTGAAAAATATATATTTAAAATACTTTTATCTGTATCTTTAATTAAATTCATTTGTTCTTTTAAATCGTTATATGGTGATTCTTCAATATTAAATTTCCCACTTTTAATTATTGTTTCTAATACATTTTCATAATATATAGTTTTATTATTTATGATTTCTTGACTCACATTAGTAAGTAAAATTCCATTTTCATCAAAGCTTTTTTCATTAGCATTTTTTGATATTATTCCAGAAATAATTCCTAGAACTATGACTGGTATTATGGCTAACATAATAATTGTAATTAATAAATACGACTTTATACTTCTACCTTTAATTTTATTTTCAGTTTTTCTCATATTTCACCTCATAGTTTAATTTTATCGTTATATTATACCTCACAATCGTTTCCTGCATGTCATTTTTATATATTTTTCTACATTTACTTACATAAAATCCTTTACTGTTAATAAATCGGTATCTTTTTCCGACTCTTTTTACGACATTGGTAATTAGATTGCAAGTGACATATTAGTTTATTACTTTCTTAAATGTGCATCATCTTTATTATTCTTATCCATATAATTGATTATATAAAAAAGAGCCTGAAAATCTTAAAAGTATATAGATGAAAATACCACCTATATACTTTTAAGAAAATCAGACTCTTTTCTTATTCAAACTAATTTCTATCTATTAAAACCTGAATATGCTTCTTCTCCATGTAAAGAAATATCTAATCCTTCTGCTTCTTCGTTCTTAGAAACTCTTATATTCATCACATAACTCATAATCTTAAGTATTATAAAAGTTACAGTTGCTGCATAAAGTGCAGTAGCACATGTTGATATTAAATGAACCTTTAGAAGAGCAAAGTTACCATATATTAATCCATCAGCACCTGCTGGATTAATTGCCTTTGATGCAAATATAGCTGTAGCTATAGATCCCCAGATTCCAGCTACTCCGTGACAACCAAAAGCATCTAAAGCATCGTCATATCCTAATCTTCTTTTTAATACTGCTATAGCAAAGAAACTTAATGCTCCTCCAACTAGTCCCATAAACATAGCTGATATAGGACTTACAAAACCCGCACCTTGAGTTATTGCAACTAATCCAGCTATAGCTCCACTGATTATTCCAAGGGCTGTAGGTTTCTTATAAATAATCCATTCACAAGCTACCCACCCAACAGCTCCTGCTGCAGCAGATGTATTTGTAGTAACAAAAGCATTAACAGCTGTAAAATTCATAGCAAGAGCACTTCCTGCATTAAATCCAAACCATCCAAACCATAAAAGCCCTCCACCTAGTATAGACATAGGTATATGATGTGGCTCTGGGCTTGATTTCTTTCTTTTACCAATAAATATTGCTGCGACAAGTCCAGAAATACCTGAATTTATCTCAACAGGATGTCCTCCCGCGAAATCAAGAACTCCTAAGTTTTTTAACCATCCATTTGTTCCCCATACCCAATGAGTAATAGGATCATAAACTAATGTACTCCATAAAATAATAAATATCAAAAAGGCTGGAAAAGTCATACGTTCAGCAACAGAACCACAAATAACGGCAGCAGTAATTGCTGCAAACATTAATTGAAATACTACAAATTCTAAATGTGGTATTGTACCTGCATAATCTACATTAGGTGCAATTCCTATATTTCTAAGAAAGCTCCACTCTAACCCTCCAATTACGCCATTTACATCATGTCCAAAGGCTAAAGTATAACCAATGAAAATCCATTGCAACGATATAATAACAAGAGCTGCATAATTCTGTACTGTAATACTCAATACATTTTTACTCCTTACCATACCACCATAAAATAAAGCTAATCCTGGCACCATTAGCATTACTAATGCAGCACAAATAATTACGAATCCCATGTCTGCGCCATTTAACAATTCCATTTTTTTATTCCCCCTTGAATAATTACTTATTAAATTTTCAATCCTATTCTTAAGCCCTTTTACAATAAAAAAACGTCCTCATTTCAAAAAGGTATATCAATAATGTGATATATCTTCTCTTCGAAATGAAAACGTCATTGTTTTCTACAAATTCTATTAATTTTTTTTAAATTTCTTTTATTAGTTTACTATCATAAGTTTTACATGTCAATACAAAATGTAATTTTCTTTTCATTTTATGTTTTTATATGCACTGTTATATTACAAATTATAAACTTTATAATGAATCAGTAATTTAATCAAAAATAAAGCGATAATATATTTATAATTCAATTAGAAAAATATGTTATAATAAGAATAATTAAACTATAACATAATAAACAATAGTCGATAACATTTTTGATATATAATACAAGGGAGATGATTATAATTATAATTTTCAACAACAGATTAAAAATTATAATAACAATTTTGTTTATTATTTATTTAATTGGAATACCTAATCAATATGGGCTTGAAAATCATTTTGTAGCTATAGCGGGTAATATATGTTGTGTATTAGCTGTTGCTCTTGCAATTTTTCAGATAAATAAATTTAGAAGTGTTGCTATGATTTTTATTATTACTTTTCTAATTGGTCAATCTATTAGTTATGGATTTAATATTGATTTTTTTAAGATATATTCGAGTATTGATAATGGACGGGGAGTTTCTTATAGCTTAGCAAGTACAGTTATTTCTCTGATAGTGACTTTTTTAATAATCTTTATACATAAAATATTCAATAAGAGAATTACAAATGAATAATTTTTTAAATAATACGCAATGTTCTTTTATTAAGCATTATAGGTGAACAAGTCCACCTATAATTTTTTCCACTCTATTTCAACACTATATTAAAACATATCCTACTTTTTTAATTAACTTATTTAATATCTACTTTCACTTGAGAATTCTTTTCCTGGATTAATATCTAATACCACACGTTCTGGCTCTGCCAGCGCAACTTCATGTTGGCATTTCCATTTATCATTCTCAGAAATTCCTTCTATTGCTTTCATATCATCTACAGCATCTGGGTTATCAAAAATATAATATCCATAAGAATATAAAATATTTGATACTTCATCAGTATTCAAATTCTTAAAATGACATTGTAAATCACATAATCCCACTGCTGAAAGTCCTAATGTATCCATTATATACTCATTTTCTTTACCTTCAATATTGAATAGTCGTACATTTAAGAGACCAAACAAAGGATCATATTCATCATTTAACGGATTATTTCCCAAGTAATCTTCCCTGCTTATTACTTGCTCTGTAATATGAAAATTAATTCCTACACATGGTATCAATTCCACTATAGCATAAAGTGCCTTTTGAAAAAGTTCCACTCTTTTAGTATACTCTAGTCCAATGGCCATTAAATCTGTAACAATAACTTTAATTTTACAATTTTTAATTGATTCTCTATCCTTATCATAATTCCATGATTGTTCTAAAGATCTTTTTAATTTTTCACCATCTGGCTCTTCATCACTCATACTAATCATTATTGAAACAGGAACACTTGCATTTTTATATTCTAGTACGTAATCCGTAAATGAAAATGTAATATTTGTATCTTGATTAGATATAATTTCAACATTTCCGCAATATTTTTTGATATTTTCTAGTAATTTATTTTCTAAAATAATTGGTTGCTCCCTCATATAAAGTTCTACACTATATGTTTCTGCAAATCCATCCGCTACATTTTTTAATTTTTCTCTATACTTTTTCATTATTACAAACCTTCTTTCTCATTTTGAAGAATAAAAAAGCTGCCTCAAAATGTTACTCATTTTGAGACAGCTTCGTCTATTAAATATAAATTAATTATAACATAATAAAATAAAATTTAATACTTTTTTTACCTTTTTTATTTTCATTTTTCTCTATAATCAGAAAGTACTACACTTTATTACTTTTACTCCGTGTAAATGAAACTTACACATTATCAAGAAGAGATGTAGTTGCAGGACTTTCTACCCAATTTCCTTCATAATCAAATCTTGAGCCATGACAAGGACAATCCCATGTTAATTCATCAGCATTCCAATGAAGCTCACAACCTAAATGAGGACATTTTGTTGATACTGCAAATACCTTGCCATCTTTATCTTTATATACTCCAGCTTTTTGACCTTTATATTCTATTATGCCGCCACTGCCTTTTTCAATAGTGCCTATATGATCCTCAGGAATATCTATTCTTTGTGCAATAAAGTTTTTTGCAGTTATTGTAATATCCTTAGCTGCATTTTCCATAGATGCTGACATATCAAAACGAGCAGGCGAAAATATTTCTAAAAAATCATTTTCATTCTCAAGAATCATATCATTTATTATCATTGCAGATACCATAGAACTTGTCATTCCCCATTTTTTAAATCCAGTTGCAACATAAAGATTAGGTATTTTAAATGAATAATATCCTATATAAGGTATATTATCTAAGGTCATGCAATCTTGTGCTGACCAATGATATTTTTCTATAGAATTTGGATAAAGCTCTTTTGCTACTTTTCTAAGTTTTTCATAAGCTCCACCATCCTCATTCTCCCCAGTTCTTTGTGCTACTCCTCCAAGCAATAATAAATCTTTATAATTTCTAAAGGAATATCCGTTTTTATCGCTGTCTTTGTACATTCCATTTATATCTGCAGCATTTTCTAAAGCTAATACATATGCTCTTTCTTGATGCATTCTCATAAAATAATACCCTGGAACGTTTAAAACCGGAAAATGTGTTGCTACTACTATATGATTTGCAGTAATCTTTCCACCCTCTGTAACTACTAAATTTTCTTTAATATCTATTGCTCTTGTATTTTCGTAAATAGTCAAATTCTCTGAAATGCGCTCTAAGAATTTAAGTGGATTAAATTGAGCTTGATGCTTAAACTTTAATGCTACCTCAATATCAAAAGGAAGATTTACTTCATGCACTAATTCTGCATCAATTCCTAGTTTCTTAGCTGCTTCACATTCATCTTCAATGTTTTGAACATTAGTTAAAGAATATACATATGCATCCTTTTCCTCAAAATCACAAGCTATTATTTCTTCATCAATTATTTCTTTGTATTTTTTTATTGCAAGCTCATTAGCCTTAGCATATTGTCTTGCTTTTTCTTCACCAAATTCTTTAATTAACTTATCATAAATTAAGTCATGCTGAGCTGTTATTTTTGCAGTTGTATTTCTTGTATTTCCACTTGCAATGTTTTTTGCATCAATAACTACAACTTTTCTTCCACTTTTATTAAGCATATATGCTATTAATAATCCAGCCATCCCAGCCCCTATTATAACAATATCACATTCTATGTCTTCACTTAATGATTCTCTTTTTCTAAACTCAGCACTAGAATTCCATACACTCTCCATGTAACTCACCTCATCTTTAGTATTCCATATTTTTGATAATATAAACGTACTCATAGAATAAAAATCTATTGAACTTTTTATATTTTCATCTTAATAATTAAATTTGTAACTATTCAGCTGTAGTCATTTAAAATTTTAATAGATATACTTTTAGGTATGGCAAATAGGGGTATCAACTTATTCTCAATACCCCTAGAAATATCTTAGTTAAACTAAGGTCGGATCGATTATATTTGAAGTAAATACTGATTTTATACAATCCAAAGTATTCAAGCTATTTTTTCGAACCGTGGATACATATCCACGAATTCTAGTAAATGCTTTTGCGCCATCTTTACTTCTAAATGTTCCAGAGATTTTTTGTTTAACCTTAGTCATTCGTAGATCACGCTCTGCAAGATTATTATCAAAAGGTATTTCAAAATCATACATAAAAGCAAGTATTTGATTTTTATAACCGCTTAATCTATTTAATAGATTAAGACTAGTACTTTTCTTTACTTTCTTTTTACTGTATGCTTTACTATTTGCTATATAATCTTCTTTGAAGCCATCTTCTAATATTTGATCATATCTTTTTTCAAAGGCTTCAATTTTATCTAAAGTTAAGGCATTGGCAGTATTCCAAGATAAATCTACTTCTTTTTTTATTTCTACTAATAGATTTTTCAAAGGCTCTGCCCATTTTTGTTTTTCTAGCTCTGATATAGCATTTAACTCTCTTAATATGTGAGCATTGCATAAAGCGTGCTCACAAGAGTATTGATGATATGTCTTCCAGCAGTCATGTACTGCTGTTCCGGTAAATTTAGGTAATATATTTATATCATCAATAGCTTCTTTACCTCGTTTTTCATGTGCTTCATAATAAGTATATTTATCATTTGAAGCAACATGTAGCCATTGGCGTTTTTTATCTATATATATTCCAGTTTCGTCATAATGTACAGCACCTTGATAATTAGTTATTGCATTTTTTATATTTTCTTCAACAAGTTCTAATTTTTCATGACAGTTATTATTAAAATTGACTATTGTACCTTGACTTAAACTTATATTAAACATATCAGAAATCAATTCAGCACCACGTTTAAACGGAATTAATTGATATTGAGTTAAATAAACAGCTATCGCTTTTACTTTATCGCCATATTGAACTGTGTTTGTTATTCCCTCAGGGAATTTACCGGTGTTTTTTCTTCTACACTTTGGACATTTTTTAACTTCTGATCTATGTTCAGTAACTTTTACTTTAGTCTCTGGTAGATCAACCACTTGTCGTACAATTATACTGTCCGGAGCTACATCCTGTAAGGATTCTCCGCAAATATCACATTTATCTACAGTGTGTACAATTATTTCATCTGGATTTTCAGTAAGCTCAAGTGTCTTTCCATCATGACCTTCTTGACCACCAGGTTTTTTGCCTGATTTAGTTCTTAAAGTTTTAGTTTTCTTTTTAAAACCATCTGTCGATGGTGGTTTGCTACTGTTATTACTATTCTTTTGAGTTTGTTTTTCTAAAGATTGAACACGCTCACCGAGAGCTTTATTTTCTTTTGAAATTTTTTCTACTTGAGAATTTAGACCTTTTATTTCATTTGTAAGTTCTTTTATAACACTCATAACTTGCGTTAATCCTTGATTATAGATTTCTATAATTTTGCCTTCGCTCACGATAGTCACCACCTTATCATTAGTTTTTTAAAAGACAATATTTATAATACCAAAAGCTAAGAATAATAGGAATAATTTTTTGAAAAATTATTTAATATATAATAAATTTATTCAATAGCTGAATAGTTACTTAAATTTTTTTATTTATTATTTGTTACATATATTTCATAATCTTAATACATTTCAATATATTGCATAAATATATTGACAATGTTATTATGAATTTAGAAAGTATAAATTTATAAACACACTTGAGGTGAATTACTTTGAAAAATAAAAAACTTTTTTGTATAAGTATATTCCAACTTATTACAATATCTATAATGTTATTAACAGTATCTCAAAATCATAAATTATCTGATAATATTTTTGATAATCTAATGATCATATATGGCTTACTATTCCTAACTTCTATAATTGCAGTAATTGTAATAATGGTAGTAGCTAAAAAGCAACGTGATTAATTTTCACGTTGCTTTTTGTTTTTTAATAAAGAAGATGTATCTAATCTTTCTGATTTTTTTTCAGTCTTATCAACCTTTTTATTTTTCTTATCTTTTCTTTTTTCTATAGACTCTTTAGTTATTACCTCTTCCTTACTTTGACTACTAGATATCTTACTAGAATCTAAATCACTTTTATAATCCTTATCATTTACTGTACTTGATACTCTCCTATTATCAGAAGCATTTTCCCCATTTTGTTTATACACATCTCTATTTAATTTTCCTTTATTAATATTAAATCTAATTTTAAACTTATGAAAATATTTTTTAAAATCTAAATTCAATCTTCTATAAGTTATATCAAAAAGAAATAATAAAATAGCAATTATTAATACTGGCACTGTTAAATTTATAGGTTTATAAGAACTCTTAAGATCACCTATGAATACTTCTTTAGGTTTATTAATAAAACTGCCTTTTACTTCACTAACCAAGGTATCTATTTTATCCTTATTTTTATTGAACTTATATTCATCAGAGTATTGAAATGAAAAGGCACCATTATAATTATTTAATACCTCATCATTATTTTCTTCTCTTATATTAAAAGTATAAAAGCCTAAATCACTTAATTTAACTCGTCCTACAAACTTTCCCGGCTCTTCTTGTGTTAATTCTAATTCACCACTTTCTCCTTTTTCACTGCTGTATACTCCTTTTATTTTAGATCCATTTTTAACTGAATCACTATAAAATTCTACAACGGCTTCATCTCCACTTTGAGTTATTGATATTTTTCCTTCATCACTAAGATCTGGAATAGTCCAATAAATAGCATTTTTTATTAATTGTGCGCCTTTATTCCATGTTAGAAAATTTCTACTCCATTGACCATTAATATCTGAAGTCCAACTTACAGTCTTACCTAGTCCATATTGATTGCAAGCTAAGATTGGCTCATCATGATTTGATGATAAAATTTCTATAGCTTTATCCTTAGTCGATGTTCCTACATATCCAAGCAACGTAGGTAATGAATTATCTACTAATACTCCATTTAAGATCTCATGATTGCTTACAATTTTAGGAGTAAATTCTTCATTAATAATGTAAGTCCCACTTGATAATAAGACTTCCTTTGCAAAGATTCTAGGTATATCAGTATACTTATCACTATGATAAGTTCTGCCCTTTCCCATTTCTGCTAGCTTTCCAAGTAAAGCATTATCTGCATCTTCTCCTACAGACACTGTGGATAATGTTATTCCTCCAGTATTCATATTTCCTATTAATTCTGTATAATTGCTTATTCCAAAGCTATCTTGCCCATCTGTTAAAAGTATAATGTGTTTAATTTTAGCACTGCTTTCACTTTGGGCCTTATATGCTTCTTCTAAGGCTGGATAAATTGATGTTCCGCCACCTCCACCAATTCCTGCAATCATACCTTTAATTGCTTCTTTATCTTGTACTTTTTGTCTTTCAACTACTTTTTGATATTTATCATCAAAAGCAATTACATTTATTTCGTCAGTAGCTCTTAAATTATCTAATGAATTCATAGCAGCTTCTTTAGCTAAAGTAAGCTTACTAACACTGCCTTCTCCTCCAGACATACTTCCCGATTTATCTATTACTAAACTTATGCTTATTTGAGGGACTTCATTTTTCCCCTTCTTATCCATGTTAACTGGCAATATTTTTTCTAAAGCAGTATCCTTATATCCACCTAATGCATAAGAATTTTCTCCTCCAAAAGTAACTACTCCACCACCATAATCTTTAACATAAGATTCTATATTGTCCATAAAGCCTTTGTTTAAATCATCAACATGAACATCTGCAAGCACTATAGTTTTGTATTCTAGCATCTCATTTAGTGTTGTTGGTGCACCTAATGCTGATATTACACTGAACTCACTATTAGCTGACTTTAAAGTCTCTACTACTCCTGCGCTGCTACCTGCGGTCCCCTCAAGAACTAATATATTCGGCTTTGAAATAACATTAGTAAAACAACTATATTCATTATTACTTTTATTACTATCATTTTCTGGTTCAATTAAAACCCTATAAGATTTAAATCCACCAGTAGTTTGAACATCTTTAAATACAAAAGTATTAGTCCCCTTTTGTAACTGCACTTCTTGCTGACCTTTTTTATCTCTGCCTGAAAATAGTGTTAATTTTGCCTTAGTTTGAACATTTGATTGGATTTTTGTAATTACTGAAAATTCTTCTCCAATGGAAATGTTATCTGGAACCTTAACATCTTCTACATAAGCTTCGTCACCTACAGCATTTTCAACCTTATACACCTTTAGATCTATGTTTTCCTTATTTATTACAGGTATATTCTTTAATACATCTCCTTGATTTTCTTCACCATCAGAAATAAGAACAATTCTCTTAGCAGCTCCTTTATCAAATAAGCCCAAAGAACTATTAATTGCCTCTTCTATGTTAGTTGAATTTACAACTGGTGCACTTTTAATTTGCTTATATTCTTTACTAGCATCCATAAATTTGTCTATGGACGCATTATCTCCAAAAACAACTACTCCAGCCTTATTATTTTTTGGTATTTCTTTTAATGCATTATCAATAAATTTAATTCCTTCATTTTTAAAGCCACTCATGCTATCTGAAACATCTAACAAAAATACTGTGGATACATTTTCTCCCTTTAAATTTAAAGTTATATCAGAAATTCCTGTAACTATAAGAATTAATATAATTATTCTGCTAATTAATATTAATTTGTCTTTTCTTACTACACCTTTTAACTTCTTCAAAATTAAATACATAAAAAGTAAAATTACTGGTACCAATATTGGCACATATGGCCTTGTTATTTCTATCCCCATAAATTACACACCTAATTTCCCTTTAAGTATAATATCCACTCTGTTAATAAACCTATTATTGCAAGCATCAACAATAATGGAACTAAACTTAAACCTTTCTTTAAAATCTTTACCTCTGATTTTAAATTATTTTCTTCCCCAATGTTTTCTTCACCTAAATTAGTTTCCTCATCTGTAGGGAAATTAATAGAAAACATTTCTTCACTCTTTTCATTTTCATTAGACTCTTCTTGAACCTTATAAAGACCTAGCTCAGAAATACTATTGTATCTTGAACCTTGCGTAACTCCTATATAATTTTTATTTAGAGATTTAACCTTAAGGCTTTTTCCAAATGGAGTTCCTTTAATTACAATTTCATCCCCTGCCTTGTAATTGTTCTTATATAAAATTCCAGATTTAATTAGTTTTTCACCAAGCTCATAAACTAAAATTGGAAACTCTTTCTTAAGTACAAAATCACTATTATGAACATCAAATCCTAAAGCAGCAATACTTCTTCCGTTTATTTCTCCTAAAAATCCAATTGTATTTCCATCGACTTTTAAAAATGCTTTTCCAAAGTAAGGTAGTTCTATATTCTTATAGCTTGAAAGAGTAAACTTAATATCTTTTGTATATTTTGATAACTCTTCTTGAACTCCTGTAGCTTGTCCTAGTTCTTCTTTGTTTTCCACCTTGAAAAATTCATTTGATGTAGGATTTATAAATAATATACTTCCTTTCTTTGGCATTATCTCTGGTGTTACATTATCAAAAACATATAAGTCATAATCTTCTTCCGTCATGTTATTTACATCATTTGTCTTATATAAATCAACATTTTCTATATTATTAAAACTCTTTTCTAAAAAAACATTTTTTTCAGTTACGAGTAATACCTTTTTACCTTTATTATTGCTTACTACGTCATAATAGGTATTATCCCCTGATATTAAATCCTTCTTTGATAATTCTCCCTTTAAATAATCTCCTTTAAAGTCTTCTAATTCAAAATTTAAGGTCTTACTTTCACCCTTAGGTAAATCTAATGATTCTACCTTTAGTAATTCGTCTCCATTATATAATGAAAAATCACCAGAATAATCACTATTCCCAGTATTCTTTACAGTTGCTATAACCTTCATTTTGCCCTCTACAAATTTATGTGATAAATTTGTTATAGCTGCATTTTCTCCGCTATTAGCAAGGGAAATTACCTTTCCATTAACATCACCTAAATCAATATTTTTATCAGTTACTACTAAAACTTCGTATTCTTCTAATCCTTCACCTAAAGATCTTACATAAGATAAAACGCTACTTATATCACCACTTCCATAGGTTTGAGTAACTTCGTCTATGCTATTTTTAGTTTCTATATTAGATGTTCCATTAAAAGCAATTATATAATTATTAGTACTTTCTTTTATTGATTTTATATATTCTTTAGTCATTTCTTTGCCTTCATCAAGTCTAGTTTTGTCCCTTTCATATAAAGTACTCATACTTGCTGTAGTATCCATAACTATTATTAAATTCTTATAAGTCTTCCCACCAAATTTTAAAAATGGACTCATTAAAGCAAATATTATTAACAATATTATTAAAATTTGAAGTATCATCATTATGCTTACCTTTAGCTTTTCCCATGGAGTATTTGCTTGTGTATTTTTATAAGCTTCCTTCCATAGTAATGAAGATGATACTTCTTTTTCTCTATACTTCCTTTTTAATATGTAGAGTAAAATTACTAAAGGAATTGTTATTAACAAAGCTAAGGGCCAAAGACTTCCTGTTCCCATTTCTTATATTTAGTGAGAGGGGGTATTATAAGTACCGAGCTCTCACTAAAATTCACTTCCTTTCTTTTTTATACTCTTTCATGTGTATAACATGTTAATAATTCATCTTATGAGAATATCGTGCATTAAAATTAACTAACTAAAAGTGCTAACAATATAGCCACACATATTGTCCCAATTAATGCAATAATATTAAGAATTTTATTTGTTTTAAAATCTGTTTTTAATAATCTACGAAAAACAAGATAAGTTGCAATTCCAATTATTCCTCCAAGAGTATTTCCTATGAGATCAGTTATATCTGACGCACCTATTGCAAATATAAACTGTAATACCTCGTAGAGTAAACTTGCACTTGCTATTGGAGCAACTTTTTTTAAGAAAGACCAATTGTTTTTTAACATACCAACATAAAGTCCAAATGGAACAAATACAAGTATGTTATAATATATTTCTAAAAATTCAATCCTGTTATTCACTATTACCGATTCATGAAATGGAATTAAGTTAATACTTCGCAAATGGTCTAATTCTTGAATTGAAAATTGCATTTTGAATATTATAATCCAAGTTAATATGAGCAAATACACTACTAGTAAGCAAGTTGTTAATAACCGTTGTTTTGTTTCTTTATTTTCCATATGTACCCCCGTAACGTTTTTTATAAATTTTACTCTTCTCCTATTGCTCTTAAGCTCAAAAATACGTTCTTTTAGAATATAATTTTTCTTTTCATATCCATAACACCATATACTGACAAGTTGTCCTGCCTAATAAATTACTCTCTTCTTTCCAAAATCATTTAAAATTATTTCTTCTAAGCTTTTATTTGTATTTACACTTATTAGTGTTCCACCATATTTAGTAGCTAAATTCTCCAATTTCTTATTAAAATCTTTTAACGCATTTTTATATGCTTCAATAAGTTTATAATTAAGATTTAGTTTAACTTTTTCCCCTGTCTCTGAATCAACTAATGTAACTTCTTCTTCCATAGATGGATTCTCTTCTTCATCTGAAAGTATCTGAACTAAAACAATTTGTTGCTTCTTATATGCTAAATATTTTAATCCTTGCTCTATAGAATCTAACCCTTCATTATTGAAGAAATCTGAAACAACAATACTTACTCCCTTATTATTTATTCTTCTTTTTTTAATAGCCTCTGAAAGCTTTGTGGCTCCACTAAATTCTACATTCTCAAGTTCTTTTAAAATCATTTGAAAGCCTTTTTTTCCAGTTCCTCCACGCAAAAGTGAGAGATTTGCTTCTTCTGCCACATTAACATAAACTCTATCTAAATTATTTAATGCAATATAACTTAACGCCCCTATAATTTGAAGTGCCTTATTCTTTTTATTATTTTCTCCAAAATCCATGGATTTACTTTTATCTAAAAAGAAATTAAAAACACCTTCTCTTTCTTCCATAAAAACTTTAATAAATAGCTTGTCCAGTCTTCCATAGGCATTCCAATCAACTCTTCTAAAATCATCTCCCGGAGCATATTCTCTAAAATCCGAAAATTCAACCGATGCTCCCTTTGCTTTAGATTTTCTTCCGCCTTGAGCACCATTTGATAATCTTAAATTTATATTTAAATTTATTTTATTTAACTTTTTAAAGAAATCCTCATTAAAAATTCTCTCTTCCATTCTTTACACAACCCTTTTTCAGTTAACAATTAATGCCCTTTAGGGTACCCTGTGGGCAATGAACAGTTAACAATTAATATATTAAACAACCTTTAAATCCTCTAAAATTTTATCTATAACAAATTCTTCGGTTATTCCTTCAGTTATTCCTTCAAAGTTTAATATGATTCTATGTCTTAATATTGGATAAGCAATAGCTTTAATATCATCAAATGATACATTTAGTCTACCTTCCATTATTGCTCTAACTTTTGAGCCACTAAATAATCCTTGAGCTGCTCTCGGACTTGCTCCCACTTCTACATATTTTTTAACTAAAGGATGTCCCTCTTCCATTTCTGGATGAGTCGCAAGTATTATTTTCAAAGCATATTCTTTAACTGGTTTTGCCATTGGTATTTCTGAAATTATCTTTCTAATTTCTAAAATTTCATTGTCACTTAAAATAGATTCAATGGAAACAGATTCATTAGATAAAGTTAAATCCATTATTTTCATAAGCTCATCTAGCTTAGGGAAGTCTACCTTTAGCTTAAATTGAAATCTATCAAGTTGTGCTTCTGGAAGAGGATATGTTCCTTCTTGTTCAATTGGATTTTGAGTTGCGAGTACCATAAAAGGCTTTGGTAATTCATAAGTTGTTTTCCCAACTGTTACAGACTTTTCTCCCATGGCTTCTAATAAAGAAGATTGAGTTTTAGGTGTTGCCCTGTTAATTTCATCTGCAAGAAGCAAATTAGTAAATACAGGCCCCTTTTCAAATTCAAATTTAGTAGAACCATTTTCCTTAATAATTAAATTTGTTCCAACTACATCTGCTGGCATTAAATCAGGTGTAAATTGAATTCTAGAAAAGCCAAGATTCAAAACCTTTCCTATTGTCTTAACAAGCTGTGTTTTCCCAAGACCAGGCATACCTTCTAAAAGGACATTCCCACCAGAAAAAATAGCAATTAAAACGTCTCTAACTGTTTCCTCTTGCCCAATAATTCCTTTTCCTATTTCACTTTTGCATTTTTCTAACTTTTCTACTACTTCTTTTATTATCTCTTCATTTATATTCATTATTTATCTTCAGCAAGAATTTATATATATGTTGCAATTCTCAATTCATGCCATTTAGGATATCCTGTAGACAATTAAAATTGAAATTTAAAAAATAATTAATTTGCTATATATCTTATTAAATTCTTACTAAAGTTCACCACCCTTCAATATTAATAATCCATCACTTAAAGTTTCTAAAAAATGTATAAATTATCACTATAATAACAATTATATAAAAACCTATTAATCCAAATTTATCAAACTTCTTAATTGGCTTTTTATTTAATGTATACCATGTTAATAAAGGCACTGTTATTACCAAATATATACCAAATGCTATATGTCTTAATTGTTGATTGTCATAGAAATTTATAAAAGCCATTCCCATTATCAGTATTATATTTATACCCTTCAACCATCTTTCTGTTATCTTCATTATTTCACTACTCCTTTTTATAACTATATTTATAGATAAGCAATTTATAAAATAGACTTATTGATTGAATAACTATAAAGTATTTATATGATTTCTGTAGGTCACATCATAACTCTAATTCTTGCTTTGGATATCTATATAGATGCCCACTACTAAAGTTTTACTTATGCTTGGTATTATATTCAACATTTACTATACTTAGGAGCATATCCAAACAGAGAAATTGGATACATATTTGTGAAGTAGGCATTGAAAATAAGCTGCTGAAGCTTCTTAATGGGAGGTTGTTCCATTATAGTTTGTCCAAATTTTATATTTGGAGCAAACTATAATGGGTGCAACCTCCCATTTAGAATGCTTCCAGCGAAATTTTCACAGTCCTACGGAATAAATATGTATTCAATTTCGGCGGATGTAGGCATAAGTATGAGCTCCGCTGTGGTTATCTATAAATAGCTTCACTTTACTTATTTGATATTGTTAAAATACTCTTTAACTACACCTTGTAAATTTTCTGGTAGCGATGAATTATTCATTGAATCAATTTCTTCTTTACTATAATCTCCTACTATGCTGTTGTAATCTTTCTTTTCTCCATTAAAATTTAATCCATTTTGGGTTTCAATACTTTGAGATGTTCCACCATTATTTTTATTTCCTTTTAAATTAGCATCATCTCCAGTTTCTCTACCTGGAATAAATACCTGCTCTCCACTGCTTGGCATAGAAGTATTTTCTTTCCCATTCTTACTTCCAGTATTCCATCCCACACCGTTTCCACTTCCTCCAGAACCTGCGCCACTACCACTTCCTGAACCAGAGCCATTTCCGCTCCCAGAACCTGATCCACTACCATTTCCTGAGCCTGGGCTCTTTCCATCCCCTGGTTTGTTTCCATTATTAGCTCCACTATTTGAAGCAGATTTTAATGCTGCTAATGCTCCTGCAAGTTCTGATGGATCTATTTGTCCATCTAGTGCATTATCTGATGCTTGCTCTAATAATTCTTTTAATTGTTCATCTCTTAAATTTGCTGCTGCTTCCTTTAGTGCATTTGAAAGTTCACTTTTTTCTTTATCACTTAAATTTGGCAATGAATTATTTAATGCTTTTAACTTATTTTCTAAAGCTTCCTTATCTCCAGTTTTCAAAGTTTCCAAAAGCTCTTTTCCCAATTTACTTTTATTTAAACTCTTATTTATTTCATTTAAATCTTTTAAAGCTTCACGAGCTTCTTCACTTTTTTGCTTTTCAACTAAATTTTTCTTTATATCATCAACTAATTGCTTTTTCTTTTCTGAATCTGTTTTTTCTTTTAACGAATCAAATTTCTTATCTAATCTATCCATTAATTTATTTGTATCTTCTTTTTTCTTTGTTTCCTTTAATTCCTTTTTTGCGTCTTGTAATATCTTTTTTAATTCTTCTTTTTCTTCTTTTGTTAACTCATCTTCTTTTTCAATTTTCTTTTCTTCCTTATCTATTTTCTTTAAAGTTTCACTTTTCATCTTGTTAAAATCTCTTAAATTTTCCGCATCTTTTTTAGCACCTGTAGGAATTACAGTAGTTATAAAACATAAAATTATTAATATTATAATTTTATATATTTCTTTCTTTTCTACGCTTATAGGCAAATTTCGTTTAAAGTTATATAACTCTATACTCCTTACTGTATCCTCTTTTTGAGCTATAGCTATTTCACTATTATCTCCTAGAAACTCTAAAGCTGTAATTACTCTTTCATTTAATCCTTTAGAATCCGCTATTAAAGCTATTTCCTTTTTCTTAGGTGCCTTTATAATTCCAAAAATAATACTAACAATTAAAGAAATGACTATAATTACACCACTTAACTTATAACAGCTTTCAAAAGGTACAACTAAAGCTATTGTTAAGATAATTAAAGTTAAAACTAATGAGGCCTGAAGCCCCATTAATATTTTGCTTATAAGAAAATTCAATTTTATTCTTCGCCCAGATTTTTTTATAAAGTCTAATATTTTCTTATCTAAAGCATTCATAAAATTCTCCTTTATTTATTTTCATGTGCCTAATATAATGATGTTCAAACAGCTATTTTCTTAAATTCGTTTTTTACTTTTTTCTTATTTCTTCTCTTAAATTTAATTCCTTTATTTAATGGGTTTAGTTTATATGCAGATACAAGTACTAATATTACACTGAATACTATTTGAATTCCTATAGATATAATATTGCCATATTCAAATTGAGCCATATTAACAACATCCATTCCATAAAAGCCCAAACCACTTACATTTCCTAATTGGTTAATAAGCAAACTTGCAAAACCAAATGTAGGGCTTAAATAAGTAAATAATGGAATAGCTATGTCTTGAGCATTATTAGCTTTAGAAGCATTATACATTATAACTATATATGCCAAAATTATTATTCCTACATATATAAATAATGTTACTCCATAAGCTATTGCTGTTGCTACCCTTGATGTTTTTACAAATGTTGATATAAAAACTCCAATCGAACCAACAAATATTGTAGTTACAATAAAGAATAAACTTAATTCTAATATATTTACTAAATTTACTCCTCCAATTAAAAATGTAATTGAATATATTGGCATAGTACAAATAATTAAAATTATAACTCTGCTTATAGATGCTAATAATTTTCCAATTACTATTGATAATGTACTCATTTTAGTTGATAAAAGCACCTCTAAGGTTTGCTTTTCTCTTTCTGCGCAAATCGCTGTAGATGTTAGTGATGGTACAATAAACATTAATAAAATAGCTTGAATTACAGCCATTCCAATATAGAAGTAAACTATAGATTGCAGATTTACTCCATTAAAATATGCATCCCCAACATTCATATTAAATATAAATAATGCTCCACTAGATAATAGTGCTACATAAAAGAATATCATTAATGTAAATTTAAAGCTTCTTACTGCAAGCTTTGTTTCATTTTTTAAAACTGGATTAATTCTCACTATAATGCCTCCTTTAATTCGTTTTTATCAGTAATCTTAATAAATAAATCTTCAAGACTACTCACTTCTTTATTAAACGAAATTATAGGTATATCATTCATTATCATTGTCTTAAGTAAACCCACACATTCCTCTTCATTTCCATTAAAAGTTATTGTTATTATTTTATTTTCAAATTTTACTTTGCCGACCTTTGGCATTTCCTTTAATAATTTAACAGCTTTCTCTTCCTTATTCATTACTGTAATAATAATATTTTCATTTCCAGTTGCTGTATTCATTATGTCTTCTACTGTCCCTTGACATACTAGCTGTCCACTTTCTACGATTCCAATATTCGTACATATCTCCCCTAGCTCAGATAATATATGAGAGCTAACTAATATGGTTTTCCCCATATCCTTAAGATTCTTAAGGATGTTCTTCATTTCAAATCTTGCTCTGGGATCCATTCCTGACGCAGGTTCATCCAAAATAAGTAATTGTGGATTATGAATTAAACATCTAGCTAAACATAATCTTTGCTTCATACCTCTTGATAATCCATCAACATAAGCATCACATTTATTTTCCAAATTAACTAACGCTAATAAATCCATTGATAAATCTTTAATTTCTTTTCCTGAAATTCCGTAAATTGATCCATAAAACTCTAAGTATTCATAAGCCTTCAAATTGTCGTATACTCCAAAGAAATCTGGCATATATCCTATTTTTTCTTTTAGCTTCTTGTTGTTTTTAATAGCATCGATTCCATCAACATATACTTCACCACTATCTGGATATAATAATCCTGATACTATTTTCATAGTAGTACTTTTACCAGCTCCATTTGGACCTATAAATCCAAATATTTCACCCTTTTTAATATCTAAATTCATTTTATTAAGGGCCTTAAATTTTCCATACGATTTTTCTAAATCTTTAATTAATAACATTATTTAGCCCTCCCCTTTACAGTAATTTGTGGACTTCCTATTCCTTCTTCATCATTACCTTGTAATTTTACTGTTACTTTTCCATCTTTAATGTATTGATTAGGATTTTTTAAACTTTCACCATTTACTATATAATTTATTGCCTCATAATCATTTTTTTCATAATTAAAAATATATACAGTACCCTTTAGTCCTGATTTCTTTTGATTTTGATTCTCTGTATATCCTACCTTTAAGTCTAATAAGTTTATTTCATTGCCAACTAAATAATCCAAAACCATATCTCCACTTCCATGAACTACATTATTTTGAGTATCGATATCCATATTTTGATCAGCTTGTGCTACTTCTCCTTTAAAATATCCCAAAGGATAACTTAAATTTCCTTCTGTATCAGTAAAATCTATATTTATCTCTTGAATAATTGCAGTAGTATCATACTTAGATATTGACTTTTCACCAAAATCAAATCCATAATCTACAGGTATATTAGTTATTGCAACTAAATAAGTTGATTTCTTTGATAACTGTGATTGTTCTATACCTCTTAACAAAGAACTCATTCTTAATACATCTTTAAACTCTTCTTTATTTTGTTTTTTATCATTACTATTTTTATAATCACGATAGTTCTTACTTATATTACTTGCATATTGATTTAATCCAGAAGAAGCACAAGTATCTACTTCTGTTTGTTTTTCTTCTCCAGATTTTATTTCGCCCAAATCCCAAACACTATTAGAAGATACTACTAATAAATTTTTAATATCATATCCAAATGTATTTTTTACTTTTCCCACTAATTTTTGAGAATTATAATTTAAATTTGCTTCAATCTTAGGGACTATTTCTTTATGGCCAGAAATCTCAAATTTCTTCATTTGTAATGCTGATAAACCTTTAAATTCATAATAAGAATTATTTTCTCTATATACAGTTTTTGTTCCTAATTTTGTGAGAGCATTTGCATCTTTATTACGGCCATTATAGTTATCATTATTACTATAATACGCTTGAATACTAGCTCCATTAGGCTCTTTAACTATTAAATCATCCTTATATTTAGAACCAATTCCTACATATCCGCTAGTTGTGCTTGTACCACTTTCATCAGTTATAATAATATTTACCTGATTTAATACTAAATCTTGAATTCTTGTGCTACCTCCAAGTAAATAAAGTACAAGTGAAAAACCTATTGCTATAGCAGGAACAACTCCCCATAACCATTCTCTTTTATTTAACTTCTTCATTATTAAATAAACTATAATTCCCGCAATTAATGCATAGCATATGAATATAGATATTAATACGCCCATTTTAAAATCTTCTTTCACAGGAACATCATTACTTAACTGATCCATTTGATGCGGTACATTATTACCATTTCCATATCTATTACGAATATTATTTTTATTTATAAAATCATTTCCTAAAGATTCCTTCCATGTATTCATAACATTATCTTTTGATGCTATGTTTTTATTTCCTAAATCAAACGCTCCAATATATACCTTACCTTTTCCTTTGTTAAGTAAATATATTAACGGATTTTCTCCTTGTTGTAATTTAATAGAAGAATCTTTTAAGCTTAAGTTAGCAAGAGTATATCCGTTGACATCCTTAGTCCCCTTATAATTTACATCTAAAAATTCTTTATCGATACTTCCTATTGTCTTTGAAGCATTTTCTCCACTTCCTATTATTAATGTTCCACCATTATTAATCCATGTAGATAGATTTTCATATTGTTCTTTTTGCAAATTAGAAATATTGTAATTATTAATTACAATTACATCTAATTGTGAAATATTCTTAGAACCTTTTGATAAAGAATCTAAATTCAAAGGCACATTAACAGTCTTGTTAATTTCACCCTTTCTATTCTTATTATTTAAATCAGCAAAATTTAAATCCTTAATATTAATACCATTAAAATCATCTGTTAATATAGCCATAAACAAATCATTTTCATTAACTCTCCCACTACTTACTGTAATCTTATTTTCCTTTAAAATATTTTTCCCTTTAGTAAACACTACTGACATTTTAGAACAATCTTCTGGTAAATTAATTGGAATAGTTACTGTTCTTTTTTCTTTAGACGCTAACTTAACTTCAGATACAAATGCATCATATGTATTATAACTATTTGTAGGAACTCTTACCTCTACTTGCCCTTCTATGTCTTCCCCCTTATTTTCCACTTCTACATTTACTGGTATTGCCATAGAACCTTTAAATTTCCCATCAATTCCATAACTAACATTCATTGTAATTGAATTATTTTCTTCTGCTTTTTCCTCTGCCTTGCATATTGTTGGCATAAAACCAACTAATATAAAAATCATAACTAATATGCTTAGCAACTTAGCATTATTAAATTTTTCCATTCATTTATTCCCCCATATTACATAATTAATTAAATTTTAACATATTTATCATATATCGTTGTAAATATTTGCTATTCTTAAGAAATTCTTTATTATTTCGCTTTCCATTGTACCAAGTGTACTACCTTAATTGGTACACTTGGATTATAAAGTAAAATATAGTATTTATCAACGGATAATTTCTTAATTTTTCCTTAATTTAGAATAATATACCTCAAAAAGCAGATATATTACTATCTTTCAGCTTAATTAAGTGAATTTAAAATAAAGAGGTTATCTTTATTTCAAGATAACCTCTTTATTTATACTGCTATATGCACTTACACTAAAAAATTAAATTCATTTACTATTGATAATCGTATAATCAAATAACTTCATCTCTATATAAAACTACTATTTTAATACCAACATTATTTTTTCAGTAGATATGTCAAGAAACATATCTAAAGTTTTCATTTCTTTTCTACAAACATCTAAAATTCTTGTTCGTGATAATTTTCGTTGATAATAATCATGAACATATCTATTACGCAATTTAATAATTCCTTGCAACTTTTTTGAATCTTCTGCCGATATAAACCCAAAATCACTAGATATCACAACTATATCTGGACCTGATTTATTAGGTATAAAATTATCTGTAGAAACTAAATAAGTTTCACACATATCAATTATAAACTCACAAAAAGAATTAAAATATGAAATCATTGCTTCATCAACTATTTCATCCTCACTATTCGGACTTCTTTTTAAACATTCTCTTATTCTAACTAAAAAAACTTTGATTTCCGAGAACTTTTCTTCTATTTTTTCTTTTTTATATTTATAATAGACCACTTTTATACTTCTTATCTCTTTCAAATTTTCTTTCCTTATTATTTCCAAATACTCTCTCTCCCTTTTGAAACAAGAATATCCGAGGCTATAATCTAAATAATTTTCTTCTATGATAATTATCTTATCTTTACTTGTAATAAGTAATTCACTAAATGGATAAACAAAATTATTAATAAATGTTAAGTGTATATTTTCATGACTAAAATGATTTTTTAGAATTGGTTGCAAATAATCTTCAATTTCAAGTTCCTCTTCCCATTCTAGTTGCCTATCACTTAAAATCATAACATCTATATCACTTCTATCTTTATTGAAACATTCTTCATTATAACTTCCAAATGTAGCAATACATATAATATCTTTAAGTTTAATTAAATCTAAATTGCAACTACTAATTTTAATTTTATCCACTTTCATCACTTCCACATCTAAAAACTATTATATAAGTTCATTATACAATATGTAACTTTAAAACACATGTATATATTCAGCCCTTAAATTTTCCTTAACTTAGAACAATGTACTTCAAAAAGCAGATATCAATTCTCTAAAATCAATATCTGCCACATTATAACTTTTATTATATATTCTTTTTCTACTATGATAGCCATTTATACCTTTAATATTAATTTCATCTATGTTCATGACATTCTTAGCTCCTATGCACAGATATAGGAGTATTTTAGTTACTAGCCATTAGATAAATTCAATCTTCCAATTGAAATATCCAGTTTCTTCATTTTTTTCATACCTAAAATAAGCTGAAAATGTATTTCCTTTTTTACTTTTCAAATTTCTAAAGCCAACCTTCCCATTCTTGAGTAAAAGCTCTACCATTTCCTTAGATATTTGTTTACCAAAAGATGCAATATATTTATCATCCTTCCAAATGGTATATTTGCAACCATTTTTCCAATTGCTACATCCAAAACCTTTTTCGCCTTCAATTATTGGATTTCCACAAATCGGACAAGGTCCTAAACTTTCAACATCTTTAGGTATTTCCACTTTAAATCTTGATAATGCACCCTCATCCTTTTTTATTGAATCAACAGACTTTATAGTAAAATCTGTTATCATTTTCATAAAATCACTTTTAGCAAATTTACCTTTTTCAATATCCGAGAGAGTTTTTTCTAGTTTTCCTGTATACTCTAAATCCAATAAATCTTTCACGGGGAAAATTTCCACTAAATTTCTTCCAAGTTGTGTGCACATAAGATTTTTTCCTTTAGAATTTAAGTATCCTATATCCTTTAACTTTTTTATAGTTTCTGCACGAGTTGCGGGTGTGCCTATACTATATCCACTTAAAATAGCTTGCATCATTTCTTCTGAATCTTCGTCTTTGCCTTCAACACCTTTTCCGCAAGTTTCCATAACTCTAAGTAAAGTTTTTTCAGTATGATACTTCGGTGGCTTTTTAGTAACAGAACTTACCTTTGAGTTTATAATATCTACATTTTCATCTATTTCAATCTTTGGAAGGATTATATCTTTACTTTCTATTTTTTCTACTACCTTCCAACCTTCAATAAGTTTCACTTTTCCCTTAGAAATAAAAGTACCCTTAACTTCTGAGTTATTAGCTTTTAAAGTTACCTTTGTTTCTTCTGACTCAGCTATAGGCATAAATTGCATTATAAACCTATTTTTAATAGCTTCATATACAGTCCTTTCATCTGGTGATAATCCTGATGGTTTAATGTATGTTGGAGTTATTGCACTATGGCTTTCAACCTTTGAACTATCAAAAATTCTTTTAGATGTATTAAACTTAATATCCTTTTCATATGGTAGTCCTACTTTTAAAGTATCTAAAACCTTTTTTGCCCTATCCTTCAAACTTTCCTCTAAAACTACACTTGCTGTTCTAGGATAAGTTGTAAGTTTCTTTTCATAAAGGGATTGCGCAACCTTTAAAACCTTGTCAGATGTCCAACCTTTATATTTACTTGTAACATACCCTTGTAAGTTTGATAAGTTAAATAAATACGGTGGATATTCCTTTTTTAGTTCTGTTTGTTTATCAATAATCTTAGCTGTTGCTCCTTCTAGAAAAGGAATATACTTATCTAAATCTTCTTTTTTTTCAAATTTTTCAGAATCATTTTCATAATAAAGTCCTTCAAATTCTTCATTTCTTGAAGTTTTAAGATTTGATATTAACTTATAATAAGTTGTTGCTTCAAAATTTTCTATTTCTTTATCTCTATCATAAATAATCTTTAATGTAGGTAATAAAACTCTACCTATATTAATAGTCTTATTTTCTTCAAACTTATATTTTAATGTACTAACAGAAGTTAAATTAATTCCAATAATCCAATCGCTCCATTGTCTTCCTATTCCCGCATCTTGAAGTGATTGCATTTCTTTATTGTCCTTTAAAGATTCCATACCACTTTTAACTTCATCAGGTGTCCATTCATTTAAAAGCAATCTATATATAGGCTTTTTTACTTCAAAATAACCAAATAATTCATCGGCTATAACCTGACCTTCCCGATCAAAATCGGTAGCTGAAATAATACCATCAACATCTTCTTTATCTATTAAACTCTTTATTATTCCAAGTTGCTTTTTAGCACCCTTATCTTCTATAGTTCTATCTGCGCTATCACATTTTACCTTATATAAAAAATTATCTGGAATAAACGGAAACTTTTCAAATCTCCAGCCCTTCATGCTTTCATCATAATCCTTTGCATCATAAAGCTGCAAAAGATGTCCAAAAGCCCATGTTATATAATATCCATTACCTTCAAAATAACCATCTTTCCTATTTTTTATCTTAAATGCATCTGCAATATTCTTAGCAACGGATGGTTTTTCCGCAATAATAACCTTCGCCATGATATTTTTTGTCCTCCTTTAGTTATTATTTTCAGCAATATATATATTAACACTAAACCAAAAATAAAACCAGTTGAAGTTATCCATAAAACTATACAATGGGATATTTAAAGTTCTACTCTGTTTCTTATTTCGCCTCTATTGTATGCACTAATGTTTTCGAGTTGGTCTACAAATAGCCTATTTCTAGCTTCTATGCTTGCCCATGCTACATGTGGTGTTAATACTAATCTTTCTTTATTTTTAATATCTAGTAATGGATTTTTTGCTGGAATTGGTTCAACTTTAAATACATCTAATGCTGCTCCACCTATTATTTCTTCATCTATAGCTCTAGCCAAATCTTCATCTACTACTATAGGACCCCTTGCTACATTTATTAATACAGCATCCTTTTTCATTCTAGTAAAAGCTTCATAATTAATTAAGCCTTCTGTTTTTTCATTCAAAGGAGCATGTATAGAAATGATATCGCATTGCTTTAATAATGAATCAAACTCTACCCTTGCATAATCTGAATCTGCATTTTTTCCTGAAGTTGAATAATATACTACTCTTGCACCAAAAGCTTGAGCTATTTTGGCTACTCTTTTTCCAATATTACCAAGTCCAATTATTCCCCATACCTTACCACATAAATCTTTATATGGCATTTCTAAGTTAGTAAACATTACTGACTTAGAATATTCACCACTTTTAATGAAATTATCAAAATAGTTTATATTATCATACAAGTGAAGTAACATAGCAAATGTATGTTGCGCTACAGTAGTAGTAGAATATCCAGTAACATTAGTTACTGCAATATTATTTTCTTTAGCATACTTTGTGTCTATATTATTATATCCTGTTGCCATTTCACATATAAGCTCTAAATCAGTTGCACCACTTAAATTTTCCCTATTTAATACGACTTTATTTGTTAGTATGATATTAGCATCCTTAATTCTCTCAGCAACCTCTTGCTTTAAAGTTAAATCATAATAAATTACTTGACCAAATTCATTTAATCTAATGTAATCTACATTACCTAAGGTTTTACCATCTAATACTACTATTTTCTTCATATTCAATCCCCTTTTCTAACTTTAAAATGATTCCATTTCACGATAAAATTCCTACTAATTATATTATAACCAAAATAAAGATCTATAGATATAAAAATTTAAATTCCTATATCTATAGATCTCTAACTAGTTTTTATTTAACAGGTGCTGGCTTTATGTCCCAAATCTCATCAGCATATTGCTTTATAGTTCTGTCACTAGAGAAATAGCCTGCATTATAAAGGTTAGCAAAACATTTTTGAGCCCATTTCTTTTGATCTTTATAATCTTCAAATACTCTTTCTTGTGTATTTTTAAATGAGTCAAAATCAGCAAGTACATAATATTGATCTCTTTCTTCTAGTAAAGCATTATATAAATCTTCGAAATATCCTGTATGACCATCATCTAATGTACCATTAATTAATGTATCTAATACTCTCTTGATACTTGGATTTTCTCTATAATACCACTTAGGATCATAGTTATGCTTTATTCTTTCAATATCTTCAACTCTAAG
Source organism: Clostridium gelidum (assembly GCF_019977655.1). Lineage (NCBI taxonomy): Bacteria > Bacillati > Bacillota > Clostridia > Eubacteriales > Clostridiaceae > Clostridium > Clostridium gelidum. The sequence goes on from NZ_AP024849.1 coordinate 4,949,081, forward strand.
TCCAAATATATAGTTATTCTCTTCTCCACTTTCTTGAACAATTTCTATATTAGCTCCATCATAAGTTCCAAATGTAGGAGTTGCATTTAACATAAACTTCATATTTCCTGTTCCTGAAGCTTCTTTTCCAGCCGTAGAAACTTGCTTAGATAAATCAGAACCTGGGAATAACTTTTGTGCATAGGATACTCTATAGTTATGTACAAATACAACTTTAATTTTCTTAGAAGCATCTACGTCATTGTCAATAAGTCTAGCTATTTCATTTATAAATTTAACGATTCCTTTAGCTCTTCTATATCCTGGGAATGCTTTAGCTCCAAATATAAATGTAGTCTTTGGTATGTCTAAATTTGGATTTTCTTTAATTCTATAATATAAATCTAAAATATATAAAGCATTTGATAATTGTCTCTTATATTCATGCATTCTTTTTACTTGAATATCAAAGATTGAATTTGGATCTACGTCAATTCCTTCTTCTTGTTTAATATACTCTGCTAGTTCAACTTTCTTTTTATGTTTAACAGCCATAAGTTTTTTAAGTACTTCATCATCTTCTTTATATTTTTCTAATCCCTTAAGTAATTCTAAATGTTTAACCCAATCTTCACTTCCCAATAAGTCCGTTATAAATTCAGATAATTCAGGGTTACAAAGTCTAAGCCATCTTCTTGGAGTAATTCCATTGGTTTTGTTTTGGAATTTATTTGGATATAAATTATACCAATTATTTAATTCAGTTGTCTTTAAAAGTTCTGTATGAAGTGCAGCAACTCCATTTACAGCTCTTCCTACAAATATAGCTAAATTAGCCATTCTCATTTGATCATTTGCAATAATTCTAAAACTCCAAATTGCGCCCTCATCATAACCTTTTTGTCTTAATTCATTCATTAAAGCATCATCAACTTGATATGCAATTTGTAATATTCTTGGGAATAATCTCTCTATTAATCTTATATCCCATTTTTCTAAAGCTTCTGCAAGTATAGTATGATTTGTATATCCAAAAAATTGTTTAGCAATATTCAAAGCATTCCAGAAATCAACATTTTCTTCATCTACCAATATTCTTATAAATTCAAGAATTGATATTGTTGGATGAGTATCATTTAATTGAGCCACATTATATTTTGCAAATTCTGAAAAATCACTTCCAAATTTAGCTTTATGTTTCTTTATGATATCCTTCATTGATGCACTTGAGAAGAAATATTGTTGTCTAAGTCTTAATATTTTCCCTGCTTCTGCTGTATCATTTGGGTATAATACTCTTGATATATCTTCTGCTTTATTTCTGCCTGATACTGCTTCAATATATTGTTGATTATTAAATAAATTAAAATCAAATTCTCTTAAAGCTTCACATTGCCATAATCTTAATGTATTAATATTTTTAGTTCCGTATCCTATTATTGGTACATCATAAGGAACTGCTTTTACTGTCATATCAGAATAATTTATTATTTGAGTTTCATCATCTTTTCTAATACTCCATGCCTCTCCATATTTAAGCCATGTATCTTCACATTCAGTTTGAAATCCATTTTCAATATTTTGTTTAAATAATCCATTGCTATATCTTATTCCATATCCCACTAAAGGCATGTCTAAAGTTGCTGCTGATTCTACAAAACATGCTGCGAGTCTACCAAGTCCTCCATTTCCAAGACCTGCATCTTCTTCAATTTCTTCAATTTTATTTAAGTCTATATTCAATTCTTTTAATACATCTTTAATTTCATCATATAACCCTAAATTCATTAAATTATTACCTAAGGCTCTACCCATTAAAAATTCTGCTGATAAATAGTATGCCATTCTCCCTTTATTGTAAGTTTCAGATGTAGTATTCCAATCATCAACGATTTCCTCCAAAACTGTTAATGAAACTGCATTAAAAATTTCATAATCTTGAGCATCCTTCAGTTTTACCCCATGTTTTACTTTTAAGTATCTTTCAATACCCTCTTTTATTTTTTGTTTTTCCACTGTTTATTCACACCTTCCATAAATTCTAGTTAATATATAAATTTTATTTGCTAGCTCATTTGTGAAGACGCCATCTTTTGCTCTCCAACACCAATTGTTTTCCATTGTCGAAGGAAAATTAATTCTTGCTTCATTGCCAAGATTTAAGAAATCCTGCATAAGTGCAATGGAAGTATTTGCAACACTTCCCCATATTCCTCTTATAGTTCCCCAATTATACCCTTCTTCTTCAGTCAATTTTAAATATTCAATTGCATTTTCAACTTCAGCTTTGTTGCCTGTAGTTTCAATCCAACCGCGTGCTGTATCATTATCATGTGTTCCTGTATAAGCCACACAATTTTGTTCATAATTATGTGGTAGATATGGATTTTCACTTTCACCAGAAAATGCAAATGCTAATACTTTCATGCCTGGAAAGCCTGTCTTTTTTCTAAAGCTTATAGTTTCTTCAGTTAGTAATCCTAAATCTTCCGCTATAATATTTATATCTCCAAGCTCTTCTTTTATTGCATCAAATAATTTCATTTCCGGGCCTTTTACCCACTCTCCATTTTTTGCTGTTGTATCTCCATAAGGTATCGCCCAATAAGCTTCAAATCCCCTAAAATGATCTATTCGGAGTACATCATAAAGTTTTAGACTTTGCTTAATTCTATCTACCCACCATCTATAACCAGTCTTATTAAGGTATTTCCAATTATAAATAGGATTTCCCCAAAGTTGCCCCGTTTCTGAAAATGCATCCGGTGGGCATCCTGCAATTTTTATTGGTTTTAAAGTTTTCTGATCCAACAAAAATATTTTTGGATTACTCCATAAATCAGAACTATCTTCTGCCACGTATATTGGAATATCCCCTATAATTTCAATCTCCAATTTATTTACATAATCTTTTAAATTCTTCCATTGCTTAAAAAATTCATATTGCAAAAATTTCCAATACTCTATTTCATCCGTAAGCTGCTCTTTTTTTATTTTTAAAGTTTTTTCTTTTCTTAGTCTAATATTATCATCCCATGTTTGAGAACTTTCTAAATTAAACTCAGCTTTGACTGACATAAACAAAGCATAATCATCAAGCCAAGATGCTTCTATTTCTTCAAAACTTTTTAAATCCTCTGGTTTATTATTTTTTTTAGAATTTTCATATGCAAGTCTTAATACTTTCATCTTTTCTGTAAATATTAATCCATAATCTATTACTTCTGAATTATCTCCCCAGCTTATCTGATTATAATCATTTTTATTTAGTAATCCATCCTTTTCTAAAATATCAAAATCAATAAAGTATGGATTCCCAGCAAATGCTGAAAATGACTGATATGGGGAATCTCCATAGCTCGTTTGACCCAAAGGGAGTATTTGCCAATACCTTTGACCAGCCTTTTTTAAAAAGTCTGCAAATTCATATGCTTCTTTTCCAAATGTACCTATTCCATATTTACCTGGTAGAGATGCTATGTGCATAATAATCCCACTACCTCTTTTCATTCTCATTCCCCCAACCCCTCAATTGTTTAAAATTATAGATTGCATAAATCAAAACATGAATCTCTCTCAATTAATTTAGTTTCCAATAGTACATGTTTGTTTTCCGTCTCGCCCTTTATTAGTGACATTAATAAGTTTATACTCATTTCTGCCATTAACTTCTTTGGTTGTTTTACAGTTGTGATACTTGGATTATAAAATTCACTTTCATCCATACCATCAAAGCCAACTATTGAAATATCCTTTGGAATTCTTAATCCACTATCAAGTATTGCTTTAGCTGCTCCAACTGCCATAATATCCGAAAAAGCAAATACTGCTGTAATGTCTTTTCTTTTTTTCAATAATTCTAAAGTTGCCGTGTAGGCTCCTTTGCTTGAATATTGTCCTATTAAAATCAAATCATTTTCTTTGTCTATTCCTTTTTCATCTAAGGCTTTTTTATATCCTTCTAACCGCCACAAGCTTACTCCCATATCATTAACGTCCCCTAAAATTAGTGCTATATTTTTATGACCCTTATTTATTAAATAGGTTGTTGCATCATATGCGCCTTTTACATTATCTATACCTATTGATGAATAATATATCTTTCCTTGTTTTGAAATAGTATTTACAGATGTTAATACTATAGGTACATTTATTTCTTTAAAACAGTCATCTGTAATTTCAGTAAAATTACCGCCTAAACATATAACACCCTGTAGCCTTTTTTCTTTTACAAAAGCTATTAAAGTATCAACATCTTGATAAATATTATAATCATTTTGGCGCATTATCATTGTATATCCATTTTCATTTATAATTCTTCCTATAACATTGGTTATTTGAGAAAAAAATGGATTAAATACTCCTTTTACTAAAATACCAATATTCTTTGTATTATGTTGTTTTAATATCCTAGCACTATTATTAGGTATGTAATTACTCTCTCTTATAATTCCCAAAACTTTTTCTCGCGTACTTTCTTTGACATCAGTATGATTATTAAGAACTCTTGAAACTGTACTAACGCCAACTTGTGCCAATTTTGCTATATCTTTTATATTCATATGCTTTCTCCTGTACTACTATTTAAATATAGTACTTCGGTATCGTTACCGTTTTTAGTTAGTTTAATCTTAAATTATGTTTATGAATTTGAAATTCTTGTTATTGATTTTAGCTTCTATAATAAATTTTAAACATACAATATTATATTCGTTCCATTTTTAATAATGTTTATGAAATATAATTTATTTTACTTCAACTTAATAACATTTTAACAAACCTTAAATATTTATACAATAATTTAACAAATAAAAAATCTTTTCAAAAAAAATTAACCTTTATAATATTTTTTTGAAAAGATCTCTTATTTCTATTTTAACTTATATTTTATTTTTCTGTTTCCAAATAAAGAAAGCTATTTTAAACAATGATGCATCATTAAATTTTCTAATATCATAATCAGTGTACTTTTGAATCTTATCTAATCTATAAATTAAAGTATTTCTATGAACATACAATTCTTTTGATGCTTCACTTAAATTTAAATCTAATTTAAAGAAAACTTCTATTGTTTTTATCATATCTTCATCTAATTTGGAGAAACTATCATTAAAATCATCTAGAACTTTTTCCTTAGTCTCTTCATGTAAATTATCCATAATTTTTTCAAATAAAAGACTATTTTGTCCAAATATCATTGAAGATAATTTATATTTTTTAGCCAAAGCAATTTTATACATATTTTCGCTATATAAATCACTTAAAAATTCATAATCTTGAATATGAGAAAAACTTATACGGCATTTTTGATAAAGAGAAATATATATTGTCTCACTTATACTTGATACATGCTCATTTATATCTTCAAATACTCCTATTAAAATTATACTATCTTCATAATTTAATATTATAATATCAGTATCATTATAAATGTTTTTTAAAGCATCTAATGATTCTATTAATTTCTCTTTTACACTTATTGTAATTAAAAATGTATCTTCCTTTGTTTGTGGTAAAACTTCTTTTATTTTCTCTTTTGATATACTTAAATTTTGCAATAATTGAGTAATAACTTTTTCTTTTTTATTATAATCATCTTTATATTTATCTTTAATACAAAATTCTAATATTTTCATAGAATCTTTGTACTTTTCTTCAATTTTTATTTTAAATTGTTTTGTTCCAATTAAAAATTTACTTTCTAATAAATTATCTTTATGAGAATCGAGATTAGCTTTAAATATTATTTCATCATCCATATAAATCTCAAAAGGTATTTCACAATTTTCATATATTTCTTTAAGATATTTAACTAATCCCTTCATTTTATCACCTCAACTATTTTTTCACCCACAAGGGTCGCAATGTGCCCTCAAGTGTCACAATATCCCCGCAGAAGGTATCTAATCTTATGTTAACCGTTGTAATACTAATATATTCCTAGAAAATACTAACTAAATTCAGGCGGAGCATAAAACTCCACCTGAATTTAGTTTCACTTTGTATGATTATATTAACATATTCTTAATTCTGTTTCTTTATCAAATACATGAATATTTTCGTGTTCTACATACAATTTAATTTTATCCTTAGGTTGAGATTTAGAACTTCCATCAAGTCTTGCAGTCATATCATTATTTCCTGATTTGAAATAAATATAACTTTCAGCTCCCATACGTTCTACAACTTCCACTTCTCCAGTAAGAGTTGCAGCTGGGTTGTTTGAAATAAGTTCTTCATTATCATCTAAGTGCTCTGGTCTAATACCAAATACTACTTCTTTTCCTACATATCCATTGTCTTTTAATACTTTTGCTTTATCGTCAGTAAATACTATACTGTTTTCTTCAAAGTTACAATATATTTTTCCTTCTTTTTCTACAACAATACCATTTACTAAATTCATTTGAGGACTTCCAATGAATCCTGCAACAAATAAATTAATTGGCATATTATATAGGTCAAGAGGAGTTGCAACTTGTTGAACTATACCATCTTTCATTACAACAATTCTAGTTCCCATTGTTAATGCTTCAACTTGGTCATGTGTAACATATATAAATGTTGTTTCTAAAGTTTGATAAAGTTTTGATATTACTGTTCTCATTTGAACTCTTAGTTTTGCATCAAGATTTGATAAAGGTTCATCCATTAAGAATACTTTTGGTTCTCTAACAATAGCACGTCCAAGTGCAACTCTTTGTCTTTGACCTCCTGATAAAGCCTTTGGCTTTCTATCTAATAAATGTTCAATATCTAATCTTTTTGCTGCATCTCTAACCTTTTTTTCTATTTCTTCTTTAGGTGCTTTTCTTAATTTTAAAGCAAAAGCCATATTATCATATACAGTCATGTGTGGATATAATGCATAGTTTTGGAATACCATTGCTATATCTCTTTCCTTAGGTTCTACATCATTAACTAATTTTCCACCTATATATAATTCACCTTTAGATATTTCTTCAAGTCCTGCAATCATTCTTAAAGTAGTTGATTTACCGCAACCTGATGGTCCAACAAAAACGATAAATTCTTTATCTGCAATTTCCAAGTTAAAATCTTTAACCGCAGTTACATCCCCTTCATAAACTTTATAAATATGTTGTAGTGACAAATCTGCCATAATTATTTCCTCCCTTATCTCATTCATATATTTCCTGATTTTTATTTTCTTATTTGCTATAAATCTATTCTACTATATGTAACCCTTTTAATACTATATTGAAAATTTACAAAACTATATTAGCTTTTTTGTGAAATAATATAAAAGAATAATATTCTTTTATATTATTAATATTTCTTCAGTGCTTTAGGATACTTTTCTCTATCCCAACTATAATTATTGGCGATCAGGTCATCATCTCCTACTAAGAAATATTTATCTTTTTCAATAGAATCATTATTTGTAATATCTAATTGATACCAGTTTCCTTGAATCTTAACACTATTCCATGAATGTAGAATATCTTTAATCTTTCCAACAACAATCCTATTTTCTATACCAGCATAATTAAACATCTTATAAGCAGTCATTGAATATCCTTGACATACAGCTACTGATGTAGTTAATCCCGAATAAACACTTATTGATTTTAATGTATAATCATATTCGTATCTATTAACTATATAATCATTTATAACTCTTACCTTTTCTAAATCAGACATTTTTGTATTGATTATAGACTTGATAATACCTTCTAATTCAGTTTCTATATATTTTTCCTGTTCCCTTGTAGTTAAATAAGTTGCATCTATAGTTGTTTCTATACCATTTTCTGTACTATTCGCCCTAGGTTTTATTTCTAACCATGATCTTTCCAAATAATCATCCTTAGAATATGCATCATCAATACACTTACGTATATTATCTTCAAATTCTTTCCTTGTTCCTGTATATAAAAAAGTGAAATTTGAATCTCTATTTTCAAAATGTTTATAAATACTATTTTCCATATCTTCTAATTTCTGAACTTTCTCATATGCAAATGCTGTCATCGTCATAATTTGCATTATAGTACATGCAATTATCATAGTTTTTAAAAATCTTTTCATTAATATATCCCCCTAAAACTATTCCTTTTATCTTAAGTTTATAAAAAAATCCATTCTATTCATTTCTATTTTACTTGCTTTATTTATTTTGTAAATATTTATTTTACATTTTGTTTATATTTTCTTTAGAATCTTTCTATATTTATACCATAAAACTCCAATTGACAATATTTACTTGTGCTTATATAGTATAATTTATAGACATTTTAATGGAGGTAATATTATTATGAAAAAACCTATTATTGGTATAAATTCAAGTAGAGTTATTAAGCATGAAACTGCTTATTCTCATTCTGTTATAGAGTCACTCAGTAACGATTATGTAGAATCAATAATCAAAGCTGGCGGAATTCCTGTTATACTTCCTATTCTTAATGATGAAGAATCAATTAGGAGACAAATTGAACTTCTTGATGGTGTTCTACTTTCAGGTGGTATAGATATAAATCCTTTAGTATACAATGAAGAACCGTCTCCTAAATTAGGTTATATATTCCCTGATAGAGATACTTTTGATATTTTAATAGTTAAAATAGCTTGTGAACTTAATAAGCCTATTTTAGCCATATGCAGAGGTCAACAAATTTTAAATGTTGCCTTCGGTGGTACCTTGTATCAAGATTTGTCCGATATGGAAGGTAGTTATATTAAACATCAACAACAAACAAAAGATGGTGCCGCAACACACACAATAGACATTACTCCAAATTCAATTTTACACAGTATACTCGGGAATTCTATTGTTACTAATAGTTTTCATCATCAAGCAATCAAAGTTTTAGCTCCTGGTTTTAAAGTTACTGCTTATTCTAAAGATAATGTAATTGAAGGGATTGAAAAATGTGATGAAAACTTTGTTGTTGGAGTTCAATTTCACCCTGAAATTATGACTGTTTATAATGATACAAATATGCTTAAACTTTTTGAAGCATTTATTAATGCTTCATCAAATTAATTAACTTGTCATAAAGAAATGAATGATAAAGCTACATATGCTATATCAAATATCCTTTACGCAAAAAAAGCAAGGGAAAGTTAAGGGAAAATACACATAATGTATTCCTTAAATCCTTGCAATTACTTGTTGCGAGATAAGCCATAAGCCGAGTTCTGTATTAAGCAATCATCTATCTAGGTCTAATGTTGCCATTAGACTCAAGCGACGCACCCGGAGGCGGGACGGGCAGCCCCTTAATGCCTCTCTATTCGGTCTTGCTCCAAGTGGGGTTTACATAGCCGTGAAGTCTCCATCACGCTGGTGAGCTCTTACCATCACCTTTCCACCCTTACCTAAGTAAAACTTAGGCGGTATATCTCTGTTGCACTGTCCTTCAAGTCGCCTTGACTGGTCATTAGCCAGCACCCTGCCCTATGGAGCTCGGACTTTCCTCTCCTAGATCTAAGTCTAGCAGCGATTGCACGTCTCACTCGCAAGATTTATCTTAACATATTTTATTTAATTATACAAATAAATTTTAAATTAAATATATGGTATAAAACGAACTATAATCCTAACCTGTTAATTTTAGTATACAATTTTCCTAAACCTGCCTAAGGATTTGTTCTTCTAATCCCTAAATATCCACTAAAAAGTTTAAATATTATATTGTGAATTTAAATATATGAAACTATATTAAAATAAATATTACTGTTAACAAAAGTATTATTATTACTCCATATAAACTTACCCCACAAAATAATAATGCTAAAAGTATTATTCCTCCAACAATTAACTTAGGCCAAAGTAACATTAAAAGAGGAGATTTAAAAGCGAACATTGGTGGACACCAATTGGGTCGTCTTCCACAGTTATTTCTTCTGTTTCCGCCTCTAAAAAAGCCTTTAACTGCTCTTTTACTATGTTTAAATATATTTTTAAAATCCTTCTTCAAGTCTTCTCCAGCTCCATTAGTAAAATCATCATCTCTACTCATAACCCACCCACAAAATTATTATTAGGCACATGAAAATAAATAACAAGTCCATAGTTGCCATGAATATTTTTCATCAGACAAGGAGACGAATTGCCCTCATAGAGAGCCTATTAAGTCAATTTGCCGACGTAGCATGATGGAAAATAGGCTGGCAAATGGACTTGTTATTTTTTGATTGTGCCTTACACTATCAGTATATGCATATGAGTAATATTTTAGTTATTTAATATATCTATGTAATTTTCACTTTGTTTATCTATCTATAGATGCCCACTACTAAAGTTTTACTTATGCTTGGTATTATATTCAACATTTACTATACTTAGGAGCATATCCAAACAGAGAAATTGGATACATATTTGTGAAGTAGGCATTGAAAATAAGCTGATGAAGCTTCTTAATGGGAGGTTGTTCCATTATAGTTTGTCCAAATTTTACATTTGGAGCAAACTATAATGGGTGCAACCTCCCATTTAGAATGCTTCCAGCGAAACTTTCACAGTCCTACAGAATAAATATGTATTCAATTTTGGCGATGTATACGCCTAAGTATGATTTCCACTGTGGGTATCTATATTGCTAAACAAAGTCATATGGGTCTTTGCATTTTTCTGAAGCAATGAATTCTACAGATTTAAATTTTTCTTTTAGAAATTCTAATGTTTTTAGAAATACAAGATATTCTGTTGAGAAATGTCCTGCATCTATTATACTTATTTTCATTTCTTTAAAGTCTGATGCAAAATGATAAGTTGTGTCTCCAGTTATTATACAATCAGCTCCGAGGCTTTTCGCTTTATAAAATAAATCTTGACCACTTCCATTTATTATTGCCAATACTTTTACTTTCTCAGATCCTCTAACAATTCTCATATTTTCTATATTTAAATTCTTTTTAACAATCTTTATGATATCACACAGTAAAATTTCTTCGTCTAATTTTACTAACCTTCCAATACCAACATCTTTGTAGTTTTCAGATTCATTAGGTTCAATTATTATATTGGAATTAAATCCCAATATTTTAACTATAGTTTCATTTATGCCATTTTTAGCACTATCTAAATTAGTATGACATGAGTAAAGTGCTATGTCGTCTTTAACTAAAGCAATAACTTTATCTCCTATTAGATCTCCCTTAATTATATTTTTAGGTCTTTTAAATAATAGTGGATGATGAGTAATTATTAAATCACAATTAAATCTTGTAGCTTCTTTAATTACTTCATTTGTACAATCTAAGGCTAACAAAACTTTCTTCACTTCTTTATTTTCATCCCCAACCATCAATCCAACATTATCATAATCTTCCATTAGAAACTTCGGAGCAAATTTTTCAATTTCTTTTGATATATCTATTACTTTAGTCATAATTTCACCACCTAAAAATTTTTTAATAACTTCTCTAATTTTTGATTTTTTTCTCTTAATTCATTTTTACGGTCAATTGCATGTTCAGTATTATCTGTAATAAAATCCATGACTTTTTCATTTTTTTGAATTTTGCTTTGTATATATGACTTTAATAAAGGCATTTTTTTACTTAACATAGTCGGACTTATTTCATAGAATATATCTTCTAATAATATATAATCTCCAGTTTTATATTTTACTTTAAATATCTCATAATACTTATTTTCATCTAAACATATATCTTCACCTAAAATTTCATAGTTATTATTATATAAGTATCTTCTCAAGACTTCAGGGTTTTGAGCAGGTTGAAGTATTAAATAATCTAAATTTTTAACTTTATCCAAATCATTTTCTAATATATCTCTAATTAAATTTCCACCCATTCCAGCAATTATTACAGCCTCTGCTTCTTTATTTTTTAAAGGAGATAGTCCCCCACCTAATCTTAAGTCTATTTTATCTAACACGCCATCTAATGATGCATTAATTTTTGCTTTTTTCAAAGGTTCTTTGTTTATATCTGATGCAATAACTTTTTTTGCTATATTATTTTTAACTAAATAAATAGGTATATAGCCATGATCTGTTCCAACATCCATAATAATTTGGACTTTATCAAGTTTTTCTATAATCCAATTTAATCTTTTACTTAATTCCATGTTTACCCCCTTAATTCAATTAACAGTTAACAATGTATACCCTTTAGGGCATCCTGTGGACAGTTAACAATTAATGAACAAATTACTACGTAATTTGAAAAATAAGCACCTAAAATATAGGTGCTTATTTGTTTAATCTAAATAATCTTTTAATTTTTTACTTCTTGATGGATGTCTTAACTTTCTTAAAGCTTTCGCTTCAATTTGTCTAATTCTTTCTCTTGTAACACTAAATTCTTTACCTACTTCTTCAAGAGTCCTAGCTCTTCCATCATCAAGTCCAAATCTTAGTCTTAATACCTTTTCTTCTCTAGGAGTCAATGTATCCAATACATTGATTAATTGTTCCTTAAGCATTGTAAATGCAGCAGCTTCTGCTGGTGCTAGTGCTTCATCATCTGGAATAAAATCTCCTAAATGAGAATCTTCTTCTTCACCTATTGGAGTTTCTAACGAAACTGGTTCTTGTGCTATCTTTTGAATTTCACGAACCTTTTCTACTGGAAGTTCCATAACCTTTGAAATTTCTTCTGGGAATGGATCCCTACCTAATTCTTGTAATAATTGTCTTTGTACTCTTATAAGCTTATTTATAGTTTCTACCATATGAACAGGTATTCTAATTGTTCTAGCTTGATCCGCAATAGCTCTTGTTATTGCTTGCCTAATCCACCATGTAGCATAAGTTGAAAATTTGTATCCTTTTCTATAATCAAATTTTTCAACAGCTTTTATAAGACCTAAGTTTCCTTCTTGTATTAAATCTAAGAAAAGCATTCCTCTTCCAACATATCTTTTAGCTATACTTACAACTAATCTTAAATTTGCCTCTGCTAATTTCTTTCTAGATTTTTGATTTCCTTCTTCTATTTCTCTAGCATATGTTATTTCTTGTTCTGAAGACAATAAAGGCACTTTTCCAATTTCTTTTAAATACATTCTAACTGGATCATCTATTGCTATACCTTCTGGCACTGATAAATCAATTTCTTCATGTGCAGTATCCGTATCGTTCACATCACCTATAATTTCAACATTTGCCAGTTCTAATACCTCATATATCTTTTCTATTTGATCTGGACTTAAGTCAATGTGCTCCATTGTTTCCATAATCTCTTTATATGTTAATGATCCATTTTTTTTACCTTTATCAAGTAATTCCTTCACGGCCAGCATTTTGATATTCTTATCTTTTTTATCATCTTTTGGTTTTGCTGCTTTTCCACTAGTTTTTTGTTCCATATTATTACTGCCTCCTTCCGTTATAACCTTTAACCTCTCTCTCTCCTTTTTAGTGTTTTGGACAATTTAGTAAGCTCCATAGCAATTCTTATAGATTCTTCAATTTCCCCATTCTTTTCAAATCTATTTTGCTTTTTCTTTAAATCTTCAATTTGTAATTTTAGTTTAAAACTTTTGACTTCATTTAGATAATCTTCTATTAATCTATCGCTATGTGCGAAAGTTAAAATTTCATGTTCTTTTATTTTAGTAAGCTCTTTAGAACTTTCTATGTCATCACATCTGTTTTCTACATAAGATATTATATTAATAGTATCCACATTTTTTCCTTGTAATATTAATGAATAAATTTTATTGTGTGATTCTATTACAAAATCTCCTGGTTTTATGAGATTTTTAAGTTCCTCATAAAATTCATCTTTCAGCATCAATTTAATTAAAGCTCTCTCGGCTTTTAGATATCCTGGTTCTACATATAATTTTGTTCCAAAATCTTCTTTTTTATTTGTAAAATTTTCCTCTTTCTGTTTTTTTGCTATTACTTGCGAAAGTAGGTCATATAATGATTGCTCCTTAATTGATGTTTCTTCTGAAATTTTCTTTATATATACATCTTTTTCTATAGGATTTAGCTCTGCCAAAATTTCCGCAAATTTCTCTCCGTATGCAACTAATTCATTCCCATTTTTTAAATCTATGCCGTTTGCTGCTCTTTTAATTCTATATTCAATTAGAGGCAATGCTTCTTTTGCTAATCTTAAAAACGCATCTCTTCCATTTTTTCTCACAAATTCATCTGGATCTTTACCCTCTGGTACTGTTAATACTTTCACGTCAAATCCAGCATTCCTTAAAATTTCAAGTCCTCTTATTGTAGCAGTCTGCCCAGCCAAGTCGGCATCATAAGAAATTATTACTTTATTTACATATCTCTTAAGAAGTCTTGCTTGATTTACAGTAAGTGCAGTTCCAAGTGATGCTACAGTATTCGTTATACCATATTGATGAAGTGCTATTAAATCCATATACCCTTCAACTATAATAATGTAATCTTCTTGCAGCATATTTTTAATTGCAAAATTTAATCCATACAGATTAGTTCCCTTTTGAAAAATCATTGTCTCTGGTGAATTTAAATATTTTGGTTTTGAATCATCTAAAACCCTACCTCCAAACCCAATAACTTTTCCTTTGGCATCAAATACAGGAAACATTACTCTATTTCTAAATCTGTCATATGTATTCCCTGTTTTTTCATTTTTAGAAATCAACCCAGCTTCAAATAACAAATCATCCTTATATCCTTTTGCTCTTAAACCATTTATTACTCCATGCCAGTTGTCATGTGAATAACCCAATCCAAATCGTTTTATAGTTTCTTCTTTTATTCCTCTTTTTAAGAAATACTCTTTTGCTATTTTATTTTTTTGTAAATTTGCAAAATAATATCTAGCAGCATCTACATTTATCTTGTATAAAAGCTCCTTTTTTCTAGAAATTTTATCATTTTCCTGCCCTTCTATTTGTAATGTAATATTAGCTTTGTCTGCTAAATGCTTTGCTGCCTCTAGAAAAGTAAATTTTTTATATTTCATAACAAATGTAAGCACATTTCCTGCTTCACCACACGAAAAACATTTATATATTTGCTTTTCACTAGAAACACTAAATGATGGGGATTTATCATTATGGAATGGACATAACCCCATATAATTTCTTCCTGATTTTTTTAACCTTACATTTTCTGAAATAATATCAACAATGTCATTTTGTTCTTTTATTTTTTCTATTACTTCTTCTGGTATCTGCAAGGAGACATCTCCCTCCCTACTGCTTTTTTCCAACAATTATATATTATTCGACACAATAACGAATTTTCCTTCTAATTTATAATAATAATTTAAAATTTATTTGAAAATTCAACTCATTTTGAAATAATATCTAGTTGGATAGCACTATTATTTAATAATTCTTTTTTTTATTTTAAAATCCTCTTTTTTTATTTTAAAATTCTGTTTATAACTTCCAAACCATATTGGTTTATAGATCAGTTAGCCATAAAATAAATTCTTAATTGAAAGATATTAATCTATTATTGCTTTAGGCACAAATATTTTATTAAATAATAATAAGCAATAATCATCACTCATACCAGCAATATAATCCGCTACTGCTCTTTGTAGACTTTCCTTTTTAGCTATTGTTAAATAAATTTCTGGCATTTCTTCTGGATTTTCTTCAAAATATTTAATTAATTGCTCTAATATAAATTTTGCCTTATTTCTCTCAACCTTTAATGTATCTCCTAAATATATATTTTTAAACATAAATTCCCTAAGTTCTATCATTGCTGCATTAATTTCTTTACTTAATCCAACTTCTTTTATTCCATTATTAATATTATCATTTGAAGTTTTCACAAAATCTTTTATTAAAGTATCTAGTCTTAGAGTAGAATTATCTCCTAAAACTTCAACAATATCTTTAGGTAGTTGTTCTTCACTTAAAAGTCCTGCTCTTATAGAATCATCTATATCATGATTTAAATAAGCCATTTTATCACTAAATTTAACTACAATTCCTTCTAAAGTAATTATATCTTTTGTGGTTCCAAGCCCACTATGATTAAGTATTCCATTAATTACTTCTTCTGTTAAATTAAGTCCACGCCCATCATTTTCAAGTCTAGTAACTACTCTCACACTTTGTTCATTATGACGGAATCCACCTTTTAAATATTCATTTAACACTTCTTCCCCATTATGTGCAAAAGCAACATGCCCTAAATCATGTCCTAATGCTATTGCTTCAATTAAATTTTCATTTAATCCAATTCCAACACCAATATTTCTCGCAACTTGTGATACCTCTAATGTATGAGTTAGTCTAGTTCTATAGTGATCACCAAAAGTTTTTATATATACTTGTGTTTTATGTTTAAGGCGTCTAAATGATTTGCTTTGAATAATTCTATCTCTATCAAGCATATAACAGGTTCTAATACAGTCTTCTTCTTCTCTAATTTTTCTACCTAACGTATTTTTTGAAAAAGCCGCTTCTTTAATTAATGTCAAGCTTTCAAAACTCTGAATTTTTTCTCTCACAATCATATTTTATCACCTCTTTCTATGTATTCTATATTTATCATTATATTCCTCTATTTATCGACCTTATTTATTATTTGCAAAAATTTAAAAAATACTATCGTTTACATATATTTTTTTTATTTTTATCAAATTATTTTAGTATATTACTAAAATAATTTTAATATTATTTAATAATAAAGAATTTTCTTTTGAGTATTGAAACTATCTTTAAAATTTTTTACTTTCTTATAACACAATAATCACCTTATAAAGGAGTGTATTTATGGGTAATGAAGTTTTATCTTTACGCGAATGTAATCTTTCCCCTGAAATCATAAAACAAAATGTTTTGCCATGCTACAATTTACAAAACTCTCAAATTTCAATAATTAAATTTAAAGATACAGATAAACAAAGAGCAGTATATCGAATAGATTTCAAAGAAAAAAGCTATTGTCTAAAAAAAGTTTATTATAATATGAAAGATTTGCTATATGTATATTCAGCAATTGAATGGCTGTATAGAAATAATATTAGAGCACCAAAACTTTTGCCTACTGTTGACAATAATAGATTTGTATCTTATGACGATATGCTTTTTATACTAACCCCTTGGATTGAAGGTGAGAAATGTAGTTTTGATAATATTGACCATGTTATTTGCTCTGTAAAAAAGCTTTCTAGAATTCATTCAATATCTCGTGACTTTCAGCCCATTTTAGGTAGTTCATTAAAAGAAGGATATGATGATTATTACATATCAACCTTAAAACATTTTCAAGATTTACTTAAAACTTCAAATGAAGCCTTTAAGTATAAAGATACATTTTCGAGACAATTTATTTCAACCTTTGATACAAATCTACGTCTCGCTAAAATTTCTTTAGATATATCTTATAAAATTGATAATGCTGATTTAAGTAAATCTTTATGCCATGGTGATTATGTAAATAAAAATTTGATTTTCCCATCTGATTTAGATCCTTGGATAATAGACTTCGACAAATGTCAAACAGATTATTCAGCACGCGACTTAGCATACTTTATGCGTAGATTACTTAAACGTGAAAATACGAAATGGAACCTTGATTTAGCTTTATCTATACTCAAAACTTATAACGAATATTCCCCTTTAACAGAATCAGATTTACGATATTTGATTTCATATATATGTTTTCCACAAAAATACTGGAAAATATCAAGAGATTATTATAAAAATATTAACAAGTGCAATAAATCTGCTTTTTTAACTTTACTATCAAATGCAACTTCAAAAACAAATCTTCAATATGACTTTGCAATAAGCATAGTAGATGAAGTACAAAAAGAATTTGACACAACTTTGCTTTAAAACTAGGGTTATGGATACATCCCTTCGAACTAAAGGGTACTCTGTTGTTGCGGTTACTGAGAATTTGGCTGTGGATTTCTAACATTAGAAGTTGCACCATTTCTGCATGCTCCTAAGACAAGCTTAGGACATGCAAAAATGGAACAACTTCTAATGAAGAAATACCTACAGCCAAATTCTCTGATGTAACACTTCACAAAAGAGTACCCTTTAGTTCTAGTTTTAGATACATTCAAAATATTATGCATGCTTTAGTCTTAAACTCTTCATACTATCTAAAACATAAATCATATATCCAACCACATTTAAAGTGAAAAATAAGATTATCCATACTAAGCTTAAGTTATTCTTATAATGTGCATTAATAACACACCAAATAGCAAATAGTAACCAATACGCTACAAAGAGTATTTCTACAGCATAATGTAAATAAATTGGAATTGAAAAATTAAATCCATTATAATCAAATCCATATTTTACTTTCCAGACAATACCTTCAAATGAAGTTGGGTACTTAGTAAGAGTACACTCATCATTTTCAACTTTTTCAACTGAAAAATTTGAAGGATATAAGATATTAGGAGTTTCGCTATAATTATCTTGTTTATATAAAGCAACATATCTAAATTGTTTTTTGTATTTTGTAAGCAATTGAGTTACTTCTTCATTGGATATTATTTTTCCTGCTTCAAGCTTATAATCTACAGCAGTGCGAAGTGAATCTGGAATCTTTAACCTAAACATATCATCAGTTATCCCATAGCTAATGTAACAAATTGCTGATAATAATAACGATACTATTGATATTATTAATAAAGTTTTTGCAAATTTTCTTTGAACTTTAAACACCTTAGATAATTCATTTTCTACTTGTCCTCGCTCTCCAAACCTACTAATGGCTATTTCAATACTTTCTTCTTCGGTTTTTCCTTCATTTTTAAGATCTTCTACTGTTTGTAACAAATGACTTCTCATATCTTGCTTTAAATCTTCTATTTCATTCTGATTTCCTTGTACATTTTTATATACAGATTTAATATATGTTTCAATTCTCTTCATTACTATACCTCCTTAAAAAACGTATCTACAATATTTCTAAAAAATATCCATTCTTCTTTTTTAGATTGTAAATAATCTTTACCTTTCTCTGTAATTTTGTGAAAGCGCCTTCTTCCACCTCCACTTTCTGAATCATCCCAATAAGTTGTAACCAACTCGTTGCTTTCAAGCCTTTTTAGTACAACATACATAGTTCCTTCTTTAATTTCAAAGTTATTGTTGCTAATTGTACGTATTCTTTTTGAAATTTCATATCCATACAAATCTTCAACGAGAAGTAAACTTAAAATTATACTTTCTATATATCCTTTAATCATTTCTTTATTAATTTTCAATATTTGCACCTCCATATATAGAGTATCATAAAGTACTCTATAGTGTACAGTACTTTATGGTATGTTGTTCAATTTTAGTTTGCCCCAATTTTACATTGGGAGCAAACTGAAATAGGTTCAGCCTGCCATTTAGTGGCTTCCATCGAAATTTTCCTAGTCCTACGGAACAAATATGTATCCTATTTCGGCGATTTATCTGCATAAGTATAGTTTTCATTAAAAGAGCCCCTTGAACTTAAAAGTTCAAGGGGCTCTTTTAATTTCTATCTTTTATTTTTCACTTGTGCTTGTGTAACTGCAATCATTAATATAAATTTTTTTTACATCTATTAAAATCTTGAGCTATTCACTATGCCTTAACATTTAAATTATTTATTCTAATTCTTCTCCATTCGTTTCAATAATTTTTTTATACCAATAAAATGATTTTTTCTTTATCCTCTTAAGTGTGCCATTTCCATTATCGTCTTTATCAACATAGATTAAACCATATCTTTTCCTCATTTCGCCTGTACCAGAACTAACCAAATCAATAGCAGACCACATAGTATATCCCATTAAATCCACATTATTTTCTATAGCTTTATTCATTTCTACAATATGGCTTTTTAAATAACTAATTCTATAATCATCATTAATACATCCCTCATCATCTATTTCGTCAACAGCACCTAATCCATTTTCTACAACAAATAAAGGAATTTTATATCTATCATAAATCTTATTTAATGTATATCTAAGACCCTTTGGATCAATCTGCCATCCCCATTCACTTACATGCAAATATGGATTTTTTACTCCACCTAGTAAATTTCCAAGGGTAGTCTCATGACCTTCTTCTGTAGTTATACAATTACTCATATAATATGAAAATGAATAAAAATCAACATACCCCTCTTTAAGAATCTTCTCATCCTCTTCTTCAAAATTAATCTCAATATTATTCTTTTTTAAATAATGGAATATATAATAAGGATATACCCCTCTTACTTGTACATCTGCACAAAAGTTATTAATAATGTTATCTAATTCCTGTTGAAGAAGTAAATCTTCTGGTCTGCAAGTTAAAGGATACATAGTAATATGTGCAATCATGCATCCTACTTTAAAATCTGGATTAATCTCATGTGCTATTTTCACTGCTCCTGCACTTGCTAGAAAAACATGATGTAATGCCTGAAAGCGTAATTGCATATCATCTAAAGGATTTGCTATTTCCTCATCTTCTTTATTTAATATACCTAAAACCTCTAAGTTTCCCATTGGCATAGTTCCAAAATTAATTTCATTAAATGTCAACCAATATTTCACTTTATTTTTATAACGTTCAAACACAGTCCTAGCATAACGTTCAAAAAATGCAATAACTTTACGGCTAGCAAACCCTTGATATACTTTCACTAAATGATATGGAATTTCAAAATGACTTAATGTTACTAGTGGTTCAATTCCATATTTAATACACTCGTTAAACACATCATCATAAAATTGCAGTCCTTCTTCGTTTGGCTGCTCATCATCTCCATTTGGGAAAATACGACTCCAAGCTATTGATAAACGAAATACTTTAAAACCCATTTCAGCAAGTAATGCAATATCTTCTTTATAATGGTGATAAAACTCTACCGCTTCATGACTTGGATAATTTTCTTCTGATAATATCTTAGACGTAAATTTTCTGTTTTTATTAATTGACCCTGCTGTTAAGTGATCGCATATGCTTTCTTTTTTGCCACCTATGTTCCAAGCTCCTTCACATTGATTTGCCGCTACGGCTCCACCCCATAAAAATTCTTTTGGAAACACTTTAATTCCTCCTTTGCCCTAATTATAATACGACTATTAAATCTTCACCTGCATTAATAGAAGAATTACTATCTTTTGCTACTACAATATCTAAATAATCTTTTGTATTTGTTACTAAAATAGGTGTATCTAGTGAATACCCTTCCTTTACAATAGCTTCTTTATCAAAAGAAATTAACAAATCGCCTTTTTTTACTTTATCACCTTGTTTTACATATGTTTCAAAGTATTTGCCTTCCAATTGCACTGTATCCATGCCAATATGAATTAATACTTCACAACCTTTGTCTGATAGTAATCCAATAGCATGTTTAGTTGGGAACAATGCAATTACTGTACAATCAAATGGTGCAATAACATTTCCTTCACTTGGTATTATAGAAATTCCCTTACCTAACGCTCCTTCTGCAAATGCGGCATCTTTCACTTGGTCTAAAGATTTTAAAGTACCAGTCATTGGTGAAGAGATAACTTCTTTTCCGTTTTTAGTACTAATCTGTCCTTGGCTTTCATCTGCAGAAATATCTTCATCTTTGTATGTTATAAATGATACAAAAAATCCAATTACAAATGCTATAACAGTCACAATTAAACATCGAACTAAACTTGTGCCAGGTTGACTAGGATCTAATAATGCAGGTATTTCAAAAATGCCCATACCTGCCATTGTATGATACTTTAATCCGAAAATAGCAGTTGCCGCTCCAGCAAGTGCTCCACTAAAGCATGAAAGTACAAACTGTTTCATTCGTGGTAACAATACACCATAAATTGCTGGTTCAGTAACACCAAAGATTCCAGAAATCCATGCTGGTAAAGCAATTTGTTTTAAAGCTTTGTCTTTTGTCTTTAACCAAATCGCAAAAACCATACCGGTAGTAGTAAATGTTACGAATGTAGTAAACGCTAAAATTGGATCAGGAGTACCAGATGCGATATTGGTGATACATAAAACAACTAAAACGATATGAACTCCAAAAATGATTAGTACTTGCCATAATCCACCAACCAATAATCCCGCAATAACAGGATTTAATTGATACACATATAAAACTGTAGCAGTAATTGCGTTGGAAATCATGTTTGCAATTGGTCCTATAACAACAAAACCTAATGAAACTGAAATCAATAATACGAGCATTGGTGTAATAAAAGTTTTAACCATATCAGGAATTACACGATTAAAGAAAGTTTCTAATGGTTTTGCAATTGCAACAATCAATATAACTGGTAATAACGTAGAAGTATAAGTTGCATTGATCACATATCCAAATAAATTAACATCCACGCCGTTGAGTGTGGGATAACATAAAGAAGCACCAATCATTAACCCTATGAAAGGATTCATATCAATCTTCTTTGCCATATTGTATCCAAGCACAATTGGAAGGAAATAGAATACTGAATCTCCAATTGCATTAAACAATACATAAATTCCATCAGCATTAGAATATAACCCCATATAAGATAGAATAGAGTTTAAACCTTTTAACATACCACATGCACATAGTAATGCAATTGATGGCATCATAATACCAGTAATTAAGTCTAACGCTTTTTCTTTAAAACTCATTTTCTTTTCTTTAACTACAGATGACGTAGAAGTTATCTTTGCACTTTTGCAAACATCTTCATACACTTGTGGTACATGATTTCCAATAACGACTTGATACTGTCCAGCACTGTGCATAACAGTAATTATCCCATCCATATTTTTTAATACTTGGTCATTTGCAAGACTTTCATCTTTCAAATTAAAACGCAACCTAGTAACACAATGTGATAAGCTGATAATGTTATCTTTTCCACCAACATTTTTAATAATGTCTTTTGCTAGTAATTCATACTTTCCCATTTTTTATTCCTCCATTTTTCTTTTTTATTTGAAATATGAAGGTATAGCCAACTTAATGTCACCATCCAGTCATAGAACTTACTTATAAACTATTCGCTCAATATGAATAGTTAAATATAACTTTTCGTCATTAGATAGATCGTAACTGTACTTTGTTTTAATAAACTTACTTATCGTATCCGCACATTCATATGAGTTCACATACTTTTCTTTTATTGTATATAGCAAATCATCTTGAGCATTATCAAGATAAGTTTTTCCTTCTAATAATCTTTGTGCGAAAAATTTTAAGTGTGTAATGAAACGATAATAATATACTGAATCTTCATTAAAAGAAATATGAAAATTATATTTGACTATATTTGATATTTCCGATATTATTTCTGTTATTCTATGCATATCTTCAGTATTTTCGCTTAATACTGATTCAACAATATGGATTGCTATAAATCCTGCCTCATCATCAGGCAACCTAACTAAAAATCGCTCTTCAATCATATCAAGAACTTTCAATCCAATTTTATATTCATCCTTATAGAATCTTTTTATATCCCATAGAATAGCATTTTTCACTGAAATGCCCTCTTGATAACGTTTTACTGCCGCATATAAATGATCAATTAGAGAAATGTAAATTGTATCATTTAATGTCTTATCTAAAGCCTTCGCAACGTATTTTATAATGTCCTCGCCCAATTCAACATACTCAGATGGAATATACGTCATCATTTCTTGGAACTTGTTATTAATATCTGGGTCAGATAATATAAATACCTTATCTATCTTGCTCATATCAACTTCTTCTCCGCACTTTTTCTTAAACGCAAGTCCACATCCCATAACAATTTTTTCCACGCCTTCTTCATCTTTAATTAATACAGCATTATTATTGAAAATTTTATAAATTACCATCATACACCACCCTTTATAGTAATTTTATTTTTATCTAAATTAAGTATTAAATATACTTTTTATACCTTGGTTATACTACTTTACTCTTGTACAAAAAAATACCTGCTTATATATTATTATGAATATAATATCTCATAATAATATATAAACAGGTATAGCTTGCTCTTGCAATCACCATCCATTGATAATATTATATTATAATAAATAACTTTTGGCAATATAAATTTTAATATTAAAGAGCTTTAACGCCAAAATTCCAGCAATAAATTTATTACTTTAATGTTAAATAGTTTTGTAATTTTATGCAAATATCTTACTCATCTTCTTTTTTTCATCAAATCAATGTTGAAAAATGTCCGTACTAGATTATTTTCGCATAAAAAATGAGGTATTATACCTAGAATCACTTTTTGATTCCAAGTAATTATACCTCATATTTTTTATAGCACATATATCAAGAACACTTAATATATAATCTTTTTATGCTATGCTCATACTATTTTATTATTTACTTTATCTTGGTTGTTTTACTTGTGCTTGTGCTGCCGCAAGTCTTGCAAGTGGCACTCTAAATGGTGAACATGATACATAGTCAAGACCTATATTGTGACAGAATTCAATTGATGATGGATCTCCACCATGTTCTCCACAAATTCCAAGATGGATGTCTGGTCTTGTAGATCTTCCTTTTTCTACTGCGATTTTAATTAATGCACCTACTCCAGTTTGATCTAATTTAGCAAATGGATCTTGTTCATATATTTTCTTATCATAGTATGCACCTAAGAATTTAGCAGCATCATCTCTTGAGAATCCAAATGTCATTTGAGTTAAGTCATTTGTACCAAAAGAGAAGAATTCAGCTTCTTTAGCTATTTCATCAGCTGTTAAAGCAGCTCTTGGAATTTCTATCATAGTACCAACTTTATATTCTAACGTTACTCCATTTTCTTCAATAACTTTCTTTACTGTATTTACTATAACATCTTTAACATATTTCAATTCCTTAATTTCTCCAACTAATGGAATCATTATTTCTGGAACAATGTCATAGCCTTTGTTCTTTTTAACTTCTATAGCAGCCTCTATGATTGCTCTAGCTTGCATCTCTGCAATTTCTGGATACGATACTGCAAGACGGCATCCTCTATGACCCATCATTGGATTGAATTCATGCAACTCTTGCACTGTAGATTGTAATTCGTCAAAAGTTATTCCCATTTCATTTGCTAATTCTTTAATATCTGTCTCTGCAGATGGTAAGAATTCATGTAATGGTGGATCCAACAATCTTATAGTAACAGGTTTTCCTTCTAATGCCTCATAGATTCCTATAAAGTCTGCTTTTTGCATTGGTAATATTTTATCTAATGCAACTTTTCTTTGTTCTAAATCATTAGATGTAATCATTTGTCTTACAGCCATTATTCTATCTTCTGCAAAGAACATATGCTCTGTTCTACAAAGACCTACACCTTCTGCTCCAAATTCAACTGCTTGTTCTGCATCTTTTGGACTATCTGCATTAGCTCTAACTTTTAACTTTCTTATTTCATCTGCCCAACCCATGAATATTGCGAAATGCCCTAAAATTTCTGGAGTAACTGTCTTTATTTTTTCTCCATATACATTACCAGAAGTTCCATCAATTGAAATAAAATCTTCATCTGTATAAACTTTTCCATTAACTTCTACAGTTCTCTTTTTTTCATCAACTTTAATAGTTCCACATCCAGCTACACAACAAGTTCCCATTCCTCTTGCAACAACAGCAGCATGAGATGTCATACCACCTCTTACTGTAAGGATTCCTTTTGCAGCTACCATACCTTCTATATCTTCTGGAGAAGTTTCAAGTCTTACAAGTACTACATCTTCACCAAGTGCATTTCTATCTTTAGCTTCATCAGCTGTAAATGCAATCTTACCACATGCAGCTCCTGGAGATGCAGGAAGCCCCTTACCAATTGGAACTGCTTTCTTTAAATCTTCTGTATAAAATGCTGGATGTAACAATGTATCTAATTGCTTAGGTTCAACTTTTAAAATTGCTTGTTCTTTACTAAGCATTCCTTCTTCAACTAAATCAACAGCAATCTTTAAAGCTGCTTGAGCTGTTCTTTTACCATTTCTAGTTTGCAAGAAGTATAATTTACCTTCTTCTATTGTTATTTCCATGTCTTGCATATCTTTATAATGAGATTCTAATTTATTAACAATATCTTCAAACTCTTTATATATTGTAGGATTTTGATCCTTTAATTTTGATATTGGCAGTGGTGTTCTAATTCCAGCAACAACGTCTTCACCTTGTGCATTCATTAAATATTCTCCATATATTTCATTATCACCATTAGCTGGGTTCCTAGAGAATACAACTCCTGTTCCTGATGTTTCTCCTTTATTACCAAATACCATTTCTTGTACATTTACTGCTGTACCCCATTCTCCTGGATAATCATTCATTCTTCTATATACTATAGCTCTTGGATTATCCCATGACCTAAATACAGCTGCTATAGAGTCCATCAATTGTATTTTAGGATCACTAGGGAATTCTTCGCCCTTTTCTTTTTTATATAGTTCTTTAAATTCACCAACTAATTCTTTTAAATCATCAGCAGTTAAATCTGTATCAATTTCAACGCCTTTTCTTTCCTTAAGTTCATCAATCTTGTTTTCAAACAATCTTTTTTCTACATTCATAACAACATCAGAAAACATTTGAATAAATCTTCTATAAGAATCATATGCAAATCTAGGATTGTTAGTTAATCCTGCCATAGCTTCTACAGCCACGTCATTTAGTCCTAAATTTAAAATAGTATCCATCATACCTGGCATTGAAACTCTTGAACCAGATCTTACTGAAACTAATAGAGGATTTGAATTATCTCCAAATTTTTTACCAGTTGATTCTTCAAGCTTTGTTAAACTATCATAAATTTGACTCATTATATCATCAGAAATCTTTTTACCATCTTCATAATACTTATTACACACTTCCGTTGTAACAGTAAAACCAAATGGTACAGGAATTCCTATATTAGTCATTTCTGCTAGATTAGCGCCTTTCCCTCCAAGTAAATTTTTCATTGAAGCGTTTCCTTCATTAAAAAGATATACATACTTATTTGTCATCTCAATATTCCCTCTTTTCTATAATTTTCTCATATATTACTATCGATGCCTAAAGACTTCGTAGTTACCATAATAATTAATTTTCATTTTCTCCAAGTTTAACAAATAATTTGGTTATATTAGTCTTTGAGACCTTACCAATTACTTTTATTTGATCTTTTCCATTTGTCTTTTTTAATATCTCAACAACTGGAATACTATCAATCTCGTGTTCAATAATTTTTTTAGCTAAATCATAAGCATTGTCATTTTCGTTTGCACAAATTATATTTGGCATTCTAGTCATTATTACGCCAACCGGAACTTTATGTATATCAGTTCCTCCTATTGAAATTTTCAAAAAATCTTTTCTAGAAACTGCACCTGTAAGTATTCCATTGTTTTCTATAAATAATGTCCCTACATCATTAAGAAATAGGTATACGATTGCATCATATACCATTGTATCTTCATTTACTGTCACTGGTTTAGACATTATTTCAGACACTTTGATTTTACTTATGTGCGAATAAACTAATCCACTAGAAGATTTTCCAGAATATACATATCCAACTTTAGGTTTAGCATCTAAAGTTCCTATCATTGTAAGAACTGCTAAATCTGCTCTAAGTGCTGCTCTTGTTACTCCAAGTCTCCCCGCAAGCGCTTCACTTGTTATTGGTTGGTTCTCTTTAACTAAGCATACTATTTCTTCTTGCCTAGGTGATAATTTCAATCTTATCCCTCTTTCTATAAATACAAGAAATATTTAGTTAATATTCAATAATTTTTACTACTCTCTCATTATATCACGTAATTATTGTTTGACTAGACTAAATTTTCAGAAAAATCAAATAAATTCACTAATTATTTCTTGTATAATAATTTTATGTTTGTTTTTCTCTATATTACTCTTAATATCATTTAATCTTCTGAATTATCTTTTTTCTTTTCATCATCAAAATTAACAGTATAACTATATACTGTATCAGAACCAGTATATACCTTTTGCTTTGAATCAGAATTATCCTTATTAGTATCTTTCTTCATTTCATTAACTTTATTTTTAACCATATCAGCAAAATCATTTGCTTTATTTTTAACATCACTTGCAACTTTAGCAACTTGTTTGTTTATTATTTCTACAGAACCATCTTCGTTAGTTATTTCTATTGTGATTTTAGTTGCTATTGCTGCAATAACTCCTGCTGCAAGTATTGGTGGAATTATAATAGCTACAACGCCTGCTGCAATTCCAGCATTTACAGGAATATCAATTATCTCAATATCATCTTTTTTAATTTTTATTCTAGCAATATTACCTTTTTCTATTATTTGTTTGAACCAAACTTTTAACTCTTCTATAGAAATTTGAGTTTTATTTTCTTCATCGTCATCAAAAGATTCACTATTGTCATTTAATATACCTTCAGTCTTCTCAATGTATATTAAAGCTTCTAATACATCTCCTTCACATAGCTCTAAGGCTTGCTTTGCTTTTTCATAACTTACCCCTGTTCTTTCGCGTACCATATCAACTTTTTCTAATGTTATATTTTCCATAAATCATCACTCCTTAATAAATTTTAACATATCTAAACTTTTAGGTTTTCTTGCATAATTATTACATATAAAAAAAGTGGTTACCTTTGCTATTTCATCTTTTATCTCCTGGCTTAAATTTAACCTATATAACTTATCTACACTCAGATTCTTCAAGAATCTGAGTGCATTATATGCACCCTTTGATATGAAGATCCCTTGTTCTTTGGGACATTCATCACATATTCCTCCATAGTAAGATAAATTTATATAATTTGATGAAGATATTTTTTTTCTACAAATACTGCAATTATCCAATGTTAAATTATATCCTGTAGTTCGAAGTAGTTTTAATTCAAATGATCTTATTAGTAATTCATAATCTATTGCATCTGTATTTAATAAATATAATGTTGTGACTAAATTTTTGAAAAGCTCAATATTCACTTCATTATCAGCACACGCAATATCTGTGAGCTCACATAAATACGATGAATATGTAAGTTTATACAAATCATTTAAAAGCCCTTGAAATGAATTAATTATCTTTCCTTCTTGGAGTGTGTATAAGTTCTTTCCTTTATACACCATATATTCGCCATAACATAACGGTAATGTCAATGCTAAAAACTTGCTTTTACTTTTTTTTGCACCTCTAACTACAGCTGTGATTTTGCCTAGTTTTTCAGTATAAAGCCAAACTAATTTGTCATTTTCTTTAAAATCTTGTGTTTTTATAATCACAGCTTTAGTTTCAAAAGTTGACAGATTAATCATCCCCTATAAATAATTAAGAATTAATGATGAATAATTAATGATTGCTGATGAAATTACTTTGTAATTTATATTAAAATATAAATCAAAGAAATTACGAAGTAATTTCCACCTTCATTATTCATCATTCATTAATTTTATTTCTTAGACTTATAACCTAATTCCCTTAATAAGTTTTGATTATCTCTCCACTCTTTTCTAACCTTAACCCATATCTTTACATTAACTTTAGCTCTTAAGAATTTTTCCAATTCGTATCTAGCAGTTTCCCCAATTTTTTTAAGTGTTTGCCCATTCTTACCTATTATTATTCCTTTATGAGAATCTTTTTCGCATATCAAATCTACTTCTATATGATATGTACCAATATCATTTTGTTTCATTTGAATTATATCTACTGCTATACCGTGAGGTACTTCATCTCTTAATGTTCTTAAAGCTTTTTCTCTGATTATTTCAGATACTACAAATTTTTCTTGAACATCTGTTATCATATCATCTGGATAATATTTAGGTCCTTCTGGCATTCTTTTTTTCATAAGCTCTACTAATACATCAACATTTTTTCCCTTAATCGCAGATATAGGTATTATTTCCGCGAAACTAAATTCTTGTGCGTACATTTCTAAGCTTTTTGCCACTCTATCTTGTGTACTTTCATCAACTTTATTTAACACTAAAAATACTGGGCACTTTTTATCTCTTAAGGTTTCTAATATAAATTTGTCCCCTTTTCCTATTTCCTCATCTGGGTTTGTTAAAAACAGCACTAAATCAACATCCTTAGTTGATTCCTTTGCTGAATTTACCATAAACTCGCCTAATTTATGCTTAGGCTTATGTATACCTGGTGTATCAACAAACACCATTTGAAAGTCATCACCTGTTAATATTGTTTGAATATTGTTCCTTGTTGTTTGTGGCTTATTTGAAACTATTGATAACTTTTCTCCCATTATGTAATTTAATAAAGTTGATTTCCCTACATTTGGTCTTCCAACTATTGTAACAAATCCTGATTTAAACATTTTTTCCTCCTCGAAATAAGCTTCATATAGGAAGCTTCAATAACATTCTGATACTTTATAAATAGTATACTCTATTTATAAGTTAATTGACAATGCATAAAAAGTCCGGAGCATTTTTGATGAATGATTAAAAACGAATGATGAATAATTTAGGAAAAAATCCATTAAGGGATTTTTAATTTAGGGTTCATTGCAACTTATATATTTAAATTTTGCTCTGCAAAATATCCTTTAATTATTCATCATTGATAATTCATTATTCATCAATTTTGCTCCGCAAAATTCTTAAAGCCTAAACAAAGTGAATATGGATAAAGTTAATACTATCCCAAAAATTGCTCCAACTATTACCTCAAGAATACTATGAACTTCTGAATCTACTCTACTTTGCGCAGTTATAAATGCTAATAAGAAACTAAGTAGTATGCAAATTGGTTCTTCTGTTATCAACGATATTGCAGTTGCAATAGAAAAACCAAGTGCACTATGCCCGCTTGGCATTCCACCCTTTAATGGAGTACCCTCTCCAAATATTGCTTTTGCTATTATTGTTGCTATACAAACTATTACGAGTACAATAAATATTGTGTATGGCTCTGAATTCTTAACTTTTTTAATTAAATCAAATGAAAAGCTAGATAATTTATCCCAAAATATAATATACCCAACTAGCAATGCATTTATAGCTGCAATGAGCACACCACCTGCTGCTGCATTTTTAGCTATTTTAGCCAATGGATGATAATAATTAGTTGTCATATCTATAGTTGCCTCTATAGCTGTATTTATTAGTTCAGCCGTTATTACCATAGTTATTGTAATTGCCAAAATAAGAAATTCATATTTTGTTATATCAAAGAAAAAACTTATAATTAGAACCCCTAAAGCTACAATCAAATGTATTTTCATATTTCTTTCGGTTCTTACAGTATCAATAATCCCAGTTATTGCATTATTAAAACTTTCTAAAGTTTTTTTAATCTTCATTTACCTTCACCTACTTTTCTATTTAGTGATTCAAGAAATTATATATATGTATAACTTATAAGTTATACATATACTTGGTATTATATTCAACATTTACTACACCTAGGCGTATATACAATTCTAGAAATAAAGGATACTCTGTTGTGGAGTGTTGCATTGAGAATAGGGCTGTAGGTATTTCTTCATTAGAAGTTGTTCCATTTAGGCTTGTCATTAGCTTGCCTAAGGAGCAAGCCTAAATTGTGCAACTTCTAATGATAGAAATCCACAGCCTTATTCTCTAGCAACCGGAACAACTGAGTATCCCTTATTTCGGCGGATATCCACATAAGTCAAGTTTTCACGGTGGTATCTATGCTATATGCCTTCTCTAGTTATGCTAAGTTTATTTAGTATTTCTTCTTCTCTACTTCTCATAACACTTTTTTCTCCATCTTCCATATGATCATACCCCAAAAGATGTAATACTGAGTGTACTACTAAATATGAAGCTTCCCTTTCATAGGAGTGATTAAATTCCTTGCTTTGCTCTAATGCTTTTTCTAGTGAAATCACAATATCACCAAGTACAAGTTCATCACCATCAAAATCAGATTGAGCGAATTTATAATTTTTATAAATTTCCTTAAATACTTTTTTATTTTCGTATTCTAACATAGGAAACGATAATACATCCGTTTCCTTATTTATTCCTCTAGTATCATTATTAATTTCTTTAATTTCATCATTATCTACAAAGACCAAAGAAACCTCACATTTTATATCAACTTCTTCTTCTTTTAATGCGAATTCTATTACTTTTGATAGGTTTTCTATTAAACTATCATTTACTTCTAATTTGCTTTGTCTATTATCTACATAAATCATTATTTTAACTACCCCTTAGTTTTGATTTTATTCTCTTTATTTTCGCCATTTAAGTCTTTAATTTTCTCTTTAGGATATTCTATTCTATGGTGATATATACCATTTAATGTAGTTAAAAAGCATGTTCTAATTTTTTCTATATCCTTTAATGTCAAATCGCAGTTATTTAATTGACCAGATGATAACTTATCATCCATAATACTATTAACCATTTCCTTTATTTTCTCTTTATCCGGCTCTTTAATTGATCTTACAGCAGCTTCAACGCTATCTGAAAGCATTACTATGCCAGCTTCCTTGGAACTTGGTATAGGCCCTTCATACATATAATCCTCTTCTTTTATTTTGTTTGGATCTTCAGCACTATTTTTCATCGTATAATAAAAATATTTAACCAAAGTATTTCCATGATGTTCTTCTATGATATCTTGAATTACCTTGGGTAAGTTATGTTTTTGGGCTAACTCAAGACCATCCTTCACATGAGATTTTATTATCATGGCGCTTAAACTAGGAGTTATATTATTATGAGGATTATCTCCCCCCATTTGATTCTCTCCAAAAAAGTATGGTCTTTCTATTTTTCCAATATCATGATAATAACACCCTATTCTAGTAATTACTGAATTAGCACCAACTTCTTCTGCCGCCATCTCAGCAAGATTTGCAACAAGCATACTATGATGATATGTGCCTGGTGCTTCCATTAATAATTTCTTTAAAAGTGGATTATTAGGATTTGATAATTCTAATAATTTTAAAGTTGTAACCTCATTAAACATACCTTCCAAAAATGGCAATATTCCCAGTGCAAATACCCCTGATAGAAGTCCTCCTATAACTGTAATACCAGCTTTTATTAGTACATCTCCAACATTACTTGATATTAATAGTCCTGTGGACAATGTTAGTATTGCACCTACAATTGCAATAGCTATTGTTGAATATAATAGTTCATTTCTTTGTTGCATCTTTTTAAGCAATGTAGCTCCGAGTATTGAGCTTACCATGCCTAACATCATAACTTGAGCATCAAATCCATTTAATGCTCCTATAATTATTATGTTTAAGGTACTAAGTACAAGTGATATTTTATAATTTAATAATAATGTAAGCATCATAGGTGCGCAAGCAAATGGAATTAAAAATGGTGATATAATTCCTATTGTTCTAGCAAATATTAGTGAAATTAAATTTATAACGCTTATTAAAATCAATTTTTTATTACTCTTAAATATTTCCTTATAATTTAGTTTAATATAACTATATTGAAGAACTAGAACTAGTGCTAAAAATACTGCAAGTGCTACATAGACATATATATTTACTGTTTCATTTTTATCATCCAACATTCCTAAATCTGATAAAATATCTATTTGAACTTGCGTTACAGGTTCCCCTTCTTTTACTATAATCTGATTTTGTTTTATTATTACTTTAGATATATTTTTTTGAGTTTCTTGTATTTTTTCATTTGTCTTTTCTCCATCAAAAAAAACATTTGCATTTATTTGCTTCTGAATAATTGGCTTTAATACGCTTGATACTCCATCATCTAGCTTTAGAGCATCTATTTCTAACATAGCCGCTCCTCGTACTCCTTGAAGGGCAACTTCATCATTTTCATTTATATTTTTTTCATATACTTTATTAATTATATTAATTGTTTTAGTTTCCAAATCTGCTAAATTGTCCTTAGGAATACTTATTAAAGTCTTACATTGTGCTTCTGTAAGCTGAAATTCTGTTAATTTTTCTAGTTCAGTTATTTTCTCACTTTCATTTTTTTCAACTTTAGAATTGACAGTAACATATAAATTTTTAAGCTCTTCAAATAAAGCTTCAATATTCTCTTTCGCCTCTTTTTTAACTTCAGGTTTTAACGTATATTGTTTTCCTACTTTTTCAAGGGCTTGTTCTTCCTTTTCTTTAGTTGCCTTTTCATCCACAGTGTCTCTTGGAGCTTTTATATCTACGCTAGGTATATCTCCTTCTTTTAAACTATATTGTTTTGGAGTTATCTCAGTAACAAGCAATAAATAACCTATAGCAAATACAAGTATAAATAATACAATTCTTTGAATCTTATTATTATTTTTATAATTTTTTTTTATATTCATGTTATTCACCTTTTCATCTTATAATAAGTAATTGAGCAAAATAAAGTGGTTACACCAATCATTAATTGACAATTTTTTTAATATGAGTTATGATATGTTCCTTGCAATATCTTGTTCTACTGTAAATATAACTTTAACTAATATCTTTCCATCTTTAATATTTTCTACTGTAGTTTTGCTGTCCATAATTTTAGCATCATTACTAAGTGTCTTTCTTAATGATTCCTGTAATTTTTGAGTAGCTTCCTTAATTGTATTCTCTCTATCCAAATTTACAGTCTTTCCCTTTTTTTTAAAATATATTATTTTATTAATAACTCCATCCTTTTCTTCTATTTTATCATAATATTGAAATTGATTTATAGCTTTTTTCAAGTAAAATTTTTTTCCATAAAAGCTTAAGTAAATATCATTATTTTTTTCTCCTGTTCTTTCAAGTTTTTCTCCACTTATTTGAACTTCCATAAATTTTTCATAAAAAGTATTAGCTATAACTGTTCCTTTAGGTTTTACTTCTTGTTCAAAACCTTCTCTCCCTTGGATAGGTAATATTAAATCATCGCCAGTTTTCACTATATCCCCAGGAACTACTGCTGGATTACCAGAACTCGTATATACCCTTTTTACTTCACCATCCATTTTAGCAACAACTTGATTAAATAATTTTTTTTCTGTAGCTGGCGGATTTACCTTTTCTTTTATAACAAGCTTTAGAGTTGATCCCTCTACTCTAATTCTAATCCACATTATTTGATTATTTAAATCTTCCATCTTTTTTTCTATTGCATATACATCTATTTGTGACTTATTAAGACCCGGCTTAATTCCAATTGATGAAAGTTGTTGCCTTATTTCAAAAGGACTTAAATTTCTTTGTGTTTGTATATCTATAGCCCATATATAATTAGATAATATATATATAACTATAAAAAATATCACGGCTCCAATAACCAAAGAAACTTTCCTTTTCATTTTCATAAGTAACACTATTATACCACTTTTCTTAACTATTCTAACTTTTCCTTTATACTTTTTAATTAACATCTCAGCTTCTTTATAGTCTTTAAAATATATACTAACTCTAATTGTCATCAAATCAATTTTAATAATATTACAAGTATAAATTTCATTATTCCAAAGTATATTTAATATTTTCTCTGGCATTAAAGCACTAACTTCTATGGTTATTTGTCCTAAACTTAGCTTGTTAAATATCATATTTTACCTCTCATATGAAATACCATTAAAAATTCCACTTATGGTAATGCTTGTTTCTGCAATGAAAAGTATCTCAAATCCTTTCCCTTCTATTATGATAGCGCCAATCCTAGAATTTATTTTAACCACATTAGTTTCAAAAAATATAATGCCTTTATGATTTTCAATTGTTATTTCTCTATTTCCTACAACTATAATCTTTGGTAGATCCAGTGAAATATCACGTGGAAAATCTAATTTATTAAGTACTTTTTCTTTTCCATTCTGAAATTTCTCTTCCATATTATCCTCCTACATAAACTTCTTCATTTTAACTTATGATAGGATTATAAAATTAATACATAAAATCTTTATGCTTAACATATCTTTTTCAATCAAAATAGATATGCCTATAAATCAATTAACACTACACATTATGTATTATTAATTGGTTTATAGGAATAAGGCACAATCAAAAAAGAACTCAAGAAAATCTTGAGTTCTTTTGTTTATTTATTTAAATATTCTTTAACAATCTGGCTTACAAGTTTACCATCAGCTTTTCCTAATACCTTAGGTCTAACAGCTGACATAACTTTTCCCATATCCTTAATGCTATTTGCACCCACTTCTTCAGCTGATTCTTTTACTATTTGTTTTATTTCTTCTTCACCTAACTGCTGAGGAAGATATTCTAACAAAATCTTTATTTCAGCTTCACACTCGTCTACCAAATCTTGTCTATTCCCTTTTTCAAATTCAAGCATAGATTCTCTTCTTTGCTTAACTTCTTTAGCTAATATACTAATAACTTCATCCTCTTCAAGCTTCCTATTATCAGTTTTTTCAACTAATAATATTGCAGCTCTAGCTGTACTAATTACACTAGTTGTGAATCTATCTTTTGCTTTTAAAGCAGTTTTCCAATCATCCTGTAATCTATCTTTAATTGCTGTCATATTTCTACCTTCTTTCAAAAGGAATAATTACTATTTAATTTTTCTCTTTCTAGCAGCTTCTGATTTATGCTTTTTCTTAACGCTTGGTTTTTCATAATGTTCCCTCTTCTTAGCTTCAGAAATAATTCCAGCTGTAGCACATTTCTTCTTAAATCTTCTCAATGCACTTTCAATTGTTTCATTTTCTCCAATTTTAACCTCTGACATTTACTATCCCTCCCTCCGCTAGCTAATATTAACTCAGCTATGGGCTTAATAACACATGCTATATTATACAATAATCAAACAGATAATGTCAATAATTCAAGAAAAAAATTGTTCCCCATTTCTCCCCTAAATAATAGCTTTATTTTAACCTGGTGGCCACTTTAAACTTCGCCCTCCAATTACATGAAAATGAAGATGTTTTACAGTTTGACCTCCGTCTTCGCCACAATTATTGATAATTCTATATCCTGCATCAGCTATCTTAAGTTCTACTACTAGCTTATTGATAACCTTAAATATATGTGAAACAATATCAATATTATTATCATTTAAATCATTAGCACTTTCAATATGCTCTTTTGGTATTACTAAAAAATGAGTAGGTGCTTCCGGATTTATATCATAAAAAGCATATACTTTATCATCTTCATATACTTTTTCACTCGGAATTTCTCCTTTTGCAATTTTACAAAATAAACAGTCTCTCATAAATTTCACCTCCTTATTTAAATTATATCAAAATTTATATAATTTTTCCAGCAACACAATCTCCATTTGCTTCTTTTATAGAGCAAGGAATTATTTTGCCTATCATATCTTCATTACCATTAATTATTTCAACTTTTACATAATTTCTAGTATAACCTTCAAATACTCCTGGCTTTTTAGGAACTTCTTGTTCAACTAAAACATCTAATTCTCTTCCAACTAAAGATTCACTAAAATCGCCCTCATTTTTTGCATTTAATTCAATTAAAGTCTTACTTCGTTTATCCTTAACAGTACCATCTAATTGATGTGTCATATCTGCTGCTTTAGTACCTTTTCTTGGACTAAATTTGAATATATGAGTTTTAGTTAACTTAATTTTCTTTAAATATTCATATGTTTCATTAAATTCCTCATCAGTTTCTCCTGGAAAACCAACAATGACATCAGTTGTTATGGAAGCATCATTTAGATTTTTTCTTATTTTATTAACTGCATCTTCATATTCTTTAGCAGTATATCTTCTATTCATTCTTTTTAAAGTAGCATCACATCCACTTTGAAGTGATAAATGGAATTGTGGACATAGCTTTTTCATATTCTTCATCTTGTCTATTACTTCATCAGTAAAGAAAATTGGTTCAATAGAACCTATTCTTACTCTTTCTATACCATCCATCTTCTCAATTTCTTCTAATAAAGTTATTAAAGTTATATTTCCATCTAAATCAACACCATAAGAAGCTGTATGAATTCCAGATAATATTATCTCCTTAAATCCATGTTCACTTAACTTCTTTATTTCATTTAATACCTTTTCTGGATCTTTAGAACAAGTTGTTCCTCTTGTATATGGTATTAAACAATATGCACAAAATCTATTGCAACCATCTTGTATCTTTAAAAAGGCTCTAGTCTTATCTTGATATTCTTCTATGTTTAATTCTTCAAATTGTTTATTTTTAAGAACTTCTCCAACCATTAATTGTGGTTTTTGCTCATCGCGAGCTTTATTTACATAATAAACAACATCGCCTTTATTCCTAGTTCCAAGGACAACATCTACACCTTCTATTTTAGACACTTCTTCTGGTGATACTTGCGAATAACAACCAACAGCTGCAATTATAGCATTTTCATTTGTTCTTCTTGCTCTGCTTATTATTTGTCTTGATTTTTTATCACTCATGTTCGTTACTGAACATGTATTTATAACATAAACATCCGCAAAGTTTTCAAAATCTGTAACCTCATAGCCTTCTCTAATAAACTTCTCCGCCATGGCTTCTGTCTCATAATGATTTACTCTACATCCTAATGTGGAAAAGGCTACAAGATTTTTTCCTTCTGAATTTATCTTTGGCTCTTTCTTAGATAATTTTTTTAGTGTACCATTATCGTTATTTGATCTGACTATTTTTATTTGGTTTTCTCCCATTACAGTAGCGTCCCTCCTAAATCTCCAAGTTCATACTGAATTAAAGCAGTTGCTGTAAATCCAGCTGTTTCTGTACGTAATATCCTATTTCCAAGGGTTACAATATAAGAGCCCTGTTCTTTTAAAATATTAATTTCATCTTCTTCAAATCCACCCTCAGGTCCAATTAAAATCCCAACATCCTTTATATTATCTAAATTTATGTTTTCTTTCTTAAAATGATTTACAAGACTTTTAATACCAAAATCTTCTGCATTTTCATAAGGGATTATAACTAAATCCATTTCTTTTAGTTCTTTTAAAGCTTCATTAAAGTCAATAACTTCTTTAACACATGGAACAATACTTCTTTTAGATTGTTTTGATGCTTCTAATGCAATTCTATTTAATCTATCAAGCTTTTTGAATTCTCCCTTAAGCTTTACATCAACTCTAGCTGTAATTGTAGGAATAAATTCAAACACGCCAAGCTCAGTTCCCTTTTGTACTATCAAATCCATCTTTTGCCCTTTAGGTAACCCTTGAAAAAGATGTACTTTGACTTTACTTTCATTATTTATATCTAGCTTCTTAATTATGTTAACTATAACTTCATTTTTAGCTATATATTTTATTTCTCCTAAGTATTCGGTGCCTTCACAATTATTTAATACTACTTCTTCCCCTTCTGATAACCTTAAAACTTTGTAAATATGTTTTACATCATCTCCAAGTATCTTACCTTCCGTTTCAGTAATATTATAAGGCTCTGTAAAAAACTTATGCATACAAACTCCTAACCGATAGATTTTGCTACTATGCAGTTCCATTCTCCATCTTTATTGATTTCTATAACTTCAAAACCACATTCTTCAAATTTTTCTTTAACCATATCTACTCTATCATGAATTATCCCTGATGTGATGAATATTCCGCCATCATTTAAAGCCTTCTTAACATCAGCTGTTAATACGCAAATAATTTCTGCTATTATATTAGCAACTACTATATCAGCTTTTCCATCTACTACATCTAAAAGATTTCCTTCTAGCACTTCAATATTATTTAAATCATTATAGCTTATATTTTGATTAGATGAGTCAACTGCAACAGGATCTAAATCAACTCCTACTACATGCTTAGCGCCAAGTTTTGCAGCGGCTATTGAAAGTATTCCTGATCCACACCCAATATCAAACACTGTTGTATTAGGCTTTACATACTTATCTAAGGCTTTAATACACATTCTAGTAGTTTCATGAGTTCCAGTTCCAAATGCCATACCTGGGTCTAATTCTATGATTAATTCTTCAGCAGTCTTCTCATATTCTTCCCAAATTGGTTTAATGACAATTTTATCTGTTATTTTAACTGGTTTATAATATTGCTTCCAATTATTTGCCCAATCTTCTTCATGCATTTTTTTAACTTCTACGATGCCTTCACCAATATCAAAT
Source organism: Clostridium gelidum (assembly GCF_019977655.1). Taxonomy (NCBI): domain Bacteria; kingdom Bacillati; phylum Bacillota; class Clostridia; order Eubacteriales; family Clostridiaceae; genus Clostridium; species Clostridium gelidum. The sequence goes on from NZ_AP024849.1 coordinate 4,988,931, forward strand.
CCAAGTTCTTTAATTTCTATAAGTTTTTCTTTTACATATTCAACAATTTCTTCAACCTTATCATCTTGAGAAAAATAAGCTTTAATTACAGCTGCATTTCCTTTATGTTCTAAAATGTTTATATCTGCAAAATCCCAAGTTAATGGTCCTTGTTCTCTTAAAAGTAAATCATCTGGATCCTCAATTGCAATGTTCGGGCAATTTAATCCATAAAATATTCCTGTTATTGGCTCTAGAGCCTCACTTTTTGTTATTACACTAATTTCAATCCATATTCCATCCATGTTTATCATCCCTTCATTTTATAATACAATAATATTTTTGTTAACCATTAATCCCTCTAACCCGGATTTTTTAAGCAAATTCTAAAATTCTAAAATTCTAAAATTCTAAAATTCTAAAATTCTCGGCATTATAAATTATCTATATAAATTATTCAACTAGCTATTTCTTTTAATGTGCATTAATCGCAATTAAGAATTTAGTTTTTATTCCCAGCTTTGTAAACATCTTTTCATGTTCTGTTTCTACATTACCTTCAAAATCACTATTATGAAGATCATAAGTTATATATTTAATTTTAAACGCAGCATCCTTAAAATATTGTAGTGATTCTTCAAATAATTCATCATCATCTGTTTTAAAATAAATTTCCCCATTATCTTTTAGAAATATCTTATATTGATTCAACTGTCTTGTATGTGTTAGTCTTCTCTTTTTATTTTTTTCCTTAGGCCACGGATTACAAAAGTTTATGTATATTTTGCTTATTAAATCTTCTTCATTTAAGATTTCATTAATAAGTCCTATTTCTTGAGCCATTAGCTTAATATTATCTACACATTTATTTTTTTCATTATATGCTTCTTCGATATTTCTCTTGGCTAATCCTAAAACTTCATCTTTTATATCAATTGCAATATAATTAATACTAGCATTTTCAGAGCCATGCACTGCTATAAAGGTTCCTTTTCCACATCCAAGTTCTAAATATATAGGTTTATCATTTCCAAATAATTCTTTCCATTTACCTTTATATTCTTTAGGACTTATAACAAAAAAGTTGCAACTTTCAAGTTCAGGTCTCGCCCACGGTTTTTTTCTCATTCTCATGTTAATTCACTCCATCTTTTAGGCACATGAAAGAAAATAACAAGCCAATGATGCGATGTATATTTTTTGTCAGACAAGGAGATATATTCACCTCATAGCAGGCCTATTAGGTGAACATACCGACGTGGTATGACAAAAAATAGACTAGCATGCTGACTTGTTATTTTTATGAATGTGCCTTAGCATTCATAATAATTATACCTATAAAAATTTATATTGCAATTTTTATCTGCAAAATTTACAGGTATTGTAAAATACTTTGATTATTCTACAATACCTGCATTAAATTGGTGAATTTAAAGTGCTTTTGCTTTCTCTATATAATCTTTTAATATCCCACAAGTATTGTCAAATTCTTTTTGTTCTTGTTGTGTTAAATTTATTTCAATTATTCCTTCTACTCCATTTTTACCTAATATAGCCGGCACACTTGCGAACACATTCTCTTGTGCATATTCTCCTTCTAATAAAACAGAGCATGGTAAAATTCTCTTTTCATCATGGAATATTGTTTTAACTACTTCTGTTAATGCAGTTCCTATTCCAAATTCAGTAGATCCTTTTCCATTTAACACTACCCAGCCTGCATAAGCTGTTCTTTTAACTATGTCTGGTAGATCTAATTTTCCATATGTGTCTGGTTTTTCTTTAATTAAATCAAATAATGGCTTGCCTCCTATAGATACATGAGACCATGGAACCATTTGAGAATCACCATGTTCTCCCATAGAATATCCTTGTATAGATTTTTGATCTATACCTATTTCACTTGCTAATATTCTCCTAAGCCTAGATGAATCTAAAGCTGTCCCGGTTCCTATAACTCTGTTTTTAGGGAAACCTGTTCTCTTCCAAATATAATGTGCTATAACATCACACGGATTTGAAATAGACACAATTATACCTTTAAATCCTGATTTAACTATTGGATCAATTATTGTATCAACAATTTTTATTGTTGCTTCTAATGTATCCAAACGAGTTTGATCCTTCATTGGTAATGGTCCTGCGCTTATTACAACAATATCTGCATCTGTACATTCTTCAAGTGAACCCTGTCTTGTTTCAACATGGTGCGGTAAATATGCTACAGCATCACTTAAATCAACTGCTTGCGAATTAGCTTTCGCTTCATCTATATCTACCATTATAATCTCATCGCAAACACCTTGAGTTGCTAGTGCAAATCCACAATGAGATCCAACATGTCCAGCTCCTATTATCACTACTTTTCTAGTTCTTATCCCCATTTTAAAGCCCCCTTTAATTTAGTTATGAGTTCAGAGTTAACTATTAATTGTTATCTTTTTACACTTTACGACGAATCTTATTGCTACCACTTCATGAATCTCACAAAAGTTATCACATTCATATATATATAAATTACTGGCAATATATCATTTTATTATATACTATTTCTCTAAAATAATTAAGTATACTCATTCATGTTTCTTAACTTTTTATGCAAAAAAGAAACTATCTAAATAACGATAAAAACTTTATCCCTATTAAAAATAGTCTCTTTACGTATATATTTTTATTATTTATTTTTTCCCAAATAATTTTTTCTTAGGAGCATTAGCTTCATCAAATTCTTCACCTGATGCTCTCATTAATTCATATAATGCTTCTTTTTGTTCCTTATTCAATGTCTTAGGAATATCAACTACAACTTTTACATATTGATCTCCTTTTCCACTTGAATTAACTCTTTGTATACCCTTGCCCTTTAATCTAAACATTGTTCCTGATTGAGTACCTGCTGGAACATTATATTTAACATTCCCATCTACTGTAGCTACAGTTATTTCTGTACCTAAGGCAGCCTTAGCCATAGAAACATGAGTATCTATATACACATCATTTCCTTTTCTTGTGAATATTTTTGATGGCGCCACATTAATTTTCACATATAAATCTCCAGGACTTCCACCTCTTAATCCATGTTCCCCTTGTCCTCTAAGTGGCATTACATTTCCTGTATCAACACCTGCTGGTATGTTAACTTTTATATTTCTTGTCTTTCTAACATTACCTTTTCCTCTACAATGTGAGCATGGTTTTTCTATTATTTTACCAGTACCCCTACATGTATCACATGTTGATGTTGAAACAAAGCTTCCAAGAGGAGTTTGTCTTTGTACTCTTACTTGACCTGCCCCACCACAAGTTGGACAAGTTTTTGCATTAGTTCCTGGTTCAGCACCACTTCCGCTGCAGTGTTCACAATTTTCATTTCTAGTAATTGATATTTCTTTTTCAACACCAAATATAGCTTCCTCAAAAGTTAATGTCATTGCATATTCAAGGTCGCTTCCACGTGCTGGTCCATTCTTTCTTCTAGAACTTCCTCCGCCACCTCCAAAGAATGACTCGAATATATCACCAAAACCACCCATATCAAAGCCATCGAAGCCTCCGCCTCCAAAGCCTCCACTACCATCAAAAGCAGCTGATCCAAATTGGTCATACTTAGCTCTCTTTTCTGGATCTGAAAGAATTTGATAAGCCTCATTTATTTCTTTAAACTTTTCTTCGGCTTCATCATTTCCTTGATTTTTATCTGGATGATATTTTACTGCCATTTTTCTAAAGGCTCTTTTTATTTCATCATCACCTGCACCCTTTTGAAGTCCAAGTAATTCATAATAGTCTTTACTTGCCATTTGTTTATATTCACCACCTGGTTTTATTTTTTAATTTAAGTATATATAAATTCCAATTATATACTTTAGAAAAGGGAAGACGAGTTGCCTTCCCTATCCCATTATATTAGATAACTAGTGTTTAGTACAACCTATTTATCCTATTTGTCTTCATCTACCTTAAAATCTGCATCTACAACATTATCATCATGTGGTGCACTTTGAGCATTACCAGCTGATGCATTTGGATCAAATCCTGCACCTTCTGCGCCTTCTGGTTGTTGATACATCTTTGTAGCTATTGGATAGAATGCTTGGTTTACTGCTTCAATTGCAGCTTTAACAGCTTCTACATCATCGCTATCTTTAATCTTCTTAAGCTCTTCAATCTTAGCTTGAACTCCAGCTTTTTCTTCTTCTGTAGCTTTATCTCCAACTTCACTTAGTGTTTTTTCTATTTGATAGATTGTTTGATCTGCAGTGTTTGCAGTTTCAACTTTTTCTTTTCTCTTCTTATCTTCTTCTGCAAACTTCTCAGCTTCTTTTACAGCCTTATCAACTTCATCATCATTTAAGTTAGTTGAAGCTGTAATTGTGATATTAGCTTGCTTTCCAGTTCCTTTATCTAAAGCTGATACCTTAACAATACCATTAGCATCTATATCAAATGTTACTTCGATTTGAGGAATTCCTCTTGGTGCTGGAGCTATTCCTGAAAGTGTAAATTGTCCAAGTGACTTATTATCCATAGCCATTTGTCTTTCACCTTGAACTACATTGATTTCAACTGATGTTTGACTGTCTGCAGCAGTTGAGAATACTTGGCTCTTCTTTGTTGGAATAGTTGTATTTCTTTCGATTAATGGAGTAGCTATTCCACCTGCTGTTTCAATTCCAAGTGTTAATGGAGAAACATCAAGTAATACTATATCCTTAACTTCTCCTGTTAGTACTCCTGCTTGAATAGCTGCACCAACTGCAACACATTCATCTGGATTAACTCCCTTAGATGGTTCTTTTCCTGTAAAGTTCTTAACTGCATCTACTACTGCTGGAATTCTTGTTGATCCACCAACTAAGATTATTTTTTCAATATCACTTAATGAAAGTTTAGCATCAGCTAATGCTTTTTTCATTGGTTCAATTGATCTTTGAACTAAGTCACTAGTAATTTCATTAAATTTCGCTCTAGTTAAAGTTAAATCTATATGTTTTGGACCTGTTGCATCTGCTGTAATAAATGGTAAGTTTATATTTGTTTGAGTTGATGATGATAATTCAATCTTAGCTTTTTCAGCAGCTTCTTTTAATCTTTGAAGTGCCATTTTATCTTGCATTAAGTCAATTCCATTATCTGATTTAAATGTGTCTGCAATGTAGTGCATGATCTTTTCATCAAAGTCATCTCCACCAAGCTTTGTATCTCCATTAGTTGATAATACTTCGAATACACCATCTCCAAGGTCTAGAATAGATACATCGAAAGTACCTCCACCTAAGTCATAAACTAATATTTTGTGATTATTATCTGTTTTATCTAAACCATAAGCTAATGCTGCTGCTGTTGGTTCATTTATTATTCTTAAAACTTCAAGACCTGCAATTTTTCCTGCATCCTTAGTTGCTTGTCTTTGGCTATCATTAAAGTAAGCTGGTACAGTTATTACTGCTTGAGTTACTGTTTCACCTAAATAACTTTCAGCGTCTGCTTTAATTTTTTGAAGTACCATAGCTGAAATTTCTTGTGGTGAATAGTTTTTTCCATCTATATCAACTTTGTATCCAGTTCCCATGTGTCTCTTTATTGAGATAATTGTTTTGTCTGGATTTGTTATTGATTGTCTTTTTGCAACTTGACCAACTAATCTTTCGCCACCTGCTTGAAATGATACTACTGATGGAGTAGTTCTAGATCCCTCTGCATTTGCAATAACTGTTGGTTCTCCACCTTCCATAACTGCTACACATGAATTTGTAGTTCCTAAGTCAATTCCTATAATTTTTCCCATAATATATTATTCCTCCTAAAACTTTATTAATTTATTTTAATTTAAATTTTTTATTTAATTTTTTTTACATTCTATAAATTTTTAATTAGCTACTTTAACCATTGTATGTCTTATTATTTTTTCATCCTTTTTGTATCCCTTTTGGAATACTTCTGCTATTACATTTTTATCTAAGCTTTCATCTTCTATATGCATTACTGCATTGTGAACATTAGGATCAAATTCTCCAGAAGCATCTATTTCTTCAATTCCAAGCTTTGTAAATGAATCTTGACACCCTTTTATTGTCATCTCAATTCCTTTTTTCAAATCTTCTACACTTCCATCAGCTGCAATAGCTCTTTCTAAGTTATCAAGAATTGGAACAATTTCTTTTAATACATCTACATATGCATCACTATATATTCCTTCTTTTTCTTTAGTAGTTCTTTTTCTATAATTATCATATTCAGCTGTCACTCTTAAAAGTCTATCTTTAGTCGCATCTAATTCTTCTTGCAATTTCTTATTTTCCTCTTTTTGTTTTTTTACTATATTTAGTTCATCATCTTCTGTAGTCTCATCATTTTCAGAGACTTCATCACATATTTCACTAGATTCCTCGTTTTCCATTTGGTCATTATTCACAGTTCCTTGTGTTTCTTTTTCAGTTACTGCTTCATCTTTAATTTCTTCATTATTTAGTTCTTCATTTTTTATATCTTTCTTTTTTTTCATAGCTCTAAAAACACACCTCTTCTCTTTAAATCTTACATCTATATTTTTTCATTACTTAACATATTATTAAGTTCTTTTATGACTTCCGCCATAATTGTTATTACCTTTGAATAATTAATTCTTCTAGGTCCAATTAATCCAATTTTACCAATTGGTCTATCTCTAAAAGAATATTCAGCAGATATTATACTACAGTCCTTAGCTTGCTTTCTATAATTTTCATCGCCTATACTAATTGTAATATTATCCTGTGGGTTAAATAGATCCATTATAGATTTTTTATCATTAAAAAGCGATAATATTTCTTTAGCTTTATCAATGTCGTTATATTCTGCATAATTGAATATATTTGTTGTTCCTTCCATAAATACTTCTGACGAATCTGTAGAATTTAATGTCTCATACAAAACTGGTAGAATTGCATTAAATATTTCTTCATATTCTCCTAAATCTTTTTTAAGATTATTAATTACTTCTAGATTAATTTCTTCTATTGAGAGATTTACCAATCTGTTATTAATAACTTGATTTATTCTCATTAAAGTTTCAATTTTAGGAACTCCACTATTCAACTTAAGCATATGATTTTTTATAAATCCAGTATCTGTTAAAAAAACTGATACTAAATTATATTCATCAACCTTGATAAGCTGAATTGATTTAACAAAACTCTTTTTAACTGATGGCGATTCAATCACACAAGTCAATTTAGTAAGCTCTGACAACAATGCACTAGTTTGCCTTACAATTTTATCTACTTCAAGCATTGCTGAATCAATTATATATTGCTTGATTTTCAAATCTTCCTCAACTGTTAGCCTTTGACTATCCATAAGTTTATCAACATATAATCTATATCCCTTACTAGAAGGAATTCTTCCTGCAGAAGCATGAGGTTGTTCTAAGTATCCCATATCTTCAAGATCGGCCATTTCATTTCTTATAGTTGCAGAACCGATACCTAAATTATAGTTTTTAGCAATTGTTCTTGAGCCTACAGGATCTCCTGTACGAATATAGTCATTGATAATAGCTTGAAGTATTTTTATTTTTCTTCCATCAATACTCATAACTTCACCTCTTTTTGTTAGCACTCATTAACCTCGAGTGCTAATGACTATGTTTTTAATATATTATTTTTGATGTTTTTTGTCAATTCCAATTCTATTTATTATAGCTTTCTACAGGTAATAATAATTTAATTTCATCACTTTATCTCTTTATATCTCCTATTTGCTTTAATTTTCTATATTATTTATTTTCATATACAAATTTTAGATATTTATTCTAATATTTTTAGTATAAATTCTCTATGATAATATGAAGTCACTCATTACATAATTAGATATTTCCATGCCTCTAGAACTTAAGAATAGTTTATCCGAATTACAAATTAATAATTCCTTTTTTATATTTTTTTCAATTATATCTCCATAGACTTCATATATATCTTTATTAAATTTTTTCTTAAATTCATTTATTTTTATTCCTTCAATCATTCTAAGTCCCATAAACACAAATTCTTCCATGTCATCATTTATGTCATTTTCATGAATTTCTTCTATTACAGTTTCATTTTTATTAATCTTCTCTATATATTTTTCAATATCATCTATATTTTTAATCCGCTTTTCATCTACAAACGAACTAGCTGACACGCCTAATCCTAAATATTCATTACATTTCCAATAAACTTTGTTATGAAAACATTCTTTATCTATCCTTGCAAAATTAGATATTTCATATTGGTGATACCCATATTTATTTAAAATATCTTTAGTTGATAAATACATCATTCTTTCTATATCTTCATTGGGTAACTTTAATTTATCTTTTTCATATAAATTATAAAAATGTGTTCCTTCTTCAATTATTAAGCTATATGCTGATATGTGATCCGGTTCAAGCTTTGCTATTTCCGTTAATGATTCTTTCCAATCTTCAATAGTTTGATTTGGTAATCCAAACATTAAATCTATATTTATGTTGTCAAATCCTATATCTCTAGCTAAATAATAGTTGTTTCTAAATTCCTCATAACTATGTATTCTTCCAATCTCTTTTAAAATAGAGTTCTTTGTGGATTGCAACCCCATACTGATTCTATTTACATTATATTTTTTCATAATATCCAGATTTCTTTTATTCAACGTTCCCGGATTACATTCAACAGTAAATTCCAAATTTTCCTTTAAATTTAATTTATTTATAGTATCTAATAAACTTTGTAAACTTGATTCATTTAAGTAAGAAGGCGTCCCACCACCAATAAATATGCTATTTATACTATATTTTTTAGCTTTTTGTAATATTTCTTTATTTAATGCATCTACATATTCATCCATAAATTTTTCTTTTCCCGAATAAGATGGAAAATCACAATAAAGACATTTTTGTTTACAAAATGGAATATGTATATATAAAGATATTTCTCCCATTATAATCCTCCTAAAAATTCTTTTTGATAGGTATTGCGTAACATAGCTAACCCTAATGAATACTCAGGTTAATTGTACAAACTACCGAAATAACGGTCATGCTATTGCAGTTAGGCATATGAAAGAAAATAACAAGTCCAAAATTCGATGTATATTTTGCGTCAGACGAGGAAGTATGTTTACCTCATAGCGGGCTATTATGTGAACATACTGACGAAGTATGACACGAAATAGACTAGCATATTGACTTGTTATTTTTTTGATTTTGCCTTATTCCTATACAAAGAAAGAGAATACATACGTGTGGAGCAGGCATTGAAAAATGAGCTGATGGCATATCTCAATGGAAAGTTGTTCCATTTAGATATACCCAGCGAAGTTTTTCTAGTCCTGCGGAACATGTTTGTATTCTCTTTCGGAGGGCTATCGCCGCACTTTAAATAATCCGCAATATCCGCATATTGTGAACTTATTTATGCTAGTAATTTTTCTGCTTGTTCTTTTAGTAAATTAATTTTGCTTTCTGCATCAACAACTGAAAAGCCATATACATCTACGAAGTTATAGAAATAATTAGCAAAAGATATTCTTTTATCACGTTTTATCTCTAATTTTCCGCCTATTCCTTCTAAAAATTCCACTTCTTTTTCATCGTATTCTCCATCAATAAGCGCAAGACCTATTAACTCAAAATAAATAATATTTTTCTTTCTTTCAGAAGAATTTTTTAATTTTTCATATATGGAATTTAAATTTGCGTCTGGTATTTCATTTTCTTTTATACTTAGTTCCTCAAGATAATCAGTATAAAGATTCTTTTCTTCTTTTGCGAAAGTATTGTCTGAATTTGCAAGACCTTTGACCAATTGCATAAAAGCAATTCCTTCATTTTTACTTAATTCATTTAAAAACATTCAAACCCCTCCTAAATTTCTATCAACAAAAAATTATTTGTATAATACTAATTATTATTATACAAATAATTCCTTAAAATTAATATATTTTTCTTTCATACATTTATATTTTTTTATTATACTCAATTGGAATTTTGATTAATTCCCCTAATTTATATGTATGAAATACCCCATTATATTTATCTGATAGCTAGCATCCGTAACACTCCCACTTCTTAAAGTGGGAGATAACGGCTGCACGCTCCTAGATAAGTTCAACTAAGATTCAGATGGGGATCAAACCCCACCTGAATCAAGTTTCACTTGATTAATCTACCTTTAAGATTGCCATAAATGCTTCTTGTGGAACTTCAACAGATCCGACCTGTCTCATTCTCTTCTTTCCTTCTTTTTGCTTTTCTAAGAGCTTCTTCTTTCTTGAAATATCTCCACCATAACATTTAGCTAATACATCTTTTCTCATAGCCTTTACAGTTTCTCTTGCTATAATCTTACCACCAATTGCTGCTTGAATTGGAACTTCAAACATTTGCCTTGGAATTGCTTCTTTTAATTTTTCAACTATTCCTCGTCCTTTATGATATGCTCTTTCCTCTGGAACTATCATTGATAATGCATCAACTATCTCAGCATTTAATAATATATCTAACTTAACTAGTTTAGTTCTAATATATCCTTTTAATTCATAATCTAAAGATGCATATCCTTTAGTTCTAGATTTTAGAGTGTCAAAGAAATCATATATTATTTCATTTAGTGGAATATCATATTTTACAACTGCTCTAGTTTCTTCTACATATTCCATATCAATATATACGCCTCTTCGGTCTTGGCACAATTCCATAACCGATCCAACATAATCTTTCGGAGTAATTATAGATGCCTTAACCACTGGTTCTTCCATATAATCCACTTCAGTTAAAGGTGGTAGATTAGTTGGATTTGTTATTTCTAATATTTCACCATCTGTTTTGATTACTTTATATATAACTGATGGTGCAGTTGTAATTATATCTAAATTAAACTCTCTTTCAACTCTCTCTTGAATTATTTCCATGTGCAATAATCCTAAGAATCCACATCTAAATCCAAACCCTAAGGCCATCGATGTTTCTGGTTCAAAGTTTAATGCTGCATCATTTATTTGCAATTTTTCTAGAGCTTCTCTTAATTCATCATACTTTGCTCCATCCACTGGAAATATTCCCGAATAGACCATTGGTATAGCAGGTTTGTAACCTACAAGTGCCTTTTGTGTTGGTCTATTAGCTTCTGTTATTGTATCGCCAACTCTAGCATCTCTAACATTTTTAATTGACGCTGTTACATATCCAACATCTCCTGCTATTAATTCATCAATTGGAAGTACTCCAGGAGTAAATACACCTACTTCTGTAACCTCATAAAATTTATTAGTCGCCATAAGCTTAATTTTGCTTCCAATTTTTACTTTTCCATCCATTACTCTTACTATGCACACAACACCCTTATAGCTATCATAATATGAATCGAAAATTAATGCCTTTAAAGGTGCTTCTTCGTCCCCATCTGGTGACGGTATGTTCTTAACAATATATTCTAGCACATCGCCTATATTAAGTCCTGTCTTGGCAGATATCATTGGTGCTTCTGATGCGTCTATTCCTATTACATCTTCAATTTCTTTTTTAATTTCTTCTGGTCTTGCAGATGGTAAATCAATCTTATTTATTACTGGTGCAATTTCCAAATTATTATCTAATGCCAAATAGCAATTAGCTAAAGTTTGAGCTTGAACACCTTGCGTTGCATCAACAACTAATATAGCACCTTCACAGGCTGCTAAACTTCTTGACACTTCATAATTAAAATCCACATGCCCTGGAGTATCAATTAAATTAAAAATATATTCTTCACCATTATCTCTTTTATATATAAGTCTCGCTGCTTGAGACTTTATTGTAATTCCTCTTTCTTTTTCTATATCCATATTATCTAGAACTTGTTCTTCCATTTCCCTTTTAGTTAAGGTCCCTGTAGTTTCAAGTAATCTATCAGCAAGGGTTGACTTACCATGATCAATATGTGCTACTATTGAAAAATTTCTTATATGTTCTTGTCTTACACTTTTCATACGCATAACTACCTTCTAACCTTAAGGCAGTTCATTCACCCCCGTTATAATTAAATCAGCTAAATTATAACATACATCCATTTAAAAAGGCTACAAGAAAATCTACTTGCAAACTTTTCTATGATAATTACATATAAGTTTATCTGCTAGCTCCTAGATAAGTTCAACTAAGATTAACTTAATTTCATAATTCCTTTATGCTATAAGTTCTCAATTGTGTTTTACACTTTTTCATATATGTATATTATTAAAAATTCCTTGTATTTTTTTTATAAAATCAGATTCATTTCTTATTTTAAAATTACTATCCCCTAGTCTAACCAATATGTCTTTTTCTGATTCTTTATAAATTTTTAAAAATGAATTATCTTTTATGAAATTTGAAAAATCTTCTCCAAATTTTTCACTTACAAGTTTATAATTTTCATTTGTATTCCCAAGAGGTGATAATGCTTTAGTATTAATCACATCAATTTTAATAATTCCAACTAAGACCGAAAATAAAATTAAAATTGCTGGTACTACTTTTTTAAATATGTAACCCTTAAAAATATTCTTCAATAAATAAACACCCTTTTCAATTAGTTGATTTATTTTTTAACTATCCCTAAAACTTTCTTTATTTTTTCTATTTACATTCTTTCCATATTTATAAAGTATTATTCATTAATCTAAATTATTATGTTATCGATGCATATTTACAGGTAATTTTCTACTGTATCACTATGTTACGTATTGTTTTATAATATCTAACTAAATGCTTTGGATTTTTATATGTGTAAAAATTCTGATTGTGTTATTGAACTTTTTTTATTGGTGCATATTATTTGAGAATATATATACTATTTTCAATACTTAAGAGTCTATCAAAACAGAGAAATTGGATACATGTTTGTTAAATCGGCATTAGAAAATAAGCTGTTGAAGCCTCTTAATGGCAGGTTGTTCCATTTATTGCTTGTCCTAAGCTCGTCTTAGGATCATGCAGAAATGGGTGCAACCTGCCATTTAGAAGCTTCCAGCGAACTTTTCTTAGTCCGATGGAACACACATGTATCCAATTTCGGAGGATTATACGCATAAGTGCAATTTTCACCCTTGGTATCTATTTATTTATAATTTCTGCAATTACTCTGGCCATACATTCTGCCGTAACTTTTGATTCTTGTGGGGTATTTTTATTGGCACCTATTTCAAAAAGCAAGCATCCATCGCTCTTACTTTGATTAAATGCCTTAATCCCCCTAGGATAAGTAAATATTTTTATAGGCAAACTTGGAAATAATTCACCTGTTTTATTAAATATTTTTTCTGTAAGCGCTTTATTTTTAGGATATCTTGTACTATTTTCAGCATTAACAAACATTATTTTAGATGCACTCATACCATAAATTTCTGTTGTTGTTGCAGCTTTATTTTCCAATGAATCTCTATGCAAGTCTATAATCATTTTAAAATCCCCATATTCTTTCAAGTACTTGTCAACTGTTTCTCCAGATCTTGTATAACTATCATTATAAGAAATACAGTGATCTGTTTTATCATGTATTACCGAGATTCCATAATTCCCCTCAAGTTCATTTGCAAGAACATCTCCAACTCCCACAACATTTATATTTTCATCCGAGCTTTCTGATTCAGTGCCATAACTTTCAGTTGTATGAGTGTGGTATATCAATATTTCTGGCTTTGACTTATTTATTTCCTTTTTCAAACTTGGATTGTAAATTTGTGTATTTTTACTATCATTATTTACAGGCAACTTAGAAATACTATCTTCACTTACTTGGAACGGATTAAAGGTAAACACTGATTTAGTGTCCGTATCATCTATATCATAAAAAAAGCTATTTTCATTTTGTATTATTCCTCTATAGCTAAAATTGTTTAAACCTAATACTTCAAAGCAAACATTCCTTAGCGAAAGCTTATTTTCAGCATAAGTCCCTTCATCATAAACTTGAGATTGTATTATTGGCATTCCTAAATTTAATAATTGAACATAAGCAAAGGCTCCTCTTTCTCTATTATTTTTTAGAATATTACCAAGTCTTATAAAAAAAATACTTAAAAACAAAATGAGAACTACTATACCTATATTTATATTCGGTTTTACTTTTATTTTTTTATTTATGCTATTTCTTCTTTCTCCTCTGCTCATATATATCACCATTCTCCCCCCTTGTACTCTTTTATAATTATATTAATAAATTTACATAATTATTCTAATTAAATTGGGAGTAGAAAATGAAGATTAACAGTATTCTAAATATAAATAGTAAATGCACCAAGACGAGCTTAGTGCATTTACTATTATTTATTTATTTGTTTATTATTTAAGTCCTTGTTCATAGCTTTCTACCATATGTTTAACCATGTTTCCACCAACACTTCCATTTTGTCTTGAAGAAAGGTTTCCTTTATCAACGTTTTCATAATCACTTAATCCAACTTCAGATGCAACCTCAGTTTTTAATCTGTTTAAACCTTGTCTTGCTTCTGGTACTAAAGTTCTGTTACTTCCACTATTGTTTGAAGCCATATAAATCTACCTCCTCAAAATCTTATTATTTATTATCTACCGGCATTAATATATTAACCACTATTCAAAATTATAATCTATTTAAATGCTGACAAAGGTAGAATTAATAGCTTGTATTAGATAACTTTAGATATTTTTCCTTTATAGTTCTTTATAGTTTCTCTATATGTAAGCTATTTCAACCCATAAATTTATTAATTTCCTCCATATTCATGTTAGGTTGCACAGCCATATTTATTCCATTGGCTATTATTTTTGATAAAGAATTAATAACTAAATCAATATCTTTTGGTGTAACTATCATGTCTGTACTAACTTGTGATGATAATACTTCCTTAATAAGATTCTCCTTTTCATTTTTATCTAAAGATTTTAGCATTTTATAAAAATCAGTTCCACTTGAGGAATTGCTTATTAGTGAATCTACAACTAAATCTATAGTATCATTAGCAATTGTAATTGCATCTACAACTGTTGGTACTCCTATAGCAATAACTTTAACACCCAAGTTTTCTTCATTTATCTGCTTTCTATTATTTCCAACTCCAGCACCCGGAGCTATTCCTGTATCTCCAATTTGGATTGTTGTATTTACTCTTTGAACCCGTCTTGCAGCTAATGCATCTATGCATATTACTAAATCTGGTTTTATTTTTTCCACAACACCCTTAATTATTTCCACAGTTTCAATACCTGTAACTCCTAGTACTCCAGGGGATATTGAACAAACTGGTCTAACAGAGTCATCAATTACTTCAGGCATTACTGCACTTAAATGTCTTGTTACCATTATTTTTTCTGTAACTTTTGGACCTAATGCATCTGGAGTTACCTGCCAATTTCCAAGACCTACAATTAAAGCAGTTTTTTCAGTGTCAATTTTTATTAATCTTCCTAAAATTTCTGATACTACTTCTGAAACTCTATTCATAGTTTCTCCATCATAAATAGTAAAATCAGGAATATCTATAGTTATATAATTCCCTTTTGGTTTTCCAATTTTTTTAGATCCTTCTTCATTTTTTACTTTTACTGTAGTTACCTTAATATCTTTTTCACTTTCTTCAATAACTTCTATTCCATCAATATCACCCTCGTCCTTATGGTTTGCTTTATAGATTTCCCTTGCTTCAAGTACTAGGTCTGTTCTAACATTTATCATATAAACACCTCTTTATATATTTAGTCAGTCTTATTTTTCCTTTTTCTTTGAATTTAATACTTGAATTACATAACTTCTGATGCTATAATAAGGTTTGTTGAATATGAACTCGTACGCAGATTTCCCCAAAAACTGCAGAGACCCTATAAAAATTTAAGGGGGGTGAATTAAGAATGGCAAATATCCAATCAGCAAAAAAGAGAATTAAAGTTACTGAAACTAAGACTTTAAAGAACAGAATGGTTAAGTCTGCTTTAAAGACTGTTATAAAGAAATTTGAAGCTGCTGTAGAAGCTAAGAATAACGAAGAAGCTACAACTTTATATACATCAGTTGTTAAGTCATTAGATATGGCGACTACTAAGGGAGTTGTTCATAAGAACATGGCTGCTAGAAAGAAATCAAGATTAGCTACAAAGTTACACGCTATGGCATAATCTTAAAAACCCATCTATCACTAGATGGGTTATTTTTTTGCGCAAAATCCTTAGTTTATTTCTTCACTGTAAGAGTATTTATAAGGAGAAATTCCATTTCCATATTCTTATCTATTCCTGTGGATTTTAATTTTGTTTCTGTTTTAACACAAATTTTAATTAACTCCATTAACTGTTTTTCAGTAAATCTATTGGTTTGGGTCATTAATTTTTCACATACAAACTGCGGTAATCTATATTCTGATATAATATCTTCCAATCTTTTCCCTTTACTAATTTTAATTTTTATTTCATATAATCTTAAAAAATGTTTTTCAATTGCACTTATTATAAGCATATGTTGGTCTGATTTATACAGAATTTCTTTCATTATGTCTATAGCCTTATCAATCTTTCTTGTAGCTATCAACTCTATTAAATCAAAAATATCATCTTCATTTGAATTTAAAATAAGTAAATTAATATCATCTTTCTTTATTTCTCTACCTTCACAATATGATATAAGCTTATCAGCTTCTCTTTTTATAATGTCAAAATTACTTTGTACTTTCTCGCAAAAATACATTAATTCAACTTTCCCAATTTGCTTTCCTTTTTCCTTAAATACCTCAGAAACCTTTTTTAAATATTTATCCCTTTTTAGCTTATCACAATATACTACATGTAAAAACTTACCTGTAGTATTTAATTTTTTGTTTTTGTTAGGTTTATCCCTCTTATCATTTAACAAGTAATACATTATCAAAATAGTATCTGGAGGCAAGTTCTCAACATATTTCTTAATATCATTATATATTTTAGTACCTGTCGAATCACTTTTTTCATGCAAAAAATTTGCTCTATAAATAACAACAACTTTCTTAGCACTCATAAAAGGCATTGTTTCACAGGCATTCATAATATCATCAAAACTTGTATTCATTCCATCTATTCTGATTAAATTAAGCTCTTTAAATTCTTCTGATACTTCTCTTTTAATAATTAGACTTATCCCATCTTTAATAAGTTCTTCATCTAATCCGCAAAATATATATCCATTCTTCACATTACCTTTTTCAATTTCTTGTTCATAAACTTCATAATTAATCAATTTTATTTTCCTCTCGCATAACAAATAAATTATTGATGCAATGTACAATTGCAACCTATGAGTAGACTTCTATTGCTTTACCATTTATTATAAATATCTTTTTAGTAAGTCCATCTTTAAAATTTATTATATCATATTCACTTGACTCCTTGCCACTTACCATTTTTAATAAATATTTTTCTTTTGAAGTCTCTAAGATATAATTTTTTCCCTGTAATTTAACATTATAAATTCCATCTATATTAATTACTCTTCCTTGTCTATAAGATTGTGTTGCCATTGTAATTTCTGAAAGTCTTTTCCAATCAATTTGATTTTTATTAGCAATAAGAACTCTTTGATTTCTATAACTAACTAAAATAGCTCCTTCTTTATAATATTTTATATTAAGAATCGGACTATATATTTGAAATGTTATTGCTAAAATAGATATAAGTGGAAGATAAATAAATTTCTTATAACCTTTCCGAACAAAATAAAAACTTAGCATTAAAAATAAATAAAAAAATACTACATACTCATTTCCATAAAACATAGGCAATGAAATTTTATCAATAATATTTAACATCCAATCAAATACTTTTATTATATTTAAATTTAAATAACAACAAAAATCAAATAGTTTAGGAAATACATATGTAAGTGCTAATATGTTTCCAGTAATAACTATAAGATCTACAAATGGAACTAAAAATAAGTTACCAATAATAAAGTTTACAGAAAAATCTTTAAATATTAAAATCAAATATGGCACTGTAAAAATTTGAGCACTTAATGTTAAGCTTAGTGATTGCCTGAGCTTTACATGCAATTTATATAATATATTATTAAATTTATTATTAAACATTATTATTCCAAGTGTAGCTAAATATGATAAATGAAGAGATATACTGAAAATACTATAAGGCTGATAAATTATTAAAATCATAGCTGAAAAACATAGTGCTGAGATTGAACTATTATTCCTTTTCAATATATGTCCCACTTCTACTGAAGAAAGCATTAAAAATGCTCTTATACTTGAATAATTACTTCCTGTGAATATAACATATATCATTGTAGCCAAAAGTCCTGCCTTACCTCCCATAAAAATTCTTAAAAATCCATATACTATAGCTACATGCAATCCTGAAACACTTATGCTATGTATGACTCCAAAGTTTTTCATATCGTCTTTATCTTCTTCATCTAAATAATCAGAATATCCAAAAGCAATTGAGGCTATTAACCCTGCTTTTCGTTTGCCTAAGTTTTCTTCTAAATTATTATATATCTTTCTTTTAAACTCATAAAGTTTAGTTATAAAATCTCCATTAGCTTTATTTATTGCTTTTGGCTCAACTTCTCCAACTATTCCATTAATCTTATCTTGTATATTTTTAACGTTCCCTGTAACTTCATATTTTTCCCCAACATTTAAATTCTTTTTATCAGTTTTTAATATAATATTTTTCCCTTCATAATTTCCCATAATACCGTAATTATTCATTTTCAATATTCTTACTTCACCACTTATTTCATTTCCAATTCTATAATATGAAAAATTTATAAGAATTCCAATAGTGAAAAACATAATCATAATACAGGTAAAACTTATTCCACAGTAATAAAATAAAGAAAGAAAAAAGAAGACCACAATAAATATTGCAAGCCCTCTAATTTCTTGATTTATTCCATAAGAAATACAACTAATTGCTAGTGTTAAAAAAATATATACTACAGGATTTCCTACTTCCTCTATTTTTTTAGAAAACATAAACTCACCTCATTAATGAGTTTTGCCACTTTCTAGCTAAAATTTCAAAAATAATAAAAAATATTAATGAAGTCCCTAATTCTATTACAACTATATCTCTAGGTAATACATTATTAATTAAAATAACACCAACTATACCTATAATAATTATTAAAAATGATACTATTCCCATAACTAACTCTTTAGATGATCTTCTTATAGAAACATTGCTATTAAACAATGTGTAAATCAAAATACCCATAGATATTATAACTAACGGTATTAAGGTTGCTTCTTTACCATCAACCTTATAAATTGAAATCATAGTAATTATACTTAATATTGAAGCTCTAGTTATTACTTCATTATTACTAATATCTCGGCCACCTTTTAACAAAATTATTAGAGATAATGGAATGAATAATATACCATTTATAACTAGTATGTTCCAAAAATCCAAACTTTCTGTTTGTCCCATTATAAGGCAACCTAATAAAACTAAAAGTTCCGAAAGAATAGTCATAAAGTATATTTTGAAAACTCTATCTATATTCTTTTCAAATCGCCTTGAAAAATCTCTTATTTTGAAAAATCCATCTAAATAGTTTTCTTGAATATAAACATCGCATAATCTTTTTACCATTACAGATGCTTTTCCTTTTCCTATTCCAACATTGGATAAATTAAGTGCTGGTAAATCTCCTAAATTTTCTCCTGTAGTCGCAACTTTATGTCCATCTTTTATGAATAATGAAACTATTTTTGATTTAATTTCAGGATTTACTCTACAAAACACTCTAACTCTACAAAGCAAATCTCTAAGTTCTTGGTGATTTAAAGAGTCTAATTCTATTCCTGCTACTACTTGATTATCATTTCTTATTATATTTGCGCGTTTAGCATTTGTTATAGCACTTAATTTACTTTCTTCTGTAAATAAAATAGGTACTATCGCTTTATCTTTAATGCGATTTATACTATTTTCAAGGTTTTCTTCAAGAGGGTTTTCAAGCCCTATTATACCCACAAAAACCATATTACTTTCTATATTTTCATCTCTAGATGGTTCATAACTAAAATTTCTATACGCGAAACCTTCTGTTATCAAGCCCTCTATAGATAAATTCATATCTGTATCTTTTATTATAGCCTTATACTCATCTGTAAGTTCTCTCTCAACGCCTTCAAGCATGATATACTTACATTGTTCTACAACATCATCTACATTTCCTCTAGTATTTGCTCTATATCTTCTATTCAATTTACTTACAACAGTCAAAAAACGTTTATCAGAATCCATAGGTATTTCTAAAGTTCTTGAATTTGTCTTGTCTATAGTTGCCTTATAAATTTTCTTTTTGGCACCATAATTTATAAAAGCAAGTTCATCTAATTCGCCTTTTGCATTATCCTCATTTGAGTTATAAATGGCGTTATTACATATTAATGATATTTCTACTATTCTATCAAAAGTTATTTCTTTTAAATAAGGATCACTAGTAGCTATAACATTATTATTAATAAATATCTTTTTTACAATCATTTCCTTTTTACTTATGGCTCCAACTTTATCTAAAAATAAAATATTAACATCTTTTATTAAATTAAATACTGAGAAATTTATTATTTCAATATTTTCTTTGAAAAATATTTTAACTACACTTTTAAAAATAATATTTGCAATTATAGCAATTGGAGAACAACTAAGTATAAATAATGCTGTAAATATATAGTTCCTTTGAGAATCTTGTCCACTATACACAAAGTATGAACCTATAATTACAATTGCCAGAAAATATATCAATAAATATTTTTCTAAAAACTTTGATAACATTATCCCAAAATTATGTTTCCTATTACTTGCATACGTAAGCATTGCAAGGATTCTTCCTAATTGAGTGAAGTTTCCAGTAGCGATAACTATTCCCAAGCCATCACCAGATTTTATTACAGAGCCTTTAAACAATATATTCTTCATATCTGAAAGAGAAGAAATGCTTCCTATTACTTTGCTTTCGAACTTCTCTTTATAAAAATTTTCTCCTGTTATACTCTTTTCATCTACCTTTATATCTTTAGCACTTATTATTCTTAAATCTGCTTGAATAACAGAATCCCTATTAAACCTAACTAGATCCCCCATTACTAATTCTTCAGATTTAATAATTTTCTGTGTTCCATCTCTAATAACTATCGTATCTGCAGAATTTAGTCTTTCTAAAACCCCAATTTCTTTATCTCTTTTTATCGTATGCATTATTATTGTTATTATATTGGATATTAACATTAAGGCTGACATTCCACCAAATAAATAAAACTTAAATACAAATAATGCTATTGTAATTACAATATATATCATTATGGATCTTTGTTTTAACACATTAATAGCATGTTTATAAAAGCCATTTCCACTTGGCAAATCAATTTTATTTGTACCATATTTTAACCTTATTGCTTCACAATTATTTTCACTAATTCCAGTTTTAACATTGCTATTTAATATTTCAACTATTTGAGCCCAGGAATTAATACAATACTTTTCCAAAAGAACCCCACCATTCTAAATCACTTCATTATTATCATTATTATCATTATTAAATTATTATACTATAATTTATCAATTTATGTAGGTATAATCATTCATAGTATAATTATACTTGCAAATATATTAAAAGGCAAAATTTTAATATATTCTTATTTTTTAGTTTTCGGATTAAAAATAAGCGCCATTAAATATCCAAAGAATATTGATGCAGTAATTCCAGCTGCTGCTCCTTTAATCCCTCCTGTAAATGCTCCTAGTAACCCAATTTCTTTTACTTCCTTTATTGCAGCCTTAGCCAAGGAATTTCCAAAGCTTGGCAATGGCACTGTAGCTCCCGCTCCACCAATATCAATTAATTTATCATACCAGCCAAAAGCTCCGAATATTGCCCCAAGTACAACAAACACAACCAATATTCTACCTGGTGTCAATTTTGTAACATCTATTAATATTTGACCTATAATACAAATAATACCTCCAACTATAAATGCACTTATATAATCCATAAAATTTCCCTTCCTTTATGCTAACTCTTTAGAACAGAGTGCCTGCAACATTATTCATTTTTCATCATCACATCATTTCTATAGCAACTGCATGCGCTATTCCTGGAATTGTTTCACCTTGAAGTGATGATGTTGTACTCATAAGTGCACCTGTTGAAACTAATAATAATTTCTTTATTTCTTTTTTCATAAGCTTCTTATATAAATATCCTGTAAATACAACTGCTGAACATCCACAGCCACTGCCACCAGCTTCAGTTTTTTGTTTTTCCTTATCAAATATAATCTCACCACAGTCTATATGTTGTTTCCTAATATCATAACCAAACTCTTGAATTAACTTATCTGCAAGCTCTCTCCCTATTATCCCCAAGTCCCCTGTTGCTATAACATCATAATCACTTGGTTTTCTTCCTGTATCTTTAAAATGATTTACTATTGTATCAACAGCCGCTGGTGCCATAGCAGCTCCCATGTTATTAGCATCTTTTTGCCCAAAATCTTTTACTTTTCCAGTTGTCACATAAGTTACTTCTGGATAATTTCCTTCATGCCCAAGAATTACTGCTCCTGACCCTGTTACTGTCCACTGTGCTGTCTGTGCTCTTTGAGAACCGTAATCCAGTGGAAATCTAAATTGCCTTTCTGCTGAACTAAAATGAGAGGAAGTTGTTGCAATTACATACTTAGCAAATCCACCATCCATTATAATTGACGCTAAACTTAAAGATTCTGACATGGTAGAACATGCTCCATATAATCCAAAAAATGGAATGCTAAATTCCCTTGCAGCAAAACTTGAGGAAATTATTTGATTTAGTAAATCTCCAGAAAATAAGTAATCTATATCTGTTTCTTTAAGTTTTGCTTTCTTTAATGTTTCTGTTATAGCAGTAAACATCATTTGACTTTCTGCTTTTTCAAAACTATCTTTTCCCAATGTATCATCATTTAAGATTTCATCAAAATATCCACTTAAAGGACCTTCACCTTCTTTGGGGCCTACTATAGAATGTGCTGCTATTATTTTAGGTGGATTCTCAAGTTTTACTGTTTGCCTCCCTATTTTCTTATTATGCATTTGCATATTAACCCCTCCTCAAAATAATGAGATTACATAATAAACCATGCCTATAATTACAGACATTCCAATTCCATATACTAAAACAGGTCCTGCAATTGTAAACATCTTTGCTGCAACTCCAAATATAAATCCTTCTTTTTTAAATTCTATTGCAGGAGAAACTACAGCATTTGAGAAGCCTGTTATAGGAACAACTGTACCTGCTCCACCAAATTGA
Source organism: Clostridium gelidum (assembly GCF_019977655.1). Classification (NCBI taxonomy): domain Bacteria; kingdom Bacillati; phylum Bacillota; class Clostridia; order Eubacteriales; family Clostridiaceae; genus Clostridium; species Clostridium gelidum. The sequence goes on from NZ_AP024849.1 coordinate 5,012,198, forward strand.
GCTAACTTACCATAGATACCTGTTCCGGTTAACAGTGCCCCTAAAAATATCATTATAATTGGAACTATACTCATAACTTGCTCTTCAGGAAATCCATAGTTCGTTGCTATATTATTAATAAATTGACCTACATCACAAATTAATCCTCCAACTAAAAAAGCCTTTAAGCAATCTTGAAATACTTTAGATTTTGGTATAACTTCATTTGCCATAGTCTCATACTTTTGTTTAATTTTTGCTTCTCTCATTTCCCTATTGCTACTCAAAATTACTCACGCTCCTTTATCTGATAGCTATCATCCGTAATACGCCCTCTTCTTTAAGTGGGAGATAACGCTTGCACGTTGCTGGACGTTGTATCCCTTCTTGGTATTAGTTCAACTAAATTCAGTTGGAGTATAAAACTACACCTGAAAAATTTCACTTTATCTATATACTTATCATTTGCAAAATTATTAAAATTAATCATGTTATTTTTTGGTAAGATACATTTTTCAATTGTCAATTCTTTTAATATCTCTAGCCTTAGATTTTATTAGAATTCTATACATTTCTAGTATCATCAAAAAAATAGAATGTTTATTTATCCAATTTAATTTGAACAAACATACATTCTATTTCTTTATTTTTGCTGTGTTTTTTATTCTTCTAATTTTTTTCTCATTTCAGCTAAAACCTTTTTCTCGATTCTAGACACTTGAACTTGGTTTATTCCGAGCATCTTAGCCACCTGGACTTGTGTCTTATCTTTAAAATATCGTAACAATATAATTTGTCTTGATTTTTTATCTAAACTACTTAAAGCTTCTTTAAGAGCTATCCTTTCAATAATATTCCCATCATCAACACCTTTTTCACTTAATTTATCTATTAAAAGAACTGGTGCTCCATCATCTTGATGTATTGTATCATATAAATACTGTAAACTATTAGAAGATTCTATTGCAAATAAAATTTCTTCCTTATCAACATCTGCATATTCTGCAAGTTCATCTATAGTAGGTGATCGTTTAAGCTTTTTAGTTAAAACTTCTTTATAAAAATATACCTTTCTCGCTAAACTTTTTACATTACGGCTTACTTTTATCATTCCATCATCTCTTAAAAATCTTTTAATTTCACCTATAATCATAGGAACTGCATAAGTTGAAAACTTAACATTGTAAGTTAAATCAAAATTATTTATAGCTTTAACCAATCCAATTGATCCTATCTGAAATATATCTTCATAATCATATCCCCTATTTAGAAACTTTTTGCTTAGAGATGATACTAATGGTAAATTCATTTCTATTAATGAGTTCATAGCATCTCTATCACCATTTCTAGCTAAAGCTATTAGCTCTGGATTCTTGTCATAATTATAATCCTCTCGTTTTAAATCCTCTTTTTCCATATATTTCACCTAACTTACCACGTTAAATTTCTTCTTGATTACTATCTTTGTACCAATCCCTTTTTCGCTTTCTACCTTTAAATCATCCATAAATGTTTCCATTACAGTAAAGCCCATCCCGGATCTTTCTATGTCTGGTCTTGATGTATACAACGGTTCCATAGCCTGCTCTATATCATCAATTCCAATCCCCTTATCAATGATCACTATAGTAACTTCATTTTCATTAATTTCAGCTTCAATTTTAACTAATCCATCTTCTCTATTCTCATATCCATGTATTATAGAATTAGTAACTGCTTCAGATACTGCTGTTTTTACATCATTTATTTCATCAATTGTTGGATCCAATTGAGCAACAAAAGCTGCAACAGCAACTCTTGCAAAACCCTCATTTTGAGATTTGCTTACAAATTCTATGCTCATTTTATTGTCAGACATGATAACCCCTCCATCTAAATGTTCCTTACTGCTTCATCTACAGTATTATAATTTTTAATCACCTTATATAAACCTGCTAGTTCAAATATTCTATTAACATTTTTATTAGGCTCTGCAATACAAAGCACTCCATTTTTATTAACTAGCTTCTTATATCTACCGAGTACAGCTCCAATTCCTGAGCTATCCATAAAAGTTACTCCTGAAAAATCTAAAATTACCTTTTCTATATTATCTCTATCAATTCTATCATCAATCCTTACCCTAACCTCCTCAGCACTATTATGATCTAGTTCTCCACTAAGAGCAGTAATTAGAATATTTTTTTGTTTTTCAAATTTTAAATACATATTATTAAGAATATCCCAATTTAAAGTTAAAAATATAAATATATGTTTAACTTTACATTTGATAATTATTGTAAAGTCATAATTGCAACCTATATATTATAATATAAACTCAAATATTCTAGTTTTGAGATATTCTGCTTTCACCTCCTTCTTTACCTTTGTTTTGTCTATTTACCATATTTTAACATAGGTCTTCCTTCAACGTCAAACTATTTATTACAATTATTTCTATTTTTTAATATTTTTATAATTAATTTATAGAATAAAGATAAAGCGTACCCTTTTAAGTAAAGTTTCTTTTTATTAGACTTTACCTTCTTGGGTACACTTCTCTATATCTTACTTTTTCTTTTTACACCTTTATATTTCGAAATTTCATTTTCTATTTCCTTAAAAAAGCTTTTGATAGATTCACCTTCATCAAGTATCAAAACCTCAATTGCATCTTCTAACGTTTCCATAGTATAAATGTGAAATTTCCCTATTTTAATATCTTCTTCAACTTCACTTCGTAGTATTAATTCATCAGCATTTGTATTTGGAATTAGAACACCCTTACCATTTATTTTATCTATCATAGTACAAACCCTATGAAACCCTTCAATTTTTTCATTAACTCCACCAATTGCTTGAATTTCTCCAAATTGATTTATAGATCCAGTTACTGCAATATTTTGCCTTATTCCTCTATTGCTTAAGGCTGATAAAATGCAAATTATTTCTGCAACAGATGCACTATCACCTTCAACCATCCCATAGGTTTGTTCAAAACTTAATTGAAGGTCTACCGGTAATTTTTCATATGGACTTATTAAATTACTCAAAAGTCCTCGAAGTATAGCGATTGATTTTTCATGAATGTTTCCACTCATTTTACATTCTTTATGAATATCAATTATTCTTCCTTCGCCTTTATTTGATAAGCATGTTATTCTCATAGGTTTACCAAAACTATAACAACCATTTCCAACTACGGCAAGTGCATTAATTATCCCCACTTTTTTACCACTTGTAGTAATTAATATTTTTTTATTTTTATAATTCTCCATAATATCTTCTAAAATCTTTTCATCTTCATAAGCAATATCTATTATATCTTTCTTTTCTATATTTGTTCTGTTGTCCTCACTCGCATTGTTATTAGCTAAATACAATATTTTATTTATATAATAATCATCTATAGACATTTTATTTCTTTGACCTGTAACTCTAGATAAAAATTTAATCATTTCATTAAGTGCATCATCAGTTATATTTAATAAATTTTCTTTTCTTATTTTCTCCTTAACTATTTCCAAAATAGAGTTTCTATTAGTATCCGTATATTTTAGTTCCATATCTGCTTCAATTCTAAGTGGAAATATCCTTTTAAAATCTTCATCATTATCATATAATATTTGATAACTTTCATAATCTCCTATTAAAATAACCTTTACGCTGATAGGAATGGATTCTGGTTTTAGTCCTGCAATAGAAAGCATTTCTAAATAGCTTTTTGTATAATTATAATTTGCCTTTCCATGAATCAATGATTTCTTTAAATAATAATAACTAAGCCCACTACTTATTAATGAATTTAATCTTAATATTAAGCATCCCTCATTAGCCATTATTAGGCTTCCTCCATTAATTAAAGAAATATCTGTGCTATACGCCCCATTATTATTTCTATACTCAATATTTCCAATTAAATTTGAAATAGTGGGATCTTCTTCATATATAACGCTCGGGTGACTTTTTTTAGAATTATCAACAATTACATTTACATCATATTTAGAAAATATATCTTTTATATATTCCTCATCATCTTCTAAATTTATTGTATAACAATCAACTATTGTTTCATCAAAATCATCATACATTTGAAGTAAATATTTATAGACCTCATCTTGAGATATAAACTGCAATAATAAATCGTCTTTATCTTTCTGCATAGTATTTTTTATATAATCTCTATAAATCTCTTTAAGTTTTTCGATTGATTTTACTTCAATATCCTTTAATGTTTCTAATATAACTTCAGCCTCTTTTTTTAGCTTTGATGCTTGCTTTTCAATAGTTTCTTGAGAGGGACTTTTTAATTGATTATATTCCTTCTCACTCATCTCATCCCCTTCATCTTTTAAAGGAATAAAAACAAATCCACCACTAGTTGCTTTAACATCAAAATTTTTAGTCTTTGCTGAATCCATAAGCTTAGTTATATAGTCATTCCTCTTTTCGCTTATATCTTCAATTATATCTTCCTTTTCATCATCTGAAGAACTGTTGTAAAAATCTATTATGCATTCAAAATATTTTTCTTTAATATCTTCAATCATTTCTTTTAATATATTGCCTTTACCATTTTGCATTAATAAGGCTTTTGGATTCACTTGTTCTTGACTTGTTACATAACAAATGTCCTTAGGTGGAGGAAGTTTTTCATATATATTCTCAACATACTCCACTAAATTTTCTAATTTTTCTTTTGAAAATGAATCTACATAGTATATATTGTATCCGTCCTTTTTAATGCTCAAATTCTTTTTTATTTTATTTAACGTAGATGTAATTTCTGGGATTCTATTAATATTACTTTTTTTAATGTTATCTGCACATGATGCACAAAAAATAATTTCACTTGGAGTTAACTCTTTTTTCATATTTTATCCTACTTTGAAGTTATTATTGAATAATATACTAAAATATTCCAAAGCAGACTCCTCCCTAAATTTATTGTATATAATATTAATATTCTTTAACTACCAAAATAGATATACTTTTTTAAAACTTTTATAATTATATCCCATCGAAATAATTATATATATACATTATTTACAGCAAACTTAATTGCTGAACTTCTGTTTCTTTGAATGAAGATATGCTAACGCCAATTAGTCTTACCTCTTCTTTTAGATCTTCACATTCTAATAATTCCTCCGCAACCTTAAATATCTCACTATGAGTTCCAATATAATTATTTAAAGTTTTACTCCTCGAGTGATTTTCAAAATCCTTAGTTTTAAATTTTAAAGTTACCGTTTTTCCACTAATATTTTTTCTACTTAAAACCTCTTCTATTTCAAAAGAAAATTCTTTTATGTATTCTAGCAATTCTTCCTTATTTTTCGTGTCAGATCTCAAAGTTTTTTCTTTCCCAACAGACTTTCTTTCACGGACAATCTCAACTTTTCTATTATCAATACCTCGAATTCTATCATATATTTCAGTACCATTTTTCCCTAAATATTCTGTGTAGAATTCCTTCGGCATTCTATATAAATCTCTTATAAAATATATTCCCATATTATTTAGTTTAGCTACCGATACTTTGCCGAGTCCATGAATCTTTGATATAGGAAGAGGCATAAGTATATCTGGTAACATTTCTTTCTTTATTTCTTTAATTCCATTTGGCTTATTCCAATCTGAAGCAAGCTTTGCTAAGAATTTATTATAAGATATACCAATGGATAAGGTTAATTCAACTTCTCTAAAGACTCTATTTTTAATATATCTTGCAGCTTCCATCCCATCTCTAAATTTCCCTTGTGATAAATCCAAAAATCCCTCATCAATCGATACTTGTTCAACTAAAGGGGTAACCCCATTAAGTATTTTAAATACATCTTGAGAAACCTTCGTATACTTACCATATCTTCCTGAAACATAAATCCCATTTGGACATTTCTCCCTAGCCATAAACATTGGCATAGCTGAATGTACACCAAATTTTCTAGCTTCATAAGAGCACGTTGAGACTACCCCTCGTTCACTTACTCCCCCTACAATAACAGGCTTACCACGAAGATCTGGATTATCCCTTTGCTCAACAGACGCAAAAAAAGCATCCATATCTACATGTAATATTACATTTTCCATTATACATATCACCTCATTATCATATTAAAATATATCACTCACTATTCTTTCTTATATTATAGACAATACAATGAATAATTAGCAATAATAAACGAATTTTAGATTTCAAAATTAAGTTTTTTCATATTAGGCACATAAAATAAAATAACAATTCCAAAGCTGGCATGAATATTTTTCATCAGACAAGGAGACGAAGTGCCATCATAGCTCGTCTATTCTGGCATTTTGCCGATGAGCAGAGAACCAAAATCTACGATTTTGTGTGAATCGCTTACTCAGTGAGCGCAGCGAGTCGAGCTTCATTTATGATGGAAAATATGCTGTCAGATGGATTTGTTATTTTTTTGATTGTGCCTTATCTAATATCTTTAAAAACATTACCATTGCAACATTACATATGATATAATAATAAAGTATTATTATATATAATAGTCTTATTATCGATATTTATATGTGAAGGAGTAATTATTATGAGTCTTAAAGAAAAATTAAGTGGTAAATTTGGTAACTACTTTCAAAATGCTTATATGGAAAAATATAGGGACAGAATTACAAGTATATCTGGAACTGTTTTGTCTATAAAAGTTATTGAAAAAAGTTACATTATCTTCAATAGATTAATGGTTGAAATGGTTATCAAGCCTGAAGCTGGCAAGACAATTGTTAAATGTTGGTACAAAAAAAATAGATGGTTTAAGAAACCTGAATTCATTACTGTAAAACAAGGTAATAAAGTTATTATTATGGGTGTTACAGGAGAAAAAGATAACAAGAAGGAAAATTCACAACAAGTTCAAATTATGAATGTATTAAATCTTACAACAAAAAAAGATTTAGTTCCGATAGATCACAGTCAACTAAAAAAATCACGTCAACAAGCACCAAACATGAGAAGATAAAAAAAGGGCTGACGCCCTTTTTTTGATGAATGATGAATAATTAATAATGAATAATTATGGAGGAAAATTACAGATTTTCTTAAGAATAAATTTCCAAAATCCCTGTAAGGGATTTTTTCCTTAATCATTCATTTTTCATCATTCATCCTTAATTATTTTGACTTAATCAACAAATAAACACTATTAATAAATGCTATTATCCCTGAAAAGAATATTACAATAAGCCATTGATTAACGGATAAGGCTACAGTATGGAATACACCTTGCAAAAATGGTACATATAATACTGAACATAATAGTATTATTGATATTGTAACTGCTCCAACTAAATATGGATTTGTAAATAAGTTTATTTGGAAAATTGAATGTCTTTCTGATCTACATTCAAATACATGTATAAGCTGAGACATAACTAATGTGCATAATGCTAAAGTCCTACATGTTTCCAAATTCATTTTATAATATCTACCTACCATAAATGATAATAAAGTACACAACCCTATTAATGCCCCTCTAATTACTATCTTTTCCACAAGTCCTCTAGCAAATATGCTTTCTTTCTTTTCTCTTGGTGGCTGTCTCATTATATCTTGTTCTGGTGGATCAATTCCGAGTGCTATTGCTGGAAGTCCATCTGTAGCTAAATTTACAAGTAAAATTTGTATTGGACTTAATGGATTAGGTAAATAAAATAATGTTGCTAAAAACATTGTTAATACTTCTCCAAGGTTGCAAGATAATAAATATCTTATAAATTTTCTTATATTATCATATATTATTCTTCCCTCTTCCACCGCTGCAACTATAGTTGAAAAATTATCATCCATAAGAATCATAGATGATGCTTCTTTAGTTACATCTGTCCCAGAAATACCCATGGCAATGCCTATATCAGATTCTTTAATAGCTGGTGCATCATTTACACCATCGCCTGTCATAGCAACAATGTTTCCTTTTTTCTTAAATGCTCTTACAATTCTTAATTTGTGACTAGGTGAAACCCTAGCAAATACCCTTATTTTTTTTATCTTACCTTCTAATTCTAAATCACTTATTTGCTCAATTTCGTCACCTGTCATAACTTGCTCAGAAGTATTACATATGTTTAAAGCTTTTGCTATTGCAAGTGCAGTATTTTGATGATCTCCTGTTATCATAACAGGCTTTATCCCTGCAAGTTTACATTTTAAAACTGCATCTCTAGCTTCTTCTCTAGGAGGATCTATGCTTCCTGCTATTCCCAAGAAAATTAAGTTTTCTTCTAACTCATCTCCGTGAGTTAGATGTTCTTCTTTATATGCCCCAGCTATACATCTTAGTGCCCTAGATGACATGGCTGTAATAAAATCAGCTACTTGCTTTTTCTTTTGATATGTGAAAGGCTTAATTTTATTATTTTCTAATATATAATCACATCTTTCTATTACTCTTTCTGGAGCGCCTTTTACATAACAAGTTTCCTTTTCTCCTTCTTTTACTATAACTGACATCATCTTTCTATTTGAGTCAAAAGGTATATCAAATATTCTAGTAGTCTTTTTTATGAAACTTTCAAGGTCTTTAACTTCCTGAAAAAACATATTTATTAATGCCGTTTCTGTTGGATCTCCATGAAGCGATTCACTCATTTTATTCTTAGTAAAATCATAATTACAATCATTACAATAAACAAGAGATTTCATAAACTTTGTATAGTCACTTATTTTTTCTTTCTCAAGTTCATGAAGTCTACCATTTATATAAACTTCTTTCACCGTCATTTTATTTTGAGTTAACGTTCCAGTCTTATCAGAACATATTATTGATGTACAGCCTAATGTCTCTACTGCGGGGAGCTTTCTTACAAGTGCATTTTTTTTAAGCATCCTAGATACTCCAAGAGCTAATGAAACTGTAACAATGGCAGCTAATCCTTCTGGAATTGCAGCAACTGCAAGACTAACCCCAAGTAAGAACATCTCCGTTACATCATTTCCTCTTATTATCCCCATCCCAGTCACAATAGCACATATTATAATGCAAATAACAACTAAAATTTTACCTAATGAATCCAATCTTTTATTTAAAGGAGACTTTTCTTCCTCAATATTTTGAATTAAATCTGCTATTTTACCCATTTCAGTTTTCATGCCTATACTATCAACTTTAAATAACCCTTTTCCTTTTACTACAGTTGTCCCCATAAATCCTATATTGTTTTTCTTTGATGCGCTTTGTCCATTCGCTACTTTTAATTGTGAATCATTAATTTTATATTGTTTAGCATCTTTATTTACACCAACTGATTCCCCTGTTAATAAAGATTCATCAACAACTATTCCTGAACTTTCAACAAAAAAGCCATCAGCAGGTATCCTATCTCCAGCCTCTAAAATAACAATATCTCCAATTGTTAAATAAATTGAATTTATAATTTTTATACTTGAATTTCTTAAAACCTTACAAGTTGGTGCTGCTAGTTCCTTTAATGCTTCTAATGATTTTTCAGTCCTAAATTCTTGAACAAATCCTAGTATTGCATTAATAATAACTATTATAAGTATAGTAATAGCATCTGCTTTATCTCCAATGACCCCTGAAATTATAGTAGCAGCAATTAAAACCCAAACAATAAAATCATTAAATTGAGATAAGAATATTTTAAATGCCGATACTTTATTATTATGTGTTAATTCATTAAGTCCAAAGTTATTAATTCTCTTTTCTACTTCCTTAGTGCTAAGACCACATGTAAATTCCTTTTCCTGTATCACAACTTCTCCTCCTATATAAGATTCTTCATATACTATATATATTTTACTTTGGAAAAGTTATGCACCTTTTAAAAAAGTGCTTTAGCACAACCATGATCTTTTCACATTTTAAAAAAGTGCGTCAGCACAATTAAGATCTTTTCACATATAAAAAAAATGCGTCAGCACAGCCAATATCTTTCCACATTAAAAAAAGTGCGCTAGCACAACCAAGATCTTATCCCATTTTAAAAAAGTACATCAGCACAACCAAAATATTTCCACATATAAAAAAAGCTCTTTAGAACAAAATCTCCCTACAGTCGAGTATAAATGTTATCCACAGCCAGTTCCGTAAGCTGTTTGCATATAAAAATAAAATCTGCTATGCTGAGTTGCATTAATATACCTATTTAAATTCCATAGTGAGTGTTTTAAAAAAATGTTGTTAAGATTAGTAATATCAGATAGCAAATATTTTAGATAATTCACATTATGTATAAGCCTTTTTAAATATTTATGACAAATGTATTTTTAGTTTCTCACAACCAATCTGCTTTTAACTCATCATGTGCAAGAATGATTTTAGTTTTTCATGTGCAAATCTGCTCTTAGCTAATTCTATGCAAAAATAACTTCAATCCATCATGTACAAGTCTGCTCTTAACTCATTGCATGCAAAAATAATTTTAATCTATTATGTACAAGTCTGTTCGTAGCTCGCCATATGCAGTGATTTTTACTACTTCATGTACAAGGCTGATTTTAGATTTTTATGTACAAGCATATTATTTAATATTCTATGCTCCTATTTCTTTTATTCTTATGAATCTGCTTCCCAAAGACAAATAAGATATTATATCAATATAATTAAAAATTTTATCTAAATAAAATAGAATATAAAATGAAAGATATTCCTCCAAATACTTAGTCGCAATTCCTTTAAAAGGAGCAAACCATTCCATTATGTTTGCCATAATATATCCTACCCTATCATCCTTTTTTACTTCTTTAACTATTTTTTTATTATGTGCTTTTGCTTTTACACCAATATATCTATCATTGTATGCAACAATATATGACTCTTTTTGAATTTTAGAATATATCTTTTCATCAAAGGTTTTCCAATTCCAACAATCCCTAAATGTTGGCATCACAAGCATTGAGTCTTCATCTCCTTTTGCTGCTACAATCCAAATATTACTTCTTCTAGTTGTTAGTATATTTCTGCATCCTTTAAAATTCTCTATTACTATAGTTTTATTAATATGTACATTTCCTTCTAATTTGTTGGGTACACTATCTAATTTTAATCCATGCAAAATTTTATGCCTCCAATAAAATGCTGTTGTTATACTTATCTTTAACTTTTTTGCACAAAACCTTAGGGATTTCTTTTGTATCATTAGTTCAACAAATTTTATCCATACATTTATATCCTTCTTTGAGTAACTCCATAGTGAATTTGTAGTATTTGAAAAAGTTTTTTTGCACTCTTTACATTTATAACGTTGTATTCCCTTATATGATCCATGTTTAATATATTTTTTCCCCCCACAAGATGGGCAACACTCAATATTTCTATTTTTATAAATGTAGTTTTTCAACAAACTATTTATATTCTCTTTTAATTTCTTTGAATTTACATTTTTTTGTATCAAAAAGGTCACTTCTTCCTCTAATTCTTAATTTTCATTAATTTACAGATAACAATTAACATTTTTGATACAAATCTACTTTGTATTTTAATATAAATCTACTTTATACTTTAATATATATTTTAATCTGTATATGAATTTATCTTGTTAATTGCAATATGAATATAAAATATGTATATACATGCTTCCTTTTTAATCCTTTACATATCATACAATTTCTAAACATATTAACAACATTTATTTTAAATACCCACTATGGAAATAAATATTAATATAGGTAGGCTACTTACTGATTATCGGTACTAGTGTTTTGCAACTTTTATCAATATAATTTCCTATAAACAAAGAAGAAAATCTGTTTCTCAGACTATGTTATTCTTCTTATTTTCTTATTAATAACTTGGGTTAATAATTCATTCATATTTAAAATTGATTTACCAACCATCTATTTATACTACTTTTAAATGTTATCCCAAAATCTCCCGAAGCTATAATTCCCTATATGCTTCAACTAAAACTTATTCTAGAAAATCTAAATAATCCAACTATGTTAGAATAAATTTTATCCCTAATCAAATAAATAAGCTACATACTTGCTCAGTATGTAGCTTATTTCAATTTATGTTAATAATGTTTTTATTTCATTGAATTAATTACATTTGTAAGTGGTGGTATTACTTGTTTCTTTCTCGATAATACTCCAGGTAAAAATGCCATCGAATCCTTTAATTCAACATTAAATGTCTTTTCAATATAGTCCTGTCTTTCACCCGCAACTAACACTTGTGAACCTTCTGTTAATATATCTGTTAATAGTAGCATAACTACATCATAGTCTTTACTATCTGCTTCACTCTTCATGAAACTTAACATTTCATCTTTTAATGGCATAAATCCATCAATATCCATAGTATTAACTTGAGCTACACCAACCTTAGCTTCTCCCATTTTAAATGGCTTGAAGTCTTGGTTGAAAATTTGAGATACACTCTTTCCTTTTAAAGAAGTCCCTGCTTTAAACATTGCCTTTGCAAATTCTTCTAAGCTTTGGATTCCAGCTATTTCAGCTAACTTTTTGCATACAATCCTATCTTGTTCGGTACAAGTAGGGCTTTTAAACAATAAAGTATCTGAAATAATTGCTCCACATAATAATCCTGCAACTTCTTTAGATGGTGTCATGTTAAGTTCAAAGTAACATTTACCAACTATCGTTGAAGAACTCCCCAGTGGCTCATTTCTAAAATATATTGGATTACTTGTTTGAATATCTGCAACTCTATGGTGATCTATTATTTCAAGAACTTCAGCTTCTTCGAGTCCATCAACAGATTGACCTCTTTCATTATGATCTACTTGAATAACCTTTTTCTTATGATTTGAAATAAGATGATATCTTGAAACAGTTCCAACAACCCTTCCATCCTCATCAGTTACAGGATAGCTATTATATCTAGTTTCAGCCATAACATCTTTAATGTCTTCAACTAAGTCATCCTTTGAAAATGATATTAAATCACCAGTAGCCATAACATAACTTACTGGTATACTTTGAGTTAATAATCTTGAAGCTACAAAAGAATGATAAGGTGTACTTATTACAGTAACTCCATTTTCTTTAGCTTTAGAAAGTAAATTTTCTGCAAGTGTATGAGAACCAGTTATTATAATTAATGATGTTTTTAAATCAATTAAAGCTTCTTGAGCATCAGGTCTATCTCCTACAAGTGCAATATCCCCTTCATTGATAAGTTCCTTTAAGCTGTCTGGTTTCATTGCTGTAACTGCAATTTTACCTTTAAATATTTTACAATCTTCATTTATATATATACTTCTAGCTGAAAGTGTATCTAATATATTTTCTATTGACGTCTTACTTTTAGCCAATATATTCTCATCTGATATATCCATATATGATGATGCTAAGTTTGATATTGAAAGAATTCCTACTAATCTGTTCTTATTATCAACTACTGGTAAAGATTTAATATGATTATCTCGAATAATATTCCATGCCATCTTTAAAGAAAGCTCTGGTAATATTGATGCAATAGTATCAATATCTAAATCCTCCACTTTAAGTTTAACTGTTTCCAATAATTTTGGTGCTTTAACTCCAAAGTAATCCAAAATAAATTGTGTTTCTGCATTTACATTACCTAATCTTACAGGTATAGTTGGAATCTTGCTAGTCTTATTTTTAAATTCAGAATAACCATATGCAGCACAAATAGAATCTGAATCAGGATTTTTATGGCCAGTTACATAAACTATATTTTCCAAAATAATTCCTCCCCTAGTTTTCATTTCATTTACATAATTCATACATTATTTATTTTACTTATAAAGTGAAATAATGTAAAGACTTTGTGATGAATGATTAAAAATGAATGATGAATAATTTAAGAGATTTTTAATAGGTGGCCTCGCAAATACCCCTGGGGTCGTGCGTGTAAAATCTCCTTTAATCATTCATCATTCACTATTAATCATTAATTAATTTTGCTTCACAAAATTGCAGTTTATCTCATACTATTTATCATGCTCCACATATCATCTGCTGCTGTTATTGCTTTTGAACTAAGTTGAAAAGCTCTTTGAGTTAATATTAGATCAGAGAAAACTTCACCAGTATCTACATTTGATGCTTCTAAAGCACCTTGTACTACTGTATAATTATCACTTGCTGTTACTTGCGCATCTGAACTTGGAGTAAAACAATTATTTCCTAAAGGAATAAATCCTTTGTCTCCTATTGCTGTAAAAATTGGAATACTTCCAATCTTAGTCATTTCGTCTCCAACCTTCATGGTTATTCCACCCTCTTGATCTATAGATATATTCTCACTTTTTAAGGCTGGATTTCCTTCTGAAGCTCCATCTTCATATTGAATATATACTTTTTTTCCATTTGAATCTACTAATGTTCCATTAGCATCAATCTTAAAACTGCCATCCCTAGTATATACTACATTTCCATCATCTTGCTGCAAAGCAAAATATCCTATTCCATCTATAGCTAAGTCAGTTTTTCCACCTGTTGTTAAAATATTACCTTGCTTATTTGTTGCATAATTAGTACCTAATTTAACTCCGGTACCCGTTATAGCTTTTTTATTTACAAGTGGAGTCCCGTTTCTGTCTAATGATTCTGTTAAAAGATCTTTAAATCCTACATCTGTACTTTTATATCCTGTTGTTGAACTATTAACTAAGTCATTTGAAAGAAAGTCTATTTTTTCTTGATATGCATTCATTCCACTTTGAGCAGTAGCAAAAATATTAAACATAATTTATTCCCCCTTATTATACGCGTCCTAATTCACTTGCAGCTTTTTGAAGTGTTTCATCCTGCATCTTAACAAACTTTTGATTTGTTTCAAATTGTCTTTTTACTTCCATAAGCTTTACCATTTCTGCTGCTGGATCCACATTTGATGTTTCAAGAACATTTTGCCTTACATTAACTATAGAATTATAAATAGGATTGTTTTTTGTTATATAGTTGTCACCAAGTGGCTCTAATGATTTATAATCTTCATTTTTAAAATCAACTGTTAATAATGTATGTGTTGCACCAATACCTTCTATATTAATATTATTTCCTCCATCCAAAGAAAACTTATTATTACCTATATATATTGGCTCTTTAGTACCAGTTGTAATATTTGTTCCTAAAACTTCACATCCATCATTTGTTATTAAATATCCTTGTTGATTAATCTTAAAGTTTCCATCTCTTGTATATACCTCTTGATTTCCATTTTGAGCCACAAAAAAACCTCTTCCATCAATAGCAAAATCTGTACTGCTATCTGTAGCCTTAAAAGATCCCTGTGTGAAAACCGTCTCTACATCATTAATTTTTACACCTAAATTTAAACTACCAATATTGTTTTTTACATATTCATCTCCTAAAAGCTTTTGTCTATTGGATATCATAACATCTTCAAAACTTTTTTTTGTAAGTTCTCGTTTTTTATAACCATTATTATTTATATTTGCAATATTATTGGTGATTACTTCCTGCTCATTTTGTAATGCTATTAACCCTGAAACAGAAGTATACAATCCTCTTATCAATTTAATCCTCTCCTTTGAAAATCGACTTATTCTCACTCTCGTAAATCATTCCTAAACCCCTAGCTTTTTCTTCTATTTGGCTATCAGAAATATTAATTGTATATTTATATCCAAACATACATATAACCCCTAAAACTAATCCGATTCCGATTCCTAATAAAATCTTTTTATCCATGAAAAAAGATACTCTTTCTTTTATCTTTTGAATAAACCCTTTACTAATAGTATTTCCCCCTTACTCACAGATAATTCGTGACATATTTGTTCTTCTGTTAACCCATCTTCTAAAAGCCTTTTAATATTTTGAGTTTTACTACTATCTGCCTTCTGTAAAAAATCAATTTCAGATATTATTTCGCCCATTATATCTGAGTCAACCAATAAATTTTCAGATATTTCATTTATACTATCATGCATTTCATTAATTTCTTCTACTTTTTGCTCATTAACTTTATTATATTCCCCATTTATATTACTATCTATATCATCTTCAGTTAGAAAATCCTTATTTTCTAACTCTTCTTTATTTTCGTACATTTTTTTATTATTCTTGAGCCTATTTAAATTATTTTTTATATCTATAATTTCCTCTTGCAATTCTGTTAAACTCTCAGCTATATCTCTTCTTAAAAGTCCAATTTCCATTTTATAATCATTTAATTCTTCTTTATTATCTTGTAACACACTTTGAAATGATATATTTAAAATATCCTCTTCTCTTTCAACTCCATTTTCTTTTTTTATAGCACGATAATTATAAATTATCAAAATAAGACCTATTATCATTAATATTAATGGCATAAAACACCTCGAATAAGAATTTTGCTAAGCAAAATTGATGAATAGTTAATTTAGCACTTTTTTATTTAATTTATGTAATGTAGTTTTTTCATACATTCTCTCAAATTACTAATAGCCCTACTATGTAATTGGCAAACTCTAGACTCTGACACACTTAGTACTACACCTATTTCTTTTAATGTTAAACCTTCATAATAGTAAAGATTCAATACAGTTCTGTCCTTTTCCTTAAGTAAAGTTATTGCATGGGTTAAAACCTCTAATTGTTCTTTGTCTTGTAGACAAGCATCAGGACTCGGACTATTTTTATCTTCTATAATACCAATAAGGTTTACATCTTCATCCTCTGAAAAAATAACATTTTCTAAGGATACCATTGAAATATAATTTATATAATTTTCAATTTCTGCTACTTCACTTAAAGAAATCTCTAAATACTTTGCTATTTCATCAGTTGTAGGTTCTCGGAGTAGCTTCATTTGTAAAGCATCAATGGCTTTATTATACCTATTTAATTTATCCATAGCACCTTTAGATATTGGTCTATTTTTTCTTAATTCATCTATCATTGACCCTTTAATCCTTATAGATGCATAAGATGAAAATTTCATTCCCTTTGTGCTATCAAACTTATTTAATGCATCCATAAGTCCAATTAAACCATAACTCACTAAATCCTCATACTCCATGTATTTGTTTTTCCCAAACATCACTCTAGAGGCAATATACTTTACTAATGGAATATATTCTTGTATTATTTGCGTTTTTCCATCTACATCATTTTCTGCGTGCATACCATATTACCCCCTATCACTTCATTCATTTACTAGCTTCTATACCCTAAATCCATAATTTATAATTTTGATCTTTGTTTTCTCACTATTTCAAAAAGACCCTGAATTATAGTATCAGTTTGAGCTGGTGTAATATTTAAAAATTTTAAACCACATAATTTTTCTTTATCTTCTGTATTTTCAATTCTAACAGTATCACACTTCGCTTCAATTTCAGCACCTTTTATTGCCATTCTAATTAAGATCAAATCATCTCTTTTTATATCATCTTTTACTTTAAGCTTTAATCCACCACCGCTTAAATCCACCATAAATCCCTCTTTATAAGGTACACTATCAACATCTTCTTTATCAATATTTGTAATTATTTTATACTCTATCATATCGAATAAATCCACTCTAAAAAAACTTCTTCGTTGTATTTTTTTTATATCGAAAGGTTTTGATATCTTATAGTATATTATATTCCCTTCTTTTCCCCTCGAAATTACCTTAGAATAAAATTTATAACATCTACCTTCATCTAAATAAGAATTGAACTCAATTTTCTCATTTACATGTAACATTAGATATTCACCTTCATTAACCGGCAAATTTATCCTTAAGAAATCATCTTGCACATCTATAATTAATGTTTTATATGCTTTTCTTTCTATCATTACATTTATTCTATCATTAACTTTTAGGTTAAAGTCTTCCATCGTAAATTCCTCCTATGAAAATCTATTAAATAATCTACTAAATAATCCTTTTGCTCCATTTACTGAATTAATTTCTTGACCCATAATTTTCATAGCAATGTTTTCTACATCTCTAGTTGCATCACAATTAGGATAGAGGACAACAAAAGGTTTTTGCTGTCTTACACTTTGTACTAATTTTTTATCATCTAGTATACATCCCAAATATTCAATATTAATTTTCAAAAATTTACTAACTGCTCTATCAAATCTATTATAAGTTTCTTGACCTTCTTCTTTAGTGAATGCTTTATTTACAATTATTCTTGCGCTTGTTTTAAGTTTATAGTGATCTATAGCTTTTATTAAACTATAACCATCTGTTAACGATGTCGGTTCTGGAGTAGTTATAATAATCAATTCTTCTGATGCTGCTATAAACGATAAAATATCTTTATTAACACCCGCACCTGTATCCATTAATATGTAATCATACTCATCTAATGTATCAAGTTTTTCTAAAAATATTTTTTTATCGCTTTCTTCTAGCTCTTGGGCTTTACTTAATGCAGATCCTGCTGGAATTAAGCTTACGCCATTAGTTCCTTCTATGATTATATCTTTTATTTCCAAATCAGTAAATATAATATCAAATATATTATGTTTAGGATAAAGACCCATTAAGACATCATCATTTCCCATGCCTAAATCAGCATCAAATATCAAAACCTTTTTACCTTTGTTTTGGAGAACTATAGCTACATTAACAACAAAATTACTTTTTCCAACTCCACCTTTTCCAGATGTTACTGTTATGATTTTTGTAGATATCTTCTTATGTTGCTCTTCTTCATTATTTATCAATTTTCGTAACGCGTCTGCTTGATCTAACATAGTATTTCCTCCCCTAGGATGAAGCTTGCTATCTCTTCCTTTGTAGGTACCTTTATATCATCAGGTACATTTTGTCCTATAGTTATAAAATTAACTGGCCTATTAGAAATCTTAGCTATATTATACAAAGATCCATAAACACTAGTTTCATCAAGTTTTGTAATAATAATATTATCATATTGAAGTTCTGCATAACCCTTTAATATACTCTTTATATCACTATTTTTTGTAGTTGCACTTATTACCATATTTACATGATCAGGATGTGCCTTTTGAACAAAAGCTCTAAGTTCTGAAATTTGCATTGCATTTTTACTACTTCTTCCTGTAGTATCTATGAGTACAACCTCGCAGTCCTTCATATTCTCAATAGCTTCTTCCATTTCTTTCATGGTAATAACTACTTCAAAAGGAATATTCATTATTTCAGCATAAGTTTTAAGTTGCTCTACAGCTCCAATTCTATATGTATCTACTGTTATTAATCCCACTTTCTTTTTTTCAACAAGAGCAAGTCTCCCTGCAAGTTTTGCTATGGTAGTAGTTTTCCCAACTCCAGTTGGTCCTACTAATACAACACGTCCACTTAAACCTTGTCTAGATACTAAAATATCTTTTTCAAAAACATCCCTTAGTACTTCTGTCTCATCTTTGCTTTCATTACAATTTTCCTTTACTATTTTCATAATTTCAGCTTGGAATTCTTCATCAATCTCTAATTTTTTTAATTTCTCTTTTAAATAATCATTTGAATTTTCTTGATATGACGTACCCTCTATTACTCTGTTAAATAAATTTTTAAGCTCACTAACTTCTTTATGTATAGCTTCTATATTAGAATCTTCTACCTTTTTATCTTCTTCTTCAATATTAACTTTATTAACCTCTTTTTCTCTATTTGAATTATGTTCAAATATTTTACTAGTTAATGTTTCAGGTTTTTCAATTTCTTTAACTTTTACAGTTTCACTTGAAACTGACATTTCACCTTGCATCATTTTTTTAATACTTTCCAAAGAATTTTTAAATTCCTCATCTCTATCATAATGACTTTTATCTTCATTAAAATTATTTTTTTCTTGATTTGGTGAATTTTCAACCGCTGCTGTAACCTCAATTACTTTTTTAGAAAATAATCCTTTTAATCCTGGCTTTCTAACCTTTCTTTGACTTATAATAATAGCATCTTTTCCCAGTTCATATCTAATGCGAGTCAAACCTTCATTCATGTTTTTTACAAGATATTTTTTAATAACCATCTATATTCTTACGACTCCTTCACTATTAATTTGAACATCATTTGGCACTTCATTTAAAGAAATTACCATAATATGAGGAAATACCATTTCTATTAATTTTCTAAATACAGGTCTTATATTTGGAGAAACCAATATAATTGGTTGATTATTATAAAAATAAACTGATTCCACAGTATTCTTTATACTTGTAAGTATTTTTGTAGTTGTATCTGGATCTACTGTTGGAAAAGAACCTTGAACAGATTTTTGTGTATTATTAGCTATTGTTTCCTCTATATTAGGATCTAAAGTCACTACTGATATTGTCTTTTCTTCATTAACTACTTGGTTACAAATAGTTCTAGATAATGAAAATCTAACATATTCAGTTAATATCTCTAAATCCCTAGTGTTTTTGCAATTATCAGCTAAAGATTCCATTATAGTAACAATATCTTTA
Source organism: Clostridium gelidum (assembly GCF_019977655.1). Lineage (NCBI taxonomy): Bacteria > Bacillati > Bacillota > Clostridia > Eubacteriales > Clostridiaceae > Clostridium > Clostridium gelidum. The sequence continues at coordinate 5,032,488 of NZ_AP024849.1, forward strand.
ATTGGAACCTTTTCTCTAAGTAAATTTTGTAATACCTTTTGAAGTTCACCAATAGATAACAAGTCTGGTATAAGTTCATCAACAACTGCACTGTATTTTTCTTTTGCATTCTCAACAATAAGTTTAACTTCTTGTCTTCCAAGTAATTCATAAGAATGGCTTTTTATAGTTTCGGTTAAATGAGTAACCATGACTGTTGTTGGATCAACTACTGTTAATCCTTTAATTTCTGCTTCTTCTCTTTGATCCTTATTTATCCAAACTGCTGGAAGACCAAATGTTGGTTCGATTGTCTTTATACCTGGCATATCTGAATTTTCCCCAGTTGGGTCCATGCAAAGTAGCATACTTGGCATTAACTCTGATGAAACAACCATTGTTCCTCTAATCTTTATTATGTATTCATTAGTCTTAAGTTGAAGATTATCTCTAATTCTTATAGGCTGAACTACAATTCCCATTTCTATAGCACACTGCCTTCTAACAGATGCAATTCTTTGAAGTAAATCTCCTCCTGATGCCTCATCAGCAAGTGGTATAAGACCATATCCGATTTCAACTTCCATTGATTCTACGGAAATTAAATTCATAACATTCTCTGGTTCTTTACGTTCTGATTGAATTATTTCTTCTTCTTCAGATATAATTTCACTTGCTTCTTTAACTGCTGCTTCTTTATAAAGCATATACGTTAATCCTCCTGTTGCTGCTGAAGCTAAAAAGAAAGGAAATTTAGGCATACCAGGTATAAGTCCCAAAGCTAGCATTAAAGTACTTGCAATTCCCGTAGCAACAGGAAACGCTGTTAATTGTTTAGATAAAGTATCTCCTAAATTACCCGAACTTCCTGAACGTGTAACTAAAATACCAGATGCTGTTGATATAAGTAGTGCTGGAACTTGGCTTACAAGACCATCACCAACCGTTAATATAACATAAGTTTGAGCTGCTACAGATGCAGTCATATTTTTTTGAAGTACACCAATTATAATACCAGCTACTATATTTATAACTGTAGTAATAATACTTGCTACAGCGTCACCCTTAACAAATTTAGATGCACCATCCATAGATCCATAAAAATCTGATTCTGATTGAAGGTCTTGGCGCCTTTTTTTAGCTTGAGCTTCATCAATCATTCCTGAATTTAAATCTGCATCAATGCTCATTTGTTTACCTGGCATAGCATCAAGTGTAAATCTAGCTGTTACTTCTGAAATTCTTCCAGAACCATTTGTGATAACCATAAATTGTACTACCATTATAATTAAATATATAACTATACCAACCACATAGTTTCCACGTATTACAAAATTACCAAAGGCTGTAATAATAGTTCCCGCATCTGCATCTGAAAGTATTAATCTTGTTGACGATATGTTAAGTGCTAATCTAAACAGTGTTGTAACCAAAAGCAAGGTAGGAAATACTGAAAGTTGTAATACACTAGTTGTAAACATTGTAATCAAAATTATTACTATAGAAATTGTTATATTTAAGGCTAAAAGCACATCAATGACTTGTTTGGGCAATGGTATTATTATCATAAGCACTATGACTATAACGCCTACTGCTACTATTACGTCCAAATTGTCTTTTATCTTTAGCCCTCTATTTCCAAATTCCAAAATTTAAACCTCCCATTCTCCACTTATCACTTTTAATTATCAACTTTATATAATTTAAATCTTATTTTACTAATATGTGAAGTATCTTTCATAATTCCATATACAAAACTTTATCTTTGTTATCTATATAATATCATCTTTTAAGTCCCATGAGAACTTTTATTAAATTCAACATTCACATTTGTAAATTAGTATTTTCAATTGAGTTTATTATTTCTTTTTAAGTTTCATCACCACTGCTAAAATCTCTGCAACACCTTGATATAAATCTTGTGGGATATCTTCATCTATTTCTACCCTATCATACATCATTCTTGCTAGTGATTTATTTTCGATAACAGGAACATCATGTTCCTTTGCTACACTCTTTATTTTAATTGCAATATAATCCGCTCCTTTAGCCACAACTTTTGGAGCATCCATATTTCCGCCTTCTTCATATTTTAAAACAATAGCTAAGTGAGTAGGATTAGTTATTACAACTGTAGCATCTGCTACAGATGACATCATTCTCTTCATCCCCATTTCTCTTTGCTTTTGCTTAATTTTCCCTTTTAATTGTGGGTCTCCTTCTGATTGTTTGTATTCATCCTTAATTTCTTGTTTTGTCATCTTCATTTCTTTATTATGCATTCTAACTTGAAGAAAATAATCAGTAGCTGCAATAATAACAAGAACTATGGTTATTTGCTTAAAAATGCCAACGACTAAATTTTTAACCTCATTTCCTAAGGTCGGTAAATATAAGTTTGAAATACCCAATATATTCTGATAATTTGCTAATATATATTTATATGCTAAAGTTGACACGATAGTTATTACTATTATGTTCTTTCCTAAGTCTACTAAACTTCTTTTAGAAAACATATTTTTCAGTCCTGATATTGGATTTAACTTTCCAAAAGAAGGTTTCAAAGGTTCTCCTGTAAATAAAAAACCTGTTTGAAGTAAACTTGCAACAATTCCACCAATCATTATAGGTAATGCAAAAGGTAAAAGTAGTGCTGCTATTTTTAATACAACAGTAATCACTATATTAAAAAGTGTTCCTTGATTTAAACTTTCTAGCATAGGAAATTTAAAAAAATAAATGATTACATCTTTAAATCCATTAGTTAACATTCCCCATAAAGAAGATATAAGCATTGTGCAAACCACCATTGTAATTGCTACTGAAACATCCTTACTTCTAGCTAATTGTCCTTTATTTCTAGACTCTGATTTTTTCTTTGGAGTTGCTTCTTCTGTTTTGTCATCACTCGCAAAAATCAATGCTAATGGAACTGCTGGTAGTAACTTAACTATTTCCCGGAAAATATTCGGCAAATTAAATATAGTTGCACCTATTAATTTAAGCATTAACGGTAATAATATAATAAATGTTACAAGACCAAGCATATTTTTAATAGGCATACCAAAAATCATAATTGGGATTGTTGGTACTGTTCTTGAAATCAATCCCAAACATATATCTGTTATAACAATTATAAGTACTAAAGGTATCGCTATTTTTACCCCTAATGTAAAGCACCTAAAAATAGTTTGCATAACACCCATTAAAGTTTCTTGATAAACTATGGTTTTTCCAATAGGTACTATATTTGTACTTTCAATTAACATTTTTATAAGTACATGATGTCCATCTATTATGAAAAAAAATGCTACTGAAATAAAATAAGAAAGGTTTCCAAGTAAAGTTGATGTAGTATGACTTGTTGGATCAAGTACAGATACCATTGAAAACCCTGCATGAATATCCATCCATGCTCCTGCAAATTTTACTGCTTGAAAAATTAAATTGGTTATGTAACCTAGTATTAACCCAGTCATTATTTCACTTATTGCATAAAACACCAAAGTATAACCATTATTTATAGCATTTATTGTAGTATAATCTATACCCGATATAATTCCAAATGAAAGTATAAGTGAAAATACACCTTTAAAAATTTGAGGTGTTCCAGATGGAAAAAATATTTCAACAGCTATAAAATATGAAGTCATTCTTAAAAAAACCAAAAATAATGCAAGGAAGTAGGCTACGTCTATCACAGCGGCTTACCTCCTTATGTGGTAATCTTTGAAATTAAATCAAAGATTCTAGTTGTAAAAGCCATAATTGTTTGCAGCATCCAACTACCTAAAAATATTCCAACAACAGCTGTTGCTATTAATTTAGGTACAAAAGTTAATGTTTGTTCTTGTATTTGAGTAGTGGCTTGAAATATACTTATAATTAATCCTAATACAAGAACTGATATTAATATAGGTGCTGATACTTTTGCCGCTGTCATTATTGTATCTTTAACTACAGCATTAAGCATTGTTTGTGTCATAACATCTCACCTCACATAAAACTCTTTATTAAGGACTCTGTTAATAAATACCATCCATCAACCATTACAAATATTATTAATTTAAATGGAAGAGATACCATTGTAGGTGGTAACATAAACATACCCATTGCCATTAAAATACTTGATATTACCATATCTATTACAAGAAATGGTAAATATATTAAAAATCCAATTTGAAATGCCGTTTTTAATTCACTTATTGCAAAAGCAGGAATTAATGTAATAAACGAAACATTTTCTTTTGTTAAATTTGCTTTATCAGCTCCACTAATTTCAACAAATAATTCTAAATCCTTTTTTCTTGTTTGATTTAACATAAATTCTTTTAACGGCTTTGAGGATTCTTCAATTGCTTGTTCTTGAGTTATTTTATTTTCTAAATATGGCTGAATTCCATTCGTATTTATTTGATTATAAACAGGCGCCATAATAAATAATGTTAAGAATATAGCAAGACCTGTTAAAATCTGATTTGGAACAGCCTGTTGTACTCCCATTGCACTTTTAAGAAATGAAAAAACCACTATAATTCTAGTGAAAGATGTCATCATTATTACTATAGATGGTAACAATGATATAATAGTAAAAAATATTAATATTTTAATACTTGATACATAATCTTGTGGTGTACCACTTTTATCTCCAAGTGATAAATTAAGTTGTGGCAGTTGTGTACTACTCGGAGCTGCATATGCATTTATACTACAAAACATCATAAGTCCAAGAGCCATCATGAGGGTCAATATTATTCTGTTTTTATTATTTTTCATGTTTCTCTTCCTTCGATCTTATATTCTTTACTATTTTAGAAAAGAATTCTTTTGAATTTAACATTAATTTAGTGTAGCTTTCCGTCATCTCTTTAGCTACTTTTTTCTTATCTTCCTCAATAACATTAATTTCCTCTTCCGATAGTTCTGATAATTTTTCCATTTGTCCTGCAGTACTAGTCATTACAAATCCCTTTTTCCCAATTTTAACTATTAATATAGTATTTTCTTTTGTTACTTGTACTCTTTCAATAACTTTTACATACTTGTTATTATTAATTGCATTCAGCTTTGTACCCATTAATTTAAAACTTAAAAACATTAATCCGAGTGTTACTCCCAATGCTAAAATAAGTTTAACAAGCATTCCTAAAAATTCAAAATTCATTTTTCACCTACTGAATTATCATACTTTTAAATCTAATATCTGTAATCTTGCCTTTTGTTAAGTCCTTATTAATAGCCTCGATTAGTTGTTTTTTCATAGCTTCTTTATTTTCTACATTATTTATATAATCAGCTTTTTGACTTTTAAAATAAAATATTATATCATCTCTTACAACTACTTCATTAGCAGTTAATTCTGTCTTTAATTTATCTTTTGTTATATCATAACCTAACGATAATTCCCCTTTAAAATATCTTTTTCCACCTTCATCAGCTAAATTAACTGTAAATTCTTTTAAGTCCATATATGTGTTTTCTATAACGACTTCTTTGGCATCTATTGTTTTACTAGTTTTCATATATAAATATACTCCCCCGAAAGTTGCTGCTCCTAAAACCAACAACCCTAAAATGAATAAAATTATCATAACCCCTTTGCCGCTTTTACCAGTTTTTTCACCTTGTTCTTTGTCTTTTCCTTTTCCAAAAGCCATTAGTATCACTCCTTACTATTTCCAACAATTAAAATGTTAATTCTTATATTTTGTATGTAAATATCTTATTCTTGTACTTTATAACTGCACTTCTTACTTCATCTACACTTTCAAGGACTATATATTTTTTCCCATTTATTAATGTTATTATTGTTTCAGGGACCTCTTCTATTTTTTCAATATGATCAGCATTTAGTATGAATTTTTCGTGGTTCATTCCTGTTACGTCTATCATAAATTTCACCCCTTATTCTTTTAAATTAATCAATGTACAATTCACAATACACACTTTTCAATTGACAATTTAAAATGGACAATTGAAAATGATTGTTTCAAATCGCCTTAGGGAAAAGTGAAAATTCAAATTTTATATTTGATCTCTTGAACTTTCTCTTTGAGCTTGTTCCTTCATTATCCATTATCAACTATTAACTGTTAATTCTCTTATATGTATTCTGCATTATTCATTTTAATTTAAATATTGGCAAGTTGAGCTTATATATGATAGGCTCAACTTGCTCATTATTATATCATACTATTGTAAACTTCAAACTATCTAATTAATCCAGTAATTGTTTGAAGAATTTCATCTCCATTTGATATAAGCTTAGATGAAGCTTGAAAACTTCTAGTTGCTGTAATCAGCTCTGTAAATTGTTCTGTTAAATCTACATTTGACGCTTCAAGTGTTCCTGAATTAATACTTCCAAAGGCTTTACTATTATCCGCAGTTCCAGTTGCTCCAAGTTGTGACTTTACTAGAGCAGATCCTGAATTTGTTGATTCCGACAGCATATTACCTCCAATAGCTGTTAATCCTTCTGGATTTGTAAAACTTGCCATAGCTATTTGACCTATTGCAACTCTACTTCCGCCACTAAGATTAGCCGTAATAACCCCATCTGATCCTATATTGAAATCTTTAATTTTGTCAGCACCTATCGAAGCTGGTATTACTAATGGTACTAATGCATTTGCAACTGCAACTGCTCCATCAGCTGGAGCTCCTGTTACTATAATAGGTGTTATTGGTGTTGTAGTACTATATGTTATGAGTCCATTTGTAATTTGATACCCCATAACTCTCTGTCCATCAGTTGTTAATAAATTTCCGTCCTTATCTAAAGTTAAATTTCCATCTCTTGTATATGAAACTGATGACATTGCTGGGCTTCCAGAAGCTACTTTATTACCAGTTGAATCAATTTTTCCATTTACAGGGCCATTACAAACAATTAAATATCCCTCACCATCAACACAAACATCAAGCTTTCTTCCTGTTGCTAACTTATTTCCTTGTCCCATCATTTTATTTATACTTGATACGCTTGCTCCAAGACCTACTTGTTTAGCATTTGTACCACCTTTATTGGACGTAGGTGAAGTTGCTTCTCCGGAATTTTGATATAACATATCACTAAATGCCGTCCTTGAAGCCTTGAATGCCGTTGTGCTTTCATTGGCTATATTGTTAGCTACAACATCTAATTTAGTTTGATTAGCTTTCATTCCACTTATTCCTGTATACATAGATCTTAATGCCATAATATACTCCTCCTAAATCATATTTTTTAACTTGCTTCTATCGTTCAACAAGTTGAGGCCTCCCTTAGGTCCAGCCTATAAAATTACTACACTATCTATATTGGTAAATATATTGTCTTTTGCTCGTTCTTTATCAACAGCTGTTATAAGTGTTTTGTTTTCAACACTTGCAATTAGTGCCACGTCTTTATATAACATAACTGTATTCTTTGAATTTTTATCCTTTGCAATTTGAAATCCTTTTTCTATTTGTTTCATGTCTTCTTCTGTAAAATTAATTTCATTCAGTCTTAGTGCTGCATGTTTAGATACAGTAAAACCTTCATCTTTACTTTTTATACTATCTAGAACTTGTTTAAAACTTGTTTTATCCTTATCATTAGTTGTGCTATTTAGTTTAGTTTTTGTACTACTACCAATTTGACCAATATTCCCTACTGAATATGCTTGTCCGTTAATAATTCTATAACTCATCTATGCGCCTGTTGATGTACTAGATGATGTTGTTTTTGCCGCTGCATCTGCTGCTGCTTTATCTGCTGCTGTTTTTGCTAATGCTGCTTCTACTTCTTTTATTGTTGCAGTCATCTCATCAGGTGTCAAATCACCAGCTTTTATTATATCGTCATAGTTATAGGTCTTATTTGCTGTGTTATTTTCAGCATCTAAAACATCGACTTTTATTTTTACTTTTGCACTAACACCATCAATATAAGCACCTGTTACTTTTCCTTTTACAAAAGTAATCTTATTATCTGTACCTGTGCTTCCTATAACAACACTTTTTTGGCCACCCGCTAAAGCTGAAGCCGCTAAGAAATCTGAATTAATTGCCGTTTTACCATTTGAAATTGCGTTACTATTTGAAATTGCGTCAGTATCATTTGCTTGTACAGTTCCTATTACATTTTCAGCAGAAATTTCTTTTTCTTTTCCATCAATCTGCATTTTGAAATAAGTTCCTCCGGATTTTTTTATTACCTCAGTTACATAGCCTTGAATATATTCATTCTTATCATTTGTTTCATTTGTTATTACTGTTTTACCAACCATTTGTTGATAAGCAGAATTTGACATGGTAGTATTTAAATTTTGCATTTGTTCCATTGATGTAAATTGAGCCATTTGAGTAACATATGCAGTTGAATCTTGATTTTGTGATGGATCTAGATGACTTAGTTGTGCTGACAAAATCTTCAAAAACGCATTTTTATCCATAGTACTATCAGTTCGTCTTCTAATTTTTGTTCCATTTTCTGTGATTCCCGAAGTTGGAACATTGATAGTAGAATCATTAAATGCATTTACTGAATTACCCATATTTTTTACCTCCTATGCAAAAAATTCTATATTATTATTATTACTCGTTTCAATATTATCTATCAGATCTTCTTCAGTAATTGTTGCATTATTCTTACTATTGCTATTATTACTTCTCCCTTGTTCTTCTGAAAGTTGACTTCCAAATCCTTGTTGGTTAAAGAAAGTCGTATCATCTTGATAAAGTTCAATATTAACATCTGCTATTTTAATATTTTGCTCACCTAGTTGCTTTTTAATATCAACTAAATTTTGCGAAAGCAATGCAGTTGTTTCCTTTGAATTAGCTTTTAAATTAGCTTTCATAACTCCATCCTCTTGAATTAGTTTTATAGTTATTTCTCCTAAGTTTCCCGGATTAATCTTAACTGTTAATTCTTTAAGTGAATTATTACTCATAAATTTAACATCTTTTATTAAATCATCTGCAAATGTTGCTTTGTTGATTGTAAGTTCTTTAACCGCATCAACGCCTTGATTTTGAACAGTTTGATTTCTTGATGCAAATAAATTTATTTTATTTGAAGTGCTGTCCTTATCATCATTAATTAGTGACTTTAGGAACTTATCTTCTTTTGATACTTCTTTATTATCTTTTGTAGCTTCGCTCGTAGCATTCTTATTACTTTGATTTTCAGTTGAACTTTCTTTATTATCTTGTGAATAGTTTTTGTTTAACATATCTTCTAGCGTTAAAACTTTTCCATTTTGATTTTGCTTATTATCTAGGATATTAGATATTTGTGACATTAAGTTCTTTATCCCACTTTTAATATCTTTTGTGCCTTCAGTATTATCATCTGCAAGATTAGCACTTAAATTATTTAAAAGTTTTTCCATTGATTTTAGCGAATCAGTATCTAAATTACCCTTCACTGAGTCATTTTTCAAAAGTGCCACTAGCTTATCCATAATACTACTTGAATTACTTTTAGAAGCTTCATCTCCACTAATCCCATCAATCATAGTTTTTAAAGTTTCAGAATTAATTTCTCCATTTAACTTTAAATCTTCTTCCTTAACACCTAATTTATTAAGTAAATTTAGTAATTGAGTTAAGATATCATTAACGTCATCCTTAGAAGTAGATTTACTATCATCCTCTAGCTCTTCAAGTTTTCCTTTTAATTCATCAATTTTAGTAGTATCTTTAGTTTCAGTTGTAGTTTTATTAGTATCATCTACTTTTTGAATATTTTCATCTTTAGAATTAGTTTTTGAACTTAATACATCTTTAAATTCTTCACTTTTAGAAGTTTCATGTTTTGAAGTAGTTTTACTATTATCTGCCTTATACAATTCTGAAGTAGACTTACTAGATACTTTTGACCTTGAAGCTTTTGTTGAAAGTTCCATGCTATTATTTGTAAAATCATTTGATGTTTTTGTAGCTGTACTCATTATTCTCACCTCCCTTCAATTGTTAATTATCTTGATTTCTCACATACGCATAAAGAGCTAATTCATCAAGATTTATTTGTTCTACCCTATCTTGTTCCTTTACATATGCATCATACTGTTTATCCTTTAATGTCTGAACAGTTTTTCTTTCCATTTGTTTTGTAGTTAAATCTCTTCTTCTTTTATCAACTTCTTGATTTTTTATAACCAATTCTTTTTCATTTGACTTTATTCCATTTTGAACTCCTTGAATATAATATCTTTTTAATTTTTGATATATTATATCCTCATTAGGAGTTATCCCCTTATATTTATTATAATTTTGATTAAGTTCCTCTAATTTTTCTTCTATCTTATTTTTTTCTCTCTGACTTTCGGTAAATAACCTTTTACTTTCTTCTTCTTTTTCTTTTCTAATTTCAAGAAGCTTATCTAAACCAAACCTAAATCTTTCAGCCAAAGTGAAACACCCCTTTTCAGTTAACTGATCTAAACATTGATATTAAAGCATCTTCTGTCTCCTCAAAACTTGACTTTTCATCAATCCCTTGGCATAGAAACTTATTCAATGCATCATTATAATTGATTGCCATATCAATTTTTTTGTTACTGCCTTTAACATATGCACCTATATTTATTAAATCCTCTGAATCCTTATAAGTTGCTAAAAGATCTCTTGCTATAGATGCTGCTTCTTTATGTTCCTTAGGTGCTATCTGACTCATAAGTCTACTAACGCTATTTAATGTGTCAATAGCTGGATAATGATTTTTATGTGCTAAATCTCTTGACAGAACTATATGTCCATCTAATATACCTCTAACAGCATCTGCTATAGGTTCATTAAAATCATCGCCATCAACAAGTACGGTATAAAAGGCTGTTATTGATCCATCTGCAGATGTACCCGACCTTTCCATAAGTTTAGGAAGCTTAGCAAATACTGAAGGTGTATATCCTTTAGTTGCTGGTGGTTCACCTATAGCAAGTCCAACTTCTCTTTGAGCCATAGCAAATCTAGTAACAGAATCCATCATAAGAATCACCTTTTTGCCTTTATCTCTAAAATACTCTGCTATTGCTGTAGCTGTTAATGCTCCTTTAATTCTTATTAAAGCAGGCTTGTCGGATGTAGCACAAACTACAACAGATCTCTTCATACCTTCCGGTCCTAGATCATTTTCAATAAATTCTAAAACCTCTCTGCCTCTTTCACCTATTAATGCAATAACATTAACATCAGCCTTAGCTTCTCTTGCTATCATTCCGAGAGTTGTACTTTTACCAACACCACTACCTGCAAAAATACCAATTCTCTGTCCATCTCCACAAGTTAAAAATCCATCTATTGCTCTAACTCCAGTTGGCATTATATCTCTTATTCGTTTTCTTTTTAATGGATCTGGAGCATCATTTTCTAGAGGATAATCTTCACCTTCCATTGATATGATATCGCAATCTAGAGGATTACCAAGTCCATCAATTATATGTCCAAGTAATTTATCTGAACATTTAACACTTAATGGTTTATGTTGTGGTACAACTTTGCAACCTGGTGAAATTCCTATAAGTTCATCAAGAGGCATAAGAATTATGAATTCATCTCTAAATCCTACAACTTCACAATTTACAGGAGTATTTTTCTCATTATATATTACACAAAGTTCACCAACAAATGCCTTAATACCTTGTACTTCTATAGTAAGCCCTATTACTTTTTTAACAACGCCCTCACTATATATTGTTGATATACTATTGACTTTTTTAATTAACTTGTTAAAATCTAAGTCTAACTCCAACATATAGAACTACCCCCTTAATTCAAGTAAAAGTTAACAGTTGACAGTTGACAATGTATGATAAAATTTCTATGAAATTTCTTTAAATATATAATTTAAAAACTCCGTAGGAAAAGTGAGAGTCCAAATTTCATATTTGGCTACTCGAACTTTCTCTTTGAGATTTTTTCCTCAACTGTTAATTGTTAATTGTTAATTGTTAACTGAATAAAGCTTCTCGTATTTGTTCCATCCCAGTATCTACACCTACTTTAACTATTCCACTAGGTTTTTCCAAAATTGCATTTCCTGGTTCCATAAAATCATCAGTAATTATAAAAATCTCATCCTTTATTCCATATGACATCTTCCATCTTTGAACTTCAGATTTTAATTCTTCCACATGAATCGAATTTACTTTTAAAATAACATTATCTTCACCTTTTGAAATTTTAAAAGCCTCTTCAATAATTAAATTCATTGAATCATCATTACTTAATGCTTTTTTTGCAATATTTTCAGCTATCTCTAATGCTAATTTTACTACATCCACTTTTTTAGCTTCTAAATATTTTGAATAATTTTCATGTGCAGACTTCAAAAGTAATTCTGCTTTACTAACAATATCTGCTGCCTCTGCTTTTGCTACCTCAATTGTTTCATCATAAGCCTTTTTATATCCGTCATCATATCCATTTTGAAGTCCTTGTTCATATCCTGTTTCATAAGCCTTCTTTTCTGCCGCATTTGCCTCCATTTGTGCTCTTAAATCAATAACTTGTTTTTCTCGTTTGGCATCTTGTATTATTCTATGTCCAATATCTTCATAACGCCTTAGAAGTTCTTCCGGATCAATTTGAGGAACTTTTACTATGACCGTTTCTTCTTCTTCAACTGCTTGTTCTTCTAAAAGTTCTTCAAACATTGCTTTTGGCCTAACATACTCTGTTGAAATAACTTTACTTTCGCCTTCCTTTGCAAAACCATTCTTTATTAAACTATACGATGATTGCATCTTCTCCACCTCTTGCAATGATGATTTCGTTAGCATCATCTAACCTTCTAATAACAGAAACAATCTTTTGTTGTGCTTTTTCAACATCCATAAGTCTTACTGGTCCTAAGAATTCCATATCTTCCTTTAATGAAGCAGCAGCTCTCTTTGATTGATTCTTGTAAATACTATTAGCCACTTCATCAGAACATCCTTTAAGTGCAAGTGAAAGATCGTTAACTTCAACTTCTCTAAGTATTCTTTGAATAGATACATCATCAAGAGAAAGAATATCTTCGAATACAAACATTGAACTTTTAACTTTATCAGCAAGTTCTGCATCTTCTCTTTCTAAACCTTCAGTAATATTTTTTTCAGTTGTTCTATCAACTGCATTTAATATATTAACTAAAGTTTCTACTCCACCCAAAGATGTCATCTCAGTTCTTACTACTGAAGATAATTTACTTTCAAGTACAGATTCTATTTCTTTAATTACCATAGGTGAAGTATTATTCATGGTTGCTATTCTGTAAGCAACTTCACTTTGTGTTTCTTCTGGTAACTCTGCCATTACTTGTGCAGCTTTATCTGCTTGAAGATAACATAAAATGAGTGCAATAGTTTGAGGTTGTTCTGATATAATTACATTTAATAATTGATGAGAATCTGCCTTTCTTGCAATTGAAAAAGGTCTGTATTGAGCAGTAGCCTCTGATACTTTTTCCAATATTTCGCTTGCTCTTTGATTTCCTAATGCCTTTGATAATAATTGCTTAGCATAATCCATACCACCTTCAATTATATATTCTCTAGCTTTATTTATTTGTAAAAATTCATTTAATATTTCTTCCCTTTGTTCTGGCGTAACTGATGTGATATTAGCAATTTCATAAGTTATTTTTTGAATATCAGCTTCTGGCAATTTTTTCAATATTCCAGATGATGCTTCAGGCCCAAGTGTTATAAATAATATTGCCGCCTTATGAACTCCTGTTAATGCAACTGCTTCTTTTGCCATAGCTATCACCTACCTCTCATTTTCAGTCAACCATGATCTGATTATATCTACAACTTGTTCTGGCTTTTCTATTGCATATTTCTTAATCTCATTTTCTAAATGAGTCTTTTGTGATCTAGATTCAAATTCTATTGGTTCAAAAGTCTCTGGTTCTTTAGGGATTATACTATCATCTATTAATGTATCTAATAATTGATCATTTTCTACCTTCTTCTTCTTTCTTCTCTTTACAATTAAGAAAATAAGTAATCCTAAAACTAATGTTCCTAAAACTCCAGCAATAATAGTCATTGTATTTTTGCTAGTTGTTGCTGCTCCTGCACTTGCGGCTGCTTCGTCTGCCTTAGCTTTATCTTCAATCGTTGTATCAAATGGCATTCCAACCACTTGAACTTGATCTCCTCTAAGTGTATTTAATCCTATTGCATTTCCTACAAAGCTTTCAAGTTGTTGTCTAGTTGCATCATCTAAATCTCCATTAACCATAACTGCAGCTGTAAGCCTTTTAGTTTCTCCTGGTGAACTTATAACCTTTGATTCACTGTTACCAATTTCATAGTTAGTCTTTTGGTTGTCTTTACTTGAAGTTGAATTTCCACCATTATTAGTAGTTATTTGATTTTGCATATTATTATCTACAGGGCTTTGAGCTGTAGCTTTTCCTGCATCTGAAGTATTAGCTTCTTTAGAATTTTCTTGACTTATAATAACTTTATTTGGATCAACTACTTTTTTGGTCTCTTGCTTTGAGTCAAAGTCTAAATTAACATTAACAGTTGCTTTAACTTTATTTACGCCAAATCTTGGTTCCAACAACTCGACAATTTTCTTTTCAAGTCTATCTTCATCTACCTTTTCTGCATCTTGTTGTTTTGCTATTTCTTCTGAACTTGCTGGATTATTTTCATCATTATTAATATCTTTAGTAAGTAATTTCATATTCTGATCTACAACATCTATATTTGTCCTTGGAATATTGTCTACACTTCCTGATACTATTGCTACTATTGCTTTAACTTGATCTTCAGTAATTTTAGTTCCTTTTTTTAAAGTTAATGCAACAGCAGCTTTTCCAGGCTCTTTGTCTTTTGCAAAAACAGAATCTTTAGCCTCAGTAATATGTACTCTTGCATCTTCCACTTGAGGAAAAGCTTTTATAGTTTTCTCTAATTCCCCTTGTTGCATTCTAAGTTTTTTAATTTTAAATTCTTCATCTGTCATACCAAAAGAGCTTCCACTATCCATAAGTTCATAGCCTTTACTTCCAGATGTTAGATTTGGCGCTAATTTCATTCTTAATTCATAAACTTTATCTTTCAGAACCAAAATACTATTACCTTCTATTTTGTATTCTGTTTTGCTTTCCGTTAAAGTATTTACTACTGTTTGCGAATCTGTTGCATCAAGGTCAGAAAATAAAATCTGATATTTATTAGAAGAGGAATAAAAAAGTCCACTTATAATTGCTATAATAATTGCTATAATTGCTACTACTATAGCAATTTTTATTTTCTTACTCTGGGATTTAAACTTTTCCAAAAGCCCCTTAACTTTTTCTAAAAGTTTTTTCATTATTTAGCTCTCCTCACCTTACTACAATTGCAACCTTGATAATTGATTATATCCTTCCAATAGCTTGTCTCTAGTTTGAGTTAAAAATTGTAAGCTTAGACTAGCTTCTTGTGCCTTTATCATAACTTCATCAATATTAACATCTTCGCCCTTAATAAAACTTGTTGTAGTTGCATTAGATTTAAGCATCTTATCGTTAGTGTCATTCATATATTCTTTCAGAACATCTCCAAACCCAACTGAATTGATTTTTTCTTCTTTACTTTTATCACTGCTTTTATTATTTCCAACATTTTGAAATTTATTGTTAAATTGCACTTCATTTAATAAATAACTATCCTCTATTCTCATATTTCAAATCCTCCCTACTTCCCAATTTCTAAAGCTTTTGAAAACATGCTTTTTAAAGCACTAAAAGTATCAATGTTAGCATCATAAGACCTTGTTGCTACCATCATATCAGCCATTTCATTTAATACATTAACATTTGGCATGGTAACATATCCTGTTGTTTTATCCGCATCTGGATGAGTTGGATTATATACTTTTCTTAAAGGTGAGTTATCTTTTTCAATTTTCACTGCCTTAACTCCAGCCGCTTCCTTTTTAGCATCAAGAGCTTCTTGAAATACAGCTATCTTTCTAACATATGGTCCACTTCCATCAGCACTTCTTGTTGTACTTGCATTTGCCATATTAGAAGTTATAGTATCCATTCTTAATCTTTCTGCTGAAAGACCTGTTGCACTTATTTGCATAGAACTAAATGCGTTCATTCATAATCCCCCCATTTCATAAAAATCGTCATAATAATTTAATTTATTTGTCATTAAGTAATAAAAATTCTTTATCTTATCTAATTACAGTTTTCAAATTATTAAATTTGCTATTTATACTAGTAATTAAAGCATTATACTTTAATGTATTGGCAGCTTGGTTAACTTTTTCAAGATCTAAGTCAACATTATTACCATCGCTTCTCATGCTAGTACTTTTATCTTGTTCTATTGATATATTATCTTCATTTTTTGAATTACTACCAGCAAAATGAGCAGAATTAGTTCTCTTTAATTGAAATTCTGAAGACTTCTCTTCCTTTTTTAAATTCTCTTCAAAAACCACATTGAATTTCTTATAATCCTTAGTATTAATATTGGCCATGTTGTTGGCAATTGCTTTTGCCCTAGTATTTGATGCCTTAAGTCCTGATTTAATTAAATCATAAGAAGCATCAGAACTAATAGATTGAATCTCCATAATTTTACATCCTCACATTTCCCCATTTATTTTCATAAAAATCAAAAATTTCTTCTATAAATAGCAATTTTACCTTATTAACTATAACTTGTAAAATTGAATATTTTCCTCAATAATCTTAACTCACCTAAATTCTTTGTATTTTCTTCATATTTATTGATAACTTAATTATAGAATAATTAAAGTATTTTATCTATATCTTTTTTTAATATCTTCGCTACTTTATTTAGTAATGGTAACTTTTTTTATTTTTTTTAACATATTATTCTATTAATTAATGATATATTGTTAAGAAATTTGACTTTAAGACTATATATTTATACTATTATAAAATTATTTAAGATTTGACTTTATAATAATTTTCTAAAAACAAAAGGTGACTATGCAATTATAGTCACCAAAATATAACAAACTTAAACAAATATAAAATTTAATGCGACTAATTTTAGCTACTTTTTTAATATATATCACATTTTTAGGTATTTTATATTATAGCTATTTAACATTTTCTAAAATTTTCAAAGCATCTTTAGGGAAATTATTGCTTTGTGCCATTAATCCGATTGATGATTGTATCAATATTTGACTTGTCGAATATTTCATCATTTCTTCTGCAATATCAGCATCCCCAATCCTACTTTGAGCTGATTCAGTGTTAATACTTTTACTGCTTAAATAATCCGCTGTACCTTCTAATCGTTTTTGTATTGAACCATATTTACTTCTTACTTTACCAACCATTTCAACAGCCTTATCAATCGCCTCATTACCTGCATCTATATCATTTACATTTACAGTACTAATCCCTAAGTTCTCTGCACTAACATTGTAAAACGGTATATCCATATTTTCATCATCCATATTTCCAATACTTGTTTTTATTGTTGAAACATTTTCACCAGTTAAGGTAGAATCTGATAATTTAACTCCATTAAATTCAGTATTATTAGCTAACTCATTTATATTGGCTTTTATACTGTCAATTTCACTTTGGATAATTTTCTTATCATCAGGCGCTAAAGCTCCAGATCCGGCACTAACTGCTAATTCCTTCATTCTAACCAGATTATTATTCATTTCTTGAAGTGAGCTATCAAAAGTTTGAATTAAAGAATTAGTATCTTGAATATTTTTACTTGCAGCATCATAAGTTAATACCTGTATTTTTAGAGTTTCACTCTTACCTATTTTATTAGGATTATCTGCTGCAGAACTTAATTTGCTACCAGTACTTACATTGTTTAGTGCTTTAGCATTATCAGAAAGCGTATTTTTATAATTTTTATATATGTTCAATGAAAACATATTATGACTAAGTCTCACTTTAAAACCTCCTTTTTAAGAATAAATGGTAAATAATAACTATGAAATTTCATTACATTATCCCCGTTCATTCCCCATTAAAATTATACTCTTGCATCTATGTTCATACCTTTGCTCGTATCCACAGCCATATTACTTATCATGTCTGTCATCTGAGTTGCTTCTTGGCTTCCATTATTCATTGCCAACTTCATAACTGATATAGAAACTGCACTTTGAATAGCAGCTTGATGCATACCTGTTGATATTGTGCCTATATCCATAAAATCAAATCCTTTCTCTTAATCATTTACTAATGTATAATTAAAAAAATAACAAATCCTTATTCTAGTCTATTTTGTGCCATATATCTAACTATACTTTATTGTCGTAATGATAAAAAATATCTTTAGCAATACACCTCTATTATATTTTCCTTTATTCAATTCTTGTAAACTATACTGGTAACCTTGTGATGGATTTAGCTCGAGCTTGTTAGCGTAGTGAGTCTATTTTATAAATTTCTTCAGCTATTTTAATACATTCTTCTGTTTCATAACTACTTACTGATGTTGAACATTTATTAAGAAATTACAAGATATATCCTACTGTAGATCCTATGTATGTTCTTGAAGATTGCCAAGATTACCTAAATATACACTTAGGCATATAGGAATTTATGATAAAACGTCTTTTTTCTAACGTTACGCCCTCAACACTCAAGCTACAAAAATAAGCATCAGTAACTACTGTATTAGCTACTGATGCTCTTTCACTTTCTATATTTTTATTAAACTAATTATTTTACTTTTTATTCCAAGTCACAGTTGCCCTTGCGATGGAGATACGTTCTTCTATTTCATGAAAGTAGCATTATCAGTTAAATGAGTTAAAATCTATTTGAAGATTTTCATAAATATTTACTTTTACTTTATCTTTAAATGTGTAATTAACAGGCATACCATACCCATTATCATCTTCT
Organism: Clostridium gelidum; assembly: GCF_019977655.1. Taxonomy (NCBI): domain Bacteria; kingdom Bacillati; phylum Bacillota; class Clostridia; order Eubacteriales; family Clostridiaceae; genus Clostridium; species Clostridium gelidum. The sequence continues at coordinate 5,051,296 of NZ_AP024849.1, forward strand.
AATGTGTAAACCAATATAGTATTCTTCATAGGATTTACAATCCAATATTCTTTAACTTTATATTTATCATATAGATTAAGCTTTTTTATATAGTCATTATTAGGATTATAAGGAGATACTACTTCAATTATCATATCTGGAGAACCAATGCAACCTTTATCATTTAATTTATCCTTATCACATATTACTGAAATATCTGGCTGAACTATATTTTTGCTATTATCAACCTCTTCATCATCATTAACTAAAATCACATCAAAGGGAGCAGGATAAACTTCACATTCCCCATTATTAGAAGTTATATAATTATTCAATTCTGTTATAATTTTAGATATTATTTTTTGATGTATTCTTGATGGTGCCGGTGACATTGCTAAGATTCTCCCTTCAATAATTTCTATGGAGTCATTTTCTGTAAAAGTTAGATAATCAACATAAGTATATACTTTGTTATTAATAGCGTTTATAGCCACTAGAAGCACTTCCTTTCTGTTTCAACATTCTATATTTTAGTCTTTCTATAACTTTATTTTATCAGAAATTTAGATTTTATTCCACACCATTTATATCATAACCCATGCGACAAAATAAACACCAATAGCTATTACTCCAGCCATTGATGCTCATTCCAATACTTTTTCATCCTCTATTCTTCTATTTTCACCATCTAATGCTTTAACCCGTGCTGCTAAGTTCTTTAGTCTAACATTTAATGATATTATTTCTTCTTTAGTAAGGTTTACCTCTTTAATCAATCTACTATTCCTCTGATTTGCAGTAACTTTTCCTCAATGATATCCAGCATCTCTTGTCTGTACTGCACCCACTGTAACTCCAATTTCAATTCTTGCTTTAGTTCTTCTCTTCCATACATCTATATTAAAACTAAAATCCAAGTAATTTCCTAGATTATGTGCTACTGCAGAATTCTTTATCATTTCTGTCATCCGTTTAGCATTTCCCTTGCCAGTATCCATAGCCATCATCATCACCGCTATGCCCAACAGATTCTTGTACCCTTGATTAACTCATTACCATTGATAATTGTGCTATATCAATAGTTAGCCCTCCAATATTTGTTTTTTAACTTTAATACTATAATTACTTAAAATATCAAGTATTTTCTCCTTCGATAAATCACCAGATACCAGGTAACATTGCGAGATATTTTCTAGTGCACCATTTTCTTTTTTATTTCTAGTATCTTTTCTATTGGTAATCCTGTACCATTAGCAACTATTTCTTCACTTACTCCAAGTCTTAGAAAATTGGTAGCATTTTCAATCGCATTTTCTGTTGCACCCTTTTCTTCTGCCGACTTTATCCTAGTCAATTGGTCACTGATTTCGGCTTGTCTAGCTTCATACAATATTCTAGCTTTTTCATCCTTACTTATTATCTTCAATAAGTCATAGGCTTTCTTTATATCCTTATTCTTTTCTGCTAACATTTCCATCACACCTTTCGATTTTGCATCTAAGAATTCCATCCATTGAACTATTGGGTCATTTTCATTTCTCTCAATATCATTATCAAATAGCTTTGGTATTTCCAAGAAATGCACTTCAAGTATATCCGTCAATCTATATCCTGTTTCGTCTTCTGTTAAATGATAGCTTGAGTAGAGCTTCTTCAGTGGTGTACACTTGAAGTCTACTATGTTTATAGTTACACATTTCTTGAGCTTATCATATGTGTCTCCTGGCTTTATTTGACTTGTATACATCTTACTCCAGTAAAACATAGTGCGCTCTGCCATGTATTCTGTTGGTAGTATTTGTATCTCAACATCTATTTGCTTGCCTACTTTTGTTTTTACTCGTACATCAAGTATCCCTTTTTTATCTTCCTTAAATTCCTTTAGCAGTTCACTATTTATTATTTCTATTCCTTCAAATTCTTCTTCTGGTAAAACCAATATATCACTTAGAAGTGCTATTAGAAGGTCTTTATGTTTCTCATTTCCAAATATATACTTAAATACAAAATCATATTTAGGGGACATTATGAATTTATCATCTATTATTTTCACTTTTTTCCTAGGCATTCTATCACATCCTCTATATTTAGATTTGACTATTGTACTTCATTATATTCATGTTTGTATACTTTTATTTTATCAGAAAATTAGGTTTTATTCTACACCATTTACATCAAACACACCCATACAATAAACTAAGCACCAATAGCTATTTCCGTAGCCATTGATGCTCATTCTAATATCTTTCCATCTTCTATTCTTCTACTTTCACTATCAAGCGCTTTAACCTGTTCTTCTAAATCTTTGATTTCAGAATTTATAGCCTGAGTTTCATCTGAACTAAGATTTTCCTCTATAGCTATTTCTGCCATTTTTCTCATTTTTAATAGCTTTTCCTCAATTATGTCTAACATTCTTGTTCTATACTTTACCCATTGAAGTTCTGCTTTTAATTGTTGTATTAGTTCTTCTCTTTCATCCATCACATAGTAATTTCCTTCCTTAATTTAAAGGATCACAGTAAAAATTATTCAATATTATAATTTCTTCTTTGTCTTTTTTATAATAAGCTTCAACTATCCTTTTTGCTCTATCATGTATTTATTCTACCATATTTATTTAAACACAGATATAATCACATCCAATATATACAATAAAATAAGCATCAATAGCCATTCTTTACCCGGCTACTGATACTTATTCTAATATCTTACTATCTTCTATTCTTCTGCTTTCACTATCAAGTGCTTTAACCGGTTCTTCCAAATTATGAATTTCAAGATTATATAAAGCCAAAGCAAGACTAAATCTTATTCAAACTAATTTTTAACGACAAATACTATTATTACTACTTATCGACGCTTCAGTTTCTTTTATCCCATCCAATAAGTTTTTTCGCCTTAGAATAGTTACATTTCAATTTCATTATTTCGCTTTGAGGATGAATATGCTTAACATGATTTATATTTACTCTATTCTTAGATATTATTTGAGAAAGTTCTTTAATAGTAACATTTCTTCCTGTTCCAGCATTAAAAATTTAACTTCTAAAAAATCTACAAATGTTATATAATTTAAGTTATGCACTGACAGAAAAATAACTATTTATATAAAATAATAATATACATTTATTAGGAGTTGTTAAATATGATTGATTATACTATAGATAAGCACATATACAATATTGACTTGTTAAAAGAATTATGTATTGCGGCTGAAAAAGCAGATAGTGAAAATGAAATGTTCTCGGTAATTAACAAATTATCAGAGTTTATTCAAGAGAATCCACAGTATTCTTATATACAGAGCTTTGATATTGCAGAAAACTTACTGATTGATATTATTAATTTTTCAAATAGTCAGGAATATAATCTAAATAACTTTATAGAAAGATATATAAATATTACGAATAATCAATTAATAATGGCTGATATTATTGATAAAAGCTACAAAATAAATGTTTATTTTGTAGGTATAGATAGATATGAATTAATTCCAAATATAATTAATAAAAATATAAATTTCATTTGTATTTCGTTAGATGTTGAAAATGTCTTTAAAAAGAAAAAACATGAATTCGATGTCTTAATCTTAAGTGAAGAAGCTACTTCACAAAATCATGATTTAACTAGTTTATTTGATAAAATAATATATTATGATAAATACATAAATAATACGTTTATATTGGTAGATAAGTTATTCTACAATAATTATGATTACAATTATCTTGTCAATTCAATTACTAAAGCAAAAAATAATAACACACATGAAATTTTTGTTGGACATTCTTATTCTTTGAATGGAATTGATGATACAAAACTCAATGAGAATATCGTAAATTTAAGTTTGTCTTCTCAAGATATATACTACTCAATTAAAATAGCTAAGGAAATCATAGACTATAATAGTACCATTAGAAAATGCTATATTGGAACTGGCTATTGGACCTTTCATTTTGACTTATCAAAATCAAAAAACAATGAAGCTATTGGAATAGAAAAGATATTTTATCCTATATTTGAGGATAGTCATCATTATGAATATGTTAATACGAAAAGCATTATAAATCTTAATGAACATGTTGATACGTTAAGCAGAGCAATATTCAATATAGATGCACTATATAATTGCTTAAGTAAACTTATTTATGATAGTAATAAAAGTTACTTTACTAGTTCTATAACAAGGCAATCATTAAGCTTATTGGGTGATAAAAATTTAGATTTACTAGATGCTGAAGAAAAATATTTGCTTGGTAAAGTTAGAGCAGAACAGCATAATAAATTGATTCAATATCAAATAACTAAAGAAGAAAATAAAGCTTTATTAAGTGAATTTTTAATATATTTGAAAAAAAGAAATGTACAACCTGTAATAGTAAATTTCCCAACATCAAAGTATTATAATAAATTTTTAGATAAAAGATTCAAGGAAGAGTATTATGATATAATTGAAAGCTTAAATAAGGAAAGTAAACTTGAATTTATAGATTTAAATAATAATCTATTTAATGATGAGGACTTTAGAGATTTTGATCACATGAGTGATTTGGGTGCATATAAAATAAACAATATTTTAAAAATATAAATATTGTGTACAAAGGAGAGTGGAAATCAACATTTTATCCACTCTTCTGTCTCTTTTATCCCCTCTTCTAAACTATATTGTGGTTCCCATCCAATAAGTTTTTTTGCCTTATCATAGTTACATTTCAATTTCATCATTTCACTTTGAGGGTGAATATGCTTACGTGATTTATGTTTACTCTATTATTAGAAATTATTTTAGCAAGTTCATTAATTGTTACATCTCTTCCTGTTTCTGCATTAAGAATTTCTCCATTTACGTTATCATTATAACCTGATTCAACTACAAATCTAGCACAATCTTTAACATACAGCAAATTTCTAGTTTGCTCTCCAGTACCATATATATTTATATCTTTTGTATCTAAGAAGTTATTAATTAACTCTACTGTATTTAATTTTGTTACAATTTGTAGTAAAATATCATTTTCGTCATTAAGCATATTAATGCTACAAGAGCTGGAACCTAAAGAAAATATCTATCTAAAATAAAAATATTCTTTAATAACCTTTATCATATATTCAAGTCTATCATCATCCATTCCAGGATATACTCCAATCCAGAATGTATCATTCATTATTTTATCAGTATTTTTAAGATTTCCTACTATTCTATATCCAGCTTCTGATTCTCTCATTTCATCAAAGCAAGGCTGCTTAATTAAGTTTCCTGCAAAAAGCATACGAGTTTGAATTCCTTTATCTTCAAGATATCTTACAAAGCCTTCTCTACTAATACCACTATCATCTTTTAAAGTTATCAAAAATCCAAACCATGATGGTTCAGTATTTTCATCTAACTTAGGTAAAATAATTTTATCTGAAAGACAATTAAGTCCTTCTCTTAATCTAATCCAATTATTCTTCCTTGCTTCTATAAAAAATGGTAGCTTTCTGATTTGCTCACATCCAATTGCAGCTTGCATATCAGTTATTTTTAGATTATATCCAAAATGTGAATATACATATTTATGGTCATAGCCTTTAGGTAATTCACCAGATTGTCCATTAAATCTGTTTTCACACAAATTATCGACTCCAGATGGGCATGCACAATCCCGCCCCCAATCTCTCATAGATTTAATTATCTTATTAAGCAGTGAATTATCAGTATAGACTGCACCACCCTCCCCCATAGTAATGTGATGTGGTGGATAAAAACTAGATGTCCCTATGTCCCCTATAGTTCCCGTATATTTCCATTCTCCATTAATGCAATATTTCGATCCAAGAGCATCACAATTATCTTCTATAAGCCAAAGATTATGTTTATCGCAAAACTCCTTTACTTTATAAAGATTAAATGGATTCCCTAAGGTATGTGCAACCATAACAGCCTTTGTCTTATTTGACAATGCCTCTTCAAGCATATTAATATCTATATTATACTCAGGAATTGTAACATCCACAAAAACTGGCACTACACCATATTGAATTATAGGAGCAACAGTTGTTGGAAATCCAGCTGCGACGGTTATAACTTCATCACCTTTATTTATTTTTCGTTCCTTAAGTAATGGAGAAGTCAATGCAGCAAAAGCAATTAAATTAGCAGATGAACCTGAATTCACTACAGAACAATACTTAGTTCCAAGAAATTCTGCAAATTCCTTTTCAAATCTATCAGAATATCTCCCCATTGTAAGCCAGAAATCTAATGAGCTATCAACTAAACTACATACTTCATCTTCATCAAAAATTCTTCCAGAGTATGATATTCTGTCTCCAACCTTGAATGTTGTATCTTTTTTAAGAAATTGATTATAGTATTGTTTTACTAAATTTAAGATTTCTTGTCTTGCTTCATTTTCTGTTTTATTTTCAAACATTTTTCTCCTCCATTTACTTGAACTAATATAATATTATTATCGTTTATCTCTTTCTTTAACGCTTGGTAATAATCCTATAAATCTTGATAATGAAATTAGTGTCATTAAAAATCCACAAATTATTTCAAAAAATATTATATTAGATATTACACTTCCAACGGAATCATTAACTTTGCTTACTATATCCATGTTATAGGTTGTCATACATAATATACTAGAAATAATGATATCACCTAAAGAAATTGACAGTTCCGAAAATAATTTTATAGTTGTTATTATAATAGTAGAATACCAAAAGATTATTTCAACATAATTTTGCAGAAGGCTAATAACCATTCTCGTTACAGAATATATCTCATAACTATTGCCTTCTTTTCTTTTTCTATATCCATCAAATAATAATACATTAACTTGATAGACTATAATTTCAAAAATTCTTTCTATGGAATATACACCAATTATATAGAATATTACTTTATATTTAGTATCTAAGTAATATAAAATTATTGGAGAAATGAGTGACATAATTAGATTAGATAATACCCAACTATCAACAAATCTATAACTTTTAAAAATATGTACTCCATGCTTATTTACAATATCTATCCTTCTAATAAGTGAGAAGATCGAAATTGTACTTAAAACCCTAAATATCCCCTCCCAAAACTCAACTATAAAGCTTTTATTCCAAAAATTTTCATTTTCTTCTTTTATAGAGGTTTTAGTCCAATAACATTCAATTTCTTCTTTATTATTATTTTTAAACTGTTCATTATTGTCAGCTTTCATCTTTAATGCCTTTCATAATCTTCTATTTGATTTAAAGTATATTCATACATACTTTCATCTCTATTTTTATAATACCTTTTATACCATAGTATTGTATTTTCAACAGCTTGATTGGCATTGTATACTGGACACCAATTTAAATAATTTCTTGCTTTAGTACTATCAAGTTTCAATAAATTAGCTTCATGTCGATGTTCTAACTCATCTACTTGAATACTTCCCTTACCAAAACAATTTATACAAAGTTTTAAAATATCTTCTACATTTAATATATTTGTATCACTAGGTCCAAAATTCCATCCATTGCTGTATTTTTCTTTATTATTAAGCATTAATGCACCTAATCTCAAATAACCAGATAAAGGCTCTAATACATGTTGCCATGGTCGTGTAGCCAGTGGATTTCTTATTAATATAGGCCTATTTTCAGATACTGACCTAATAAAGTCTGGAATTAACCTATCCTCCGCCCAATCGCCTCCACCTATTACATTACCCGCTCTGGCAGAAGCCAATGCTATGCCATTTTCTCTATAGAAACTATTTCTATAAGCTGATACTACTAATTCTGCACATCCTTTACTTGAACTATATGGATCATATCCGCCCATAGGATCAGTTTCTCTATATCCGTAAATCCATTCTTTATTTTCATAGCACTTATCAGTAGTAATAACCACAACAGCTTTTACGCTATTAACTTTTTTTGCAGCTTCTAGTAAATTAACAGTTCCCATTACGTTAGTTTCATAAGTTTCCTTAGGAAAATTGTATGAATATCTCACAAGTGGCTGTGCCGCTAAATGAAAAACTATCTCTGGTTGATATTCCTTAAAAACATTTGTTAACCTTGCCTCATCCCTTATATCACCAATTATATTTGTAATTCTTTCATCTAATCTACATATTCTAAACATAGATGGATCTGTGGGGGGGTCTAAAGAATATCCTATAACTTCTGCTCCAAGCTTTTTTAACCATATTGAAAGCCATGACCCTTTAAAACCAGTATGACCTGTTATAAGCACTTTTTTGCCTGAATAAATATTATTAAATGCATTATTCATAGGCTACCTCCTCACACTGTTCAACTTTATATTTGTCATAAAGTTTTTTTACTTCTATAAGCCCTTCTAAAACACTCATCGGCTTGTTATTTAATATTTTTGATATTTTCTCTACTTTTAATCCTGCATTAAGTGGTCTTTTAGCAATTTGTCCTAATGTTTTTGTTTCTATTGGAATTAATAATTTTTGATTTAAATCTAATATTTCTGCTGCTCTTAAAGCAAAATTATATCTATCCATAACATTACTTCCAACCATATTAAATATACCATTAATTCCTTTATCGCAGCTTTCTTTAATCATTTGAGCTAAATTAGGACAATACGTTGGACTACTAATCTGATCAGTAGGAATTTTCATAGTTTTATTTTCACTTAAATTTTGTATCAATTGCATTATAAAATTTTTAGAATCTAAATCCCATCCATATACAACTGTAGTTCTTGCAATCAT